>JAKAXM010000002.1:0-1169 GCA_021816625.1 Pseudomonadota bacterium | reverse complement strand
GGCCGCGGCGTGCGCGAGCCGCGCGCCACCCATCTGGAAGCGCCCGTGTTCGCCGGGCGCCACGCGTGTCCCTTCCGGAAAGATGATGACATAACGCCCCTGTGCCAGCCGCTTGCACCCGATCTGGATAACCTGATCTATGGCCTTGCGTTTTTGATCGCGGGCGATAGCTATGGGTTGGCTTAGTGCCATGCCCCAACCCAGCAAGGGGATCCACAGCAGCTCTCGCTTCAATACCCAGACATGGGGCGGGAAGATCCATTGGAAGGCCAGCGTTTCCCAAGTGGATTGGTGTTTCGCGAGGATAACGCACGGGGTCGCCGGAATGTTCTCGCGGCCGTGAACCTCGTAAGATAGGCCGCAGCTGATCTTAAGCCACCATACCGTGAAGCGTCCCCACTGGCGGATTACTCGGTAGCGGCTGATGGGGGCGAGCCAGAAGAGGGCGAGGACGACAGGGGCCCAGGCGGCAATCGACAAGATGAATCCGACCTGGAATGCGAGGGCCCGCAGCACGGGTCTCATGGTTGGCGCGCGCACGTCGCAGCCCTCGCCTCTGGCCTCATGCGCCGACCCCAGGTGCGCCCTTGCCGGTGGCGGCAAGCAACGCGGTCGCAAAGGCCGCCAGATTGTCGTATATAGGCACGCCTGCGGGCACCAGGCCCTCGGCCAGCGTGCGCGTACCCTTGCCGGTGCGCACCAGGACCGGCAAGGCCTGTGCCGCTTGCGCGGCCTCGATGTCGCGCAGCGAATCGCCCACGGCATAGGTGCCGTTCAGACTCGTCTTGAATCGCGCTGCGATGTCGTGGAACAAGCCTGGCAAGGGCTTGCGGCACAGGCAGTGATCGGCGGGCGCGTGGGGGCAAAAGAACACCGCCTCGATCTCTCCGCCTTTGTGATGCACTTGATCGATCATACGGTTGTGGATGCGGGTCAATGTATCGACCTTGAAAAGGCCGCGGGCTATGCCCGATTGGTTGGTAGCAACGACGATATGGAATCCGGCGTGACTAAGCCGTGCAATCGCCTCGAGACTGCCGGGGATGGGCTGCCATTCATCGGCGCTCTTTATATAGTCGTCGGAGTCCTCGTTGATGACGCCATCACGATCCAGAATGACAAGGCGCATGCTTACTCCCGAAATTCCGATACCCGTATCCGGCCGCCGA
>JAKAXM010000042.1 GCA_021816625.1 Pseudomonadota bacterium | reverse complement strand
CGCGCAGTCGCCGCCATCCTGAAACCGACGGGCCGTTTTGCCATCGTCAATTGGCACGCCCGTCTCCGTGAAGAAACGGTTGTCCTGGATAAGCCGCGCGGTCCGCGCACGGAGTTGCGCCTGTCCCCCGCAGACACCTGTGCGGCGGTGGGGCCGGCCGGTCTTACCCTGGAGACGCTGGTCGAATTGCCGCCCTACCATTACGGCGCGATCTTTGTCCGATGTCCCGATGACCACAGGCGACCGCGCATCACCTGACCGTGGTCATGCGGGAATCGAGGCGCGCGGCGGACGGCGGGGCATTCTTGACGTGTTCGCGCATCGCGACCGAGAGGGCGCCGGAATGAGGCGGTGCCGCCCACCCGGCTCTTACCGCCGCCAAGACGGGTAGAGGCCGTACCGGCCTGGCCCCTCAACCCGCTTAGCGGCAGTGGGGGCGGCGCCGATGCGCCTGCGCCTGTTAGGGAGGCGCATCGCGTCATCGCGGGTATCCTACGGGGCCAAGCGGTGCGCCGTCTTGGCCGCAGCCTATGACAGAGAAGCCCGCGTCGCGTCCTTACGCCTCGCGCTTACGCACGCTCTCATAGAGACAGAGGGCGGTTGCCACCGATACGTTCAGACTTTCCGCCATCCCGTGCATGGGGATGCGCACGAGCACATCGCAAGCCTCGCGCGTCAGGCGCCGCAGGCCCGCCCCCTCGCCCCCCAGAACCCAGGCGGCCGCGCGCGGCGGCTCATAACGATGCAGGGCCATGGCGGCGTCGGCCGTGGCCCCGATGAGCCAGATGCCCGCTTCTTTGAGCATCTTCAGGGTACGGGCGAGATTGGCGACCTCATAGACCGGCAGGCGTTCGGCGGCCCCGCAGGCCGCCCGGCAAGCGACCGCCGACAAGGGTGCACGCGCGTGACGCGGGACAATGACGGCATGGACCCCGGCGGCCTCGGCCGTACGCAGACAGGCGCCCAGGTTGTGTGGATCCTGGACGCCGTCTAGGACCAGCAAAAGGGGGTTTTCCAGGGTCTCGAGTGCGGTCTCGAGATCGGCCTCCAGGCGCCGTTTCGCACCCCGCCGGCGGGCGACTACGCCTTGGTGGCGCAGGCCCGGGGCCAGGCGATCAAGCGCCGTGCGCGGGCTCACATGGATGGCCACGTGCGCGGCCCGCGCGCAGGCCAGTAGGGCCTGGATACGCTCATCGCTACGCTCTTTGGCGACCCACACCCCATCGATGTCCTCGGGGTGGGCTTGCAGGGCGGCAAAGACTGCGTGCGGCCCGACGATCACATCCGACGATGGCCCATCAGCCACGGCGTGATCTACGCCGGCGCTTCGGGCGTGCCCGTTCCTCGCTTTCCCCGGCCGCGCGTTCCGGTGCCGCCGCTGCGATCAGTTCGAAGTCGAGCTTGCCCTCGTCGATGTCCACGCGCAGCAGTCGGACGCGCACGGCGTCTCCGAGACGATAGGTTTGGCCGGTGCGTTCGCCGACCATACGATGATGCGCCGGGTCGAAATGGTAGTAATCCCGGCCCAGCGATGAGACATGTACGAGGCCGTCGACATAGATCTCCGCCAGTTCCACAAAGAGCCCAAAGGCCATGACCCCACTCACGACGGCATCGAATTCCTGGCCGACCTTGTCTGCCATGTACTCGGTCTTCAAGGATCGGATGACATCCCGGGTCGCTTCGTCGGCACGGCGTTCCGTAAAGGAGCAGTGTTCGCCCAGGGCCTTCATAGACCCGGTGTCGCCCGGCTTCTCGCCTCGCAACGCGGCCTTTATGGCGCGGTGCACCACGAGATCGGGGTAGCGGCGTATGGGTGATGTGAAGTGGGTATAGTGATCATAACCCAAGGCGAAGTGGCCGATGTCCTCGGGACCGTACATGGCCTGACTTAGGCT
Organism: Pseudomonadota bacterium; assembly: GCA_021816625.1. Taxonomy (GTDB): domain Bacteria; phylum Pseudomonadota; class Gammaproteobacteria; order Acidiferrobacterales; family Acidiferrobacteraceae; genus Acidiferrobacter. Next base: position 6,538 of record JAKAXM010000042.1, on the reverse strand, counting down.
TCGTAGCAAGAGGGTCTGTAGTAGCCGTCCTTCGGGGCCCGGCGGGGCCTTGGCGAGCAAGGCCGCATAATCCTTGGCCGCCGGTTTATCGCCACCCTTCAGATCGAGGCCCATCTCAAAGAGCATGACCCGCAGATCCTTGAGTTTCTGGGCGGTAGGGCCGGCATGCACGCGAAAGAGTGCCGGGACCTCGGCTTCGATCAGATAACGCGCCGCGCACACATTGGCGGCGAGCATGCATTCTTCGATCAATTTATGGGCGTCATTGCGCAGCAGGGGTTCGATACGTTCGATCTTACGATTGTCATCGAATACGATACGGGTCTCCGGCAGCTCGAAATCCACCGAGCCGCGCTTGGCGCGTGCCTTGTGCAGTACCTCATAGAGGGCATGGAGGGACTCGAGCGCCGGGACGAGCGGCCGCCGCGCCGCTTGCGCCGTCTCATCACCCCCCAATATAGCCGCGACCTCGGTATAGGTGAGCCGGGCGCGCGAGCGCATCACGGCCTCGAAGAAGCGGTAGTCCTTGATCTGGCCGTTCTTGTCGATCTGCATCTCGCAGGCCATGCAGAGCCTGTCAACGTCGGGGTTCAAGGAACAAAGTCCGTTTGACAGCACTTCCGGCAGCATGGGGATCACGGCCTTCGGAAAATACACCGAATTGCCGCGTGCAAGCCCCTCCTCGTCCAAGGCCGTACCAGGCCGCACATAGTAGGAAACATCGGCGATCGCGACGATGAGTCGCCAGCCACCGCGGATTTTTTCACAAAAGACCGCATCATCGAAATCGCGGGCATCCTCGCCATCGATCGTGACCAGCGCCACACCGCGTAGATCCTCGCGCCGATCGGCCTCTTTTGGATCTATGGTGGGCGCAAGCCCGGCGATCTCGCTTACGACCGCAGGCGAGAATTCGTGGGGCAGGTTGTATTTGCGTACCGAGATCGCGATCTCCATGCCGGGCGCGGCCCGCTCGCCTAGGATCTCGGTGATACGGCCGACAGGCGGCGTTTTGGCGGTGGGCTGCTCCAATATCTCGCAGACTACGATATTGCCGGTCTTCGCCCCCAATGCGGCATTGGGCGGGATCATGATGTCCCGTCCGAGCCGGCGGTCATCGGGGCTTACGAAACTCACCCCGTGTTCTTCGCGGTAACGGCCGACGACCTGGTGCTGCCCGCGCTCCAAGACCTCGACGATCTGGCATTCACCGCGGCCCCGCGCATCGACGTTGGCGACATGGGCCATCACCCGGTCGCCGTGCAAGACCTTGCGCATCTCGCGGGCGCTGATGAAGAGGTCGTCATTGCCATCGTCGCGCGCCAGAAAGCCAAAGCCGTCGGGGTGACCGATGACGCGCCCCTGGATGAGATCCATCCGCTGGACCAGGCCATAGCGCCCCCGGCGGTTTTTGAGGAGTTGGCCGTCGCGCTCCATGGCGCGCAGGCGGCGGCCAAAGGATTCGATATCGCGCTCGGTCTCGACCTTCAGGTCTTCCAGCAACTGGCGCAAAGGCACCGGCTCGTCCTGGGTGGCCAGATAAGCCATGACCGCCTCACGGCTCGGTACGGGAAACTCGTAGGTCTGAGCCTCACGCTCGGCCATAGGGTCGGTGAATGCTGGGGGGTCCTTTCGCGTTGACATTGTGTCCTGTTCTCGGTTAGAGTCGCCGGCCTTAAGGGACGCCGGGCCGGGGTGGCGGAATTGGTAGACGCGCTAGCTTCAGGTGCTAGTGGGGGTAACCCCGTGGAGGTTCAAGTCCTCTCCTCGGTACCAAACCTTGGCGTAACCCTTAAACACCATCCTTAGTCTTTGTTTCAATACTGCTCTCCTTCATGGCCCCTGAAAGGGGTCCCGCACGATAATGGTTTCGGCGCGATCAGGGCCGGTCGATATGATCTCGACGGGCGAACCCGTGAGTTCCGTCAGCCGTTCCAGGTAACGGCGCGCGGCCTTGGGCAATTCTTCCAGGCGGCGCACCCCCATCGTGGACTCTTTCCAGCCCGGCATATCCTCATAGACGGGACGGCAGCGGGCCAGGGCCTCGGCACCGGCCGGCGGCGTCACCCGCCGCTTACCGTCCATCTCGTAGGCGGTGCAGATCTTTACGGTCTCAAGGCCGTCTAGCACGTCGAGCTTGGTGATGCAAAGCCCCGAGAAGCCGTTGATTTCGCGGGCCCTGCGCACGGCGACGGCGTCGAACCAGCCGCACCGGCGTTTGCGCCCGGTGGTCGCGCCGAACTCCTGACCGCGCTCGCCGAGCCGTGCCCCGATGTCATCGAAGAGCTCCGTCGGAAAGGGTCCGGCGCCGACGCGGGTCGCATAGGCCTTGGTGATGCCGAGCACGTAATCGAGCGCCTTGGGTCCGACACCGGTGCCGGTCGCCGCGGCCCCGGCGCTCGTGTTCGATGAGGTCACAAAGGGATAGGTGCCATGGTCGATATCGAGAAAGGTGCCCTGCGCCCCCTCAAAAAGCAGCGACTCGCCCCGCACCCTATGACCCTCGAGGGCCTCGGGCACGTCACAGGCCAGTCGCGCAAGACGCTCGCGGTAGCCCATGAGTTCGGCAAGCGTCGCCTCGTAGCTGACCGTCGGGGCCTTGAAGAAGTGCTCGAGCATGAAGTTATGATATTCCATGACGTCTTTGAGTTTGGCGGCAAACGCGCCCTCCTCGAAGAGATCCCCGAGCCTCAGCCCGCGCCGCGAGACCTTGTCTTCGTAGGCCGGACCAATCCCGCGCCCGGTGGTCCCGATGGCGGCCGCTCCGCGGGCCTTTTCACGGGCGACGTCCAGGGCGATGTGATGGGGCAGTATGAGCGGACAGGCATCGCTGATCTTCAGTCGATCCATGACCGGCACCCCACCCTTCTCGAGGGCATCGATCTCATCGAACAACGGACCGACTGCGAGCACGACGCCATTGCCGATATAGCAGGTTACGTCGGGCCGCAGGATGCCGGAGGGGATCAGATGCAAAACGGTCTTGCGCCCATCGATCACCAGGGTATGTCCGGCGTTGTGTCCCCCCTGAAAACGCACAACCGCGCGCGCGCGATCGGTCAGGAGATCGACGATCTTGCCCTTGCCTTCATCGCCCCACTGGGTCCCGATCACCACGATATTCTTGGCCATACGCTCCTTAACGCCTCGCTACGACCGTCCAGCGGCCGTCTTGTTGTACCAGCTCACGGTCACAGTTCATGTCGCGACCCTCGCCTTCTGCCCCGGTCAAGGCCTCGATCACGCGCGCGCCGTCTGCGCGCAGGGCGCGCACCGCCGCTGCCAGTCCGGGATCGTCGCTCACAGGCGCAAAGATCGCGGCGGGCTCACCCGTCGGCCGGTCCTTGAGTTTCAAGAGCAACCGCAGGTCGGCGCCACAGCCGACCGCCGGACGCGCGCGCCCAAAGGCCCGCCCGATCTCGTCATAGCGGCCACCTTGGGCAATGGCCTGGCCGTAACCCTCGGTGAAGGCCGCAAAAACGACCCCGGTATAGTACCCGTAGCCGCTCAGCTCGGCGAGATCGAAATGCCAGGTAAGACCTTCGTGGGCGGCATCTACCGACTCCCACACGGCCTTGAGTTCCGCCAGGGCCTTCTGCACCAAAGGCCCGGCATCAGCCAGCTGGGCTTGGGCCTGCGTGAATTCGCGCACCCCGCCATTCATGTCGATCAGGGCCAGCAGATGCCGGTGCACGCGGGCGGGTATCGCCAGGGGCTTCAGGATGGCCTCGACCTCGCTGCGCGCCCGCCGCTTCAGGGCATCATGCAGTTCCTGTTCGGTCGCGCTATCGAGGCCGGCCGCCTGGGCCAGGGCACGATACACGCCTACGTGACCGATATCCACATGAAGTCCGGTAAAACCGGCCCGCTCAAGGAGCGCCAACATCAGGCGCAACACCTCGCTGTCGGCGCGCGTCCCGGCATGCCCAAAGAGTTCGGCGCCGATCTGCCAGGGTTCGCGTGCCCCCCCGAATTCATCGGGGCGTGTCCGCACCACGGGACCGAGATAGCAGAGCCGGACGGGCGTCTCGCGGCGCAGATAATGCGCATCGATACGCGCCGCCTGCGGTGTCATGTCGGCGCGCACGCCCATGAGGCGGCCCGTCAACTGATCCGTGAGTTTGAAGGTCTTGAGATCCAGCTCGCGGCCCACCCCGGTCAACAGGGACTCGAGGTACTCAACGAGCGGCGGCATGACAAGCTCATAACCCCAGCGCTCCAGGAGATCCAAGAGATCACGCCGGATGTGTTCGGCGTGGCGGGCCGCCGGGGGCAGGATCTCTTCAACACCGACCGGCAGCAGCCAATGGTCGCCTCTCACTCGCCCTCCAGAACCATATCTGTTGATCTCATTTGCGGTAAGGATTGGCGTCCGGCAAAAAGCGCAGGAAGCCGCTTTGCGGGCCCAGCACGAGTGTCGTGCCGCGGTTCGCGAAGCTGTGGATATAGGCGCGCAGACTGCGGTAGAAGACGAAAAACCCGGGGTCCCTGCCATAGGCCTTGGTATCGATGGTCCCCGCCTGCGCCTGCGCCTGGCCGCGGATCACCGCGGCCTGTTCCGCGGCCTGCGCCAAGATCTCGGCGCGCTTTTGATCGGCCTGCGCCCGTACCACCTGGGCCTGCGCCATGCCCTGGGCCTCGATCTGCGAGGCCTTCATCAGTTCCTTGGCGGCCATGCGCTTGTCGATGGCGTCGTTCACGCGATCGGCAAGGCCGATCCGCTGAATCTTGAGATCCACCACGGTAAGCCCATAGCGGGCCACCTCCGCGGCGACCCTCGGTGCGAGCGATTTTGTCCTCTGACCGGCCAGGACCTGCGCTAAGTGACTCTCGCCAAAAAGCCCCCGCAGGGCCGTGATCGCGGCCTGGCGCAGGCGTTCTTCGGCCTTGTGGCGCGAACCCGCGGTGCTTGCCAAGTATCTCCGAAAATTCACCACGCGGTACTCGAGGAAGGCATCCACCAAGACCCGCTTGTGGCCTTGCGTCAACAAGGCCTCGGGCTCGACCCTCAGGTTCAAGAGCCGGCCATCGAAGACATGGGCGTGCTGCAGGAAGGGCAGCTTCACGTGCAGCCCCGGGCCCACGCGGCCCTGCACCACCCGTCCAAAGCTCGTCACCACCGCATATTGCCCGGTGTTCACTTCGTACAAGGTGGCATCCAGCAAGACCACGAGCACGGCCAGAATGATCGCCACAGGCCACAGTCTTTGGATCCTCATGGCGGCGTCCCCTTGCCGGGCGAAGCCGGTGGTGGCGGGCTTGCCAAGGGCACTGCGGGGGCCGGGCCCTGCGGGATGGTAATGTGTATGATCGCGTGAGGGCTGGGGGCCACCAGGATCTTGCGCGCCTTGGCATAAACGCGCGCCGTCGCCTCGATGAACAGGCGTTCGCGGGTCAACTGAGGCGCCTGCGCATAGACCTTGGCCAGCGCCAAGAAGCGGGACGCCCGCCCTTTCGCTGCGGCGATTACCTTAGCTTTATAAGCCTTTGCCTTATCGATGAGCGCGGCCCCGTCGGCCTGCGCCCGCGGAATGATGGTATCGGCATAGGCCTGTGCCTGACTATTGAGGCTCTTTGCGTCCTCGCGGGCTCGGACCACCTTTTGGACCGCCGATAGCACGCTCTTGGGCGGCAGGGCCTTCTGGATCTTGATAGCCACTACATGCACCCCGGCCTGATACCGGTCAAGAAGGCGCTGGAGGCCCTGCTTGACCTGCCCCTCGAGTCCGCGTTCATTGGTCGACAGCGCAAGCCCTGAGGGGTTCTTGGCGACGGCCTCCCGCATCACGGCCTCGGCCGCACGGGCGATGGTCTTGCGCGGGTGGTCAATATTAAAAAGGTAGCGTCGGGGATCGGCAATCCGGTACTGGACGGCAAACTGCAGGTGGATGATCCCCTGGTTCTGGGTCAGCATGGCGGCCTCAGCCGGTGCCGGCTCCCCTTCATAGAGCTTGGAGGTGCGGCGATACCCGATTGCCACGATGTGGATCTGCCGGACACTTACGACCTGATCGCTGGCAAACGGTGATGGCCACCGCCAGTGGGGACCTGGCTGCACGACCTGGGCCTCCCGGCCCATTTGCAGCAACACCCCCCGGTCGCCGGGGGGCACACTGTAGAAGCCGCTTACAAGCCAGCCCGCCGCCGCGGCAAAAATGGCTACAATGAACACCCATCGTGGGGGCGCGCCCCCATGCCGGCGCAGGCGCCGCCAGAGTCGTTGCAGGGTGGCATCGAGGTCAAAGGGCTTGGACGCGCTCTTGCGTCCCCATGGATCCTGCCCCTTCCCCGGGTCGTTCCATCCCACTTATCGCGTTCCCCCCGCTCGACCATGCCGACAAACGCGCTATTCTAGGCGTCCTGGGGGTTTCCGGCAACAAGAGGCCTCAAAGCCAACGCTAACCCATCGGGTCCCCTTTCCTCCCCGTCCCAATCTGCCCTCTAATAAATGAATGCGACGTACTGTCGGTTTTCCTATTCTGTCCGATGACGCCTTCGGTCAACTGCGTCCTTTGAGGACCAAAGGCGCACAAGGTGG
>JAKAXM010000001.1 GCA_021816625.1 Pseudomonadota bacterium | reverse complement strand
AGGTCGTCGGTCTTAGACATGAGTCCGTGATATCCGTGGGAACCCGAGCATCTCGCGCTTACGGTAATAGCATTCGGCGACGGCGCGGGCCAGGGCTCGCACGCGGCCGATCGTGCGGGCGCGTTCGGTGACACTCAGGGCGTGGCGTGCGTCCAGCAGGTTAAAGGTATGTGAGGCATGCAGCACATGATCGTAGGCGGGCAACGGAAGGTCGGCCAATACGAGGCGGCGACACTCTTCTTCGTAGGCCTCGAACCGGCTGCGCAAGGCATGGACATCGGCCTCCTCGAAATTGAATCGGGATTGTTCCACTTCATTCTGCCGGTAGATATCGCCGTACGGCACGGTCTCGTTCCAAGCGAGATCATAGACGTTGTCTTGGCCCTGCAGATACATGGCGAGTCGCTCGAGTCCGTAGGTGATCTCGCCTGTTACGGGTCGGCACTCGAGTCCTCCTGCCTGCTGAAAGTACGTGAACTGGCTGACCTCCATACCGTTTAGCCACACCTCCCAGCCCAGCCCCCACGCCCCTAAGGTCGGCGACTCCCAGTTGTCCTCGACGAAGCGCACGTCGTTTTTGAGGAGGTCGATGCCCAAGGCCGCGAGTGATTTGAGGTATAGGTCCTGGATGTCCGCCGGCGAGGGTTTGAGGACTACCTGAAACTGAAAGTAGCGCTGCAATCTATTGGGGTTGTCCCCATAACGGCCGTCTGTGGGGCGCCGCGAGGCCTGAACGTAGGCGGCGCGCAAAGGTTCGGGCCCAAGACTTCCAAGGAAGGTCGCCGGATGAAAGGTTCCGGCCCCCACCTCGGTGTCGTAGGGCTGTTCGATGACGCAGCCTTGCTTCGCCCAGTAGCGCTGGAGCGCAAAAATGAGTTCCTGGAATGTCACATCGCGGTCCTTGACAGGCGGTTGGTAAAGCCCGACTTCGACGCGGCTTCACTGATCGCGCCACTATAAAGGGTAAGCCGCGTTTTCGGCAAACGAGCCCCGCGCGGCCGCCGTCCGATCGCCGGTTTTCCTGTCCCCGCCGTCCGGGTGGGCGGGGTTCAGGCCGCAAGGGCTGTGCAGGGCCGGGGGCCGCGGTATACTCACTCGTTCGAAAACGGCCCGGAATGGGCCAGTCAGGGTAGCGGCTGGGTTGGGTTCCCAAGGGGTCTATGCAAAACGGTACAAGAAAAGCAGTGGTGCTTTTGTCCGGCGGACTCGATTCGCTGCTGGCGGCCCGGCTTATGCAGGACCAAGGGATCCACGTCGAGGGGATCAACTTCTTTACCGGGTTTTGCGTCGAAGGGCACACCCATGCGATACGGGCCACCCGCAAGGGCCGGGTGGTGCGCAATAACGCGCTCCATTGCGCCGAGCAGCTCGGTATAAGGCTCCACATTATCGACGTGATCGATGAGTACAAAGACGTCGTCTTGAATCCCCGCCACGGCTATGGCGCGCACCTCAACCCGTGCCTCGATTGCAAGGGTTTCATGGTAGGCAAGGCGCGCGCATGGATGGAGGATCACGGTTTCGATTTTATTGTCACGGGAGAGGTATTGGGCCAGCGCCCGATGTCGCAGCGGCGCGATACCTTTCCGGTCGTGGCGCGCGAATCCGGGGCCGAAGATCGGCTGCTGCGGCCTTTGTGCGCCAAGCTCCTGCCGCCCACCCTGCCGGAACGCGAGGGTTGGGTGGACCGGGAGCGCCTCTTGGCCTTGAGCGGCCGCAATCGTAAGCCCCAGATAGCGCTGGCAGCCGCCTACGGTTTCGATTATGCCCAGCCCGCCGGCGGCTGTTGTTTTCTGACCGATCCCAATTACGCCCGCAAGTTGCGTGACCTGTGGGAGAGCCGCGGGGAGCGGCGCTACGATTTTGATGACATCATGCTCTTGAAGATCGGACGGCATTTGCGGCCGCGGCCTAGTTTCAAGCTCATCATTGGCCGGGAGGCCGGCGAAAACCGCTTTCTGGAGGGTTACCGTAATCGCTACCCACACCTCTGGTCGACGGATTACAACGGGCCCCTCGCCCTGCTTTTAGGGGACGCCGATGCCGATGATGTCGAACTCGCGTGTGCCATTGCGGCCCGGTTCGGTCAGGGTCGTGCGGCGCCTGCCGTGCGCATCGCTGTAGGCCGGCCGGACGGTTCCCGGACCGACCATGTGGTCACGCCTTTGCCGGCCCATAGGCTCGACGCGCAATGGTACCTCTAAAGATGGAGCTCGATGCCCGCCATCTGCTCTGTCCGATGCCCGTCATCCGCGCGAGCGCCGCCGTGACGCAGTTGGCCTCCGGGGATGTCCTCTCGGTGCATTGCACCGATCCCGGGGCCCTCTACGACATCCCGGCTTGGTGCCGGCTGGAGGGTCACGAAGTGCTGGAGGCCGGCACTCGGCCGGACGGTGATGTATGGGTGACGTTCAGGGTGCGTAAGTGATGGCGGACCTGGCACGGGGCGCGAACTCTGAGGCCGGGACTGTACGCCAGAACGTGATCTGGCGCGGTCTCTTTGTAAACGTGGGCCTTGCCATGGGTCAGCTGAGCGCCGGGTTCATCGGCCACTCGGCCGCGGTAGTGGCCGACGGTTTCCATACCCTGTCCGACCTATTGAGCGATGCCCTCGTCCTGCTGGCGGCCCGCCTCGGCGCGCGTGCCGCCGATGAGGACCATCCTTACGGCCATGCACGCATAGAGACCGCCGGCACCGTGGGCTTGAGCCTCGTATTGATGGGCACGGGTGTCGGTATCGCCCTGCATGCCGCTGACGCCTTGAGCACGCCTGCGCACCTTGTCCAGCCGCGCCTCCTGGCTCTAGTCATGGCCCTGGCCGCCATCGGGATCAAGGAAGGTCTGTTTCGTTACATGCGCAATGCGGGCACGCGCTTGCGCTCGGAACTCCTACATGCCAACGCCTGGCACTATCGCACGGACGTGTTTTCCTCGATGGTCGTCGCCGTGGGCGTAGCCGGCAGTATGCTGGGGGTCGCGGACCTGGATTCGGTGGCCGCGATCGGGGTTGCCATCCTGATCGTACGCATGGGGGCCACCTTGGGCTGGCAGGCGATGCGCGAACTCGTAGATACGGGCCTCGAGGCCGAGACGTTGGCGCGTATCCGCGGCGTCATCATGGCCACCGATGGGGTAAAGACCCTGCACTCGCTGCGCACACGCCGGGCCGCAGGCCTTGCCTTTATCGATGTCCATCTGCAGGTGGACGGCAACATCAGCGTGTCCGAAGGCCACCAGATCAGCGAGACGGTTCGCGCTGCCTTGATGCGGCATATCGGCAATATCGCAGACGTGCTCGTGCATGTCGATTCCGAAGACGACGAGCACGCCGCGACCAATGCGCGCCTGCCTCTGCGCGCGGAGGTCCTAAGGCGCCTCGAACGCTATTTCGCTGCGATCGAGGCGGCCAAGGACATCGAGTCGGTGGTTCTGCACTATCGCTCTGGGAAGGTTCTCGTCGAATTGCGCCTGCCCTTGGCCCTGGTGCCCTCGCCCGCCGCTGCGCACCATCTGCAGCAGCGCTTCGCGGAGGCAGTACGCCAAGACCCCCAGATTGCCGCCGTGAAGGTCTGTTACGATGGGAGAGACCCTGAACTAGACGCACCATAAACGCGCAGGCCCCCGCCCATAGCACCATATTGGTGCAATAGGGTGGGGGCTGGTGCCCCGAAACGGCGTTTTTGCTCGCTTGCTTGCTGGCATATTTCGTGCAAAATGGCCGCCTCAGGCGTACGCGCCGCCCCATCGCCCCAAAAACCCAAGAAGTTTAGGAGAAACGCATGTCTGCCAACGTCTTAAAAATGATCAAGGACAACGACGTCAAGTTCGTCGATTTCCGGTTTACCGATACCCGGGGGAAAGAGCAGCACGTATCCGTGCCCTCCCACACGGTGGACGAGAAGCTGTTTGAGGAGGGGAAGATGTTCGACGGCTCGTCCATCGGCGGGTGGAAGGCGATCAACGAGTCGGACATGGTCCTGATGCCGGATGCTGCCACCGCGGTCCTCGACCCCTTCACCGAAGAACCCACCCTCCTTTTGCGTTGCGATGTCCTAGAGCCAGCCACCATGAAAGGCTATGACCGCGACCCCCGGTCTATCGCCAAGCGCGCCGAAGCCTTTTTGAAGACGACCGGCATTGCCGACACCGCCTACTTCGGGCCTGAGCCTGAGTTCTTCATTTTCGACGACGTCCGGTGGAGCGTCGACATGTCGGGCTCCTCGTGCCGCATTGATTCCGAAGAGGCCGCCTGGAATACGGGTAAGGAATACGACGGCGGCAATCTCGGCCATCGGCCGGGCGTGAAGGGCGGCTATTTCCCCGTTCCCCCGGTCGATTCATCGCAAGACATTCGCAGCGCCATGGTGCTTGCCATGACCGAGATGGGTTTGGTGGTCGAGGCGCATCACCACGAGGTGGCGACCGCCAACCAAAACGAGATCGCTACCCAGTTTGCCTCGCTCGTCCGCAAGGCCGACGAGATCCAGATCCTCAAGTATTGTGTCCACAACGTAGCCCGCAATCACGGCAAGACCGCGACCTTCATGCCCAAGCCCATCGTGGGCGATAACGGCTCGGGCATGCACTGCCATCAGTCACTCGCCAAGGGCGGCAAGAACCTCTTTACAGGCGACGGCTACGCGGGCCTTAGCGAAACAGCGCTGTTTTACATCGGCGGGATCATAAAGCACGCCCGCGCCCTAAATGCCATCACCAACCCCCTTACCAACAGCTACAAACGGTTGGTGCCAGGCTTCGAGGCCCCAGTTATGCTGGCTTATTCGGCGCGTAACCGTTCGGCCTCGATCCGTATTCCTTACGTGTCCAACCCGAAGGGCCGTCGCATCGAGGTCAGGTTCCCGGACCCCGGCGCGAACCCCTATCTCGCCTTCGCCGCCATGATGATGGCAGGCTTGGATGGTATTACGAACAAGATCCATCCGGGCGACGCCGCCGATCACGATCTCTATGAACTTACCCCCAAGGAAGCAAAAAAGATTCCGACGGTCTGCCATTCTCTGGACATGGCGCTCGAGGCCCTGGACAAGGACCGCAAATTCCTTACGGCGGGCGGCGTTTTCACAGACGACTTCCTGAGCTCCTACATCGCGCTCAAGATGCAGGATGTGACGCGTCTACGCATGACGACGCACCCCATAGAGTTCGACATGTATTATAGCGTTTAAAGATCTACGGTCAGATGTCGAAAGCCCGAGGAGCAACCCTCGGGCTTTTTTCTGGGCGTATGGTCTGGTATAGAGAAACCAGCCGCAGCGTCCTCACAAAAGAGCGATCTGTAGATAAAAGCCGCCCTGACCTGGATTTCTGTAGATCCCCGCTTCGCGGCACGAATACCAAAACCCCTATCAGTCGCGTGGCTTCGCGCTCCTCGTAACAGCTAGAAAAAAAGCCTAAGCGGCCTCCCGAACGCATCACCCTAAATTCGGCGGTTGAAGTGGCTGCTACCAGAGGGCGGCTTGATTCATAAGGCTTTGTGCTACAAGGTGCGTTCACCCATTCGGTGAACGACGGGGTCGTTGAAATCCCTTAGAAACCCGCGAGTTAAGGCACATTTCCCGCACCGACTGCCGAATCTAGGATCACATATGGCAGTCACCATGCAAATGTCGTTGTGACCGTTACGATGCAAGGAGAATATGCGCCCATGTGCCCCTTCCGGCGCCCGGGGCTGAGATGGCAAAGAAGACATATGTTTGGCCTTTAAAATATGCGCCATGGCGTAAGCTCGGCACGACGGCTTCACGTGATCCGAGCGTACCCTAGCGCGTTATGCGCGTCACTTGCGAACAAGGCCGCGGTTGCAGGCTTGGCGCTTTCTGTCGGCCCACACGCCCGGGCGCGTTTCCGGTAAATGGTATGTCTGTTGCCAAGTGCAGCGGCGTCCGGAAAGCTCACACCACCCGCGGATGTGGCCGCATATTTCTACAACTGCGAGGACATTACGGCGGGTGATATCGGCGCGTCCGGCCTAGGGACGATCTTTGCATGCGTCAGATAGGCCGATAATGCGCGTTCGCTGCACGGCGGCAACACAAAGCACGGCGGCAACACAAACGGACGAGGTGTTTATGAACCGGACCAAAGTCGATGAGCTTTTATGCGAATCCCTCGAAACCGAACGCGGCGGGATCAAGATCTACGAGACGGCCTTGGGGTGCGTGCAAAATGCGGATTTGCGTAAGGAGTGGACCAAATACCTGACCGAGACCCGGCGTCACGAAACCATTTTAAGCGAGATCTGCACGGAGTTCGGGGTGAACTCCGAGATGGAAACGACTGGCCGGCAGATCGTGCGCAGTCACGCCGAAGTCTTGGTCAAGGCCATGCAAATGGCGCTTAGCTCCGGCGTCAAGGGTCAGGCCGAGATCGTAGCGGCGGAGGCGGTAACTACTGCCGAACTCAAGGACCATATGAATTGGCAGTTGATCGGCCAGGTCGCGAAGAAATTGGATGGCCACGATGCGGACGTTCTGAAGAGGGCGTATGACGAAGTGGAGGATCAAGAGGACCGACACTTCTATCATGCGCGGGGCTGGGCGCGGGAGCTGTGGGCGTCCGCGCTCGGGATTCCCGCGGTGATACCGCCTCCCGAAGAGAAGCTCAACGTAAAGAGTGGCATGGCCGCGGCCGCGGCCGAGGGTTCGCGCAAGCTCATGTAAGCGCAGAAGATAGAGCCTGTTAGTCCTCAGGTGCCGTCGGGGGTCTCCCCTGGCGGCCTGCCTCAATCGAGGCCGCCTGCGGCAATCCCCTGGACGGCGTTGGGGGCGGTCGGCTCATTGCCGAGGAAGGTGTAGGCGGCCGGGTTTTGCCCCTGTCCGAACGGCGGAATGGCAAGGGCCTGGACACCCGCACCTCCGCTCGCTGAGCCGTTGTCGATCACATACAGGGCCTTGCCGTTGTGACTGATGGCAAGTCCGTAGGCATGCGCGAAGGGCACGGGGGTGCTGAGCGTAATCGGTGTCGCGTTCCACACGGCATGCGCCGCGAGCGGCGCGGGACGGGTAAAGACCTCCACGGTCCCGGCCCCATTGCCGGCCCCATATTGCGTGGCGACATAGAGCCGCCGGCCCTTGGGTCCTATGGCGATACCGAGCGGGTTGCCGCCCACCATGAGGCTCGGCGTGGACGCGGGCGTGAGACCGCCCGTGGTTGCGGCGATGCGAAAGATCGAGACGCCTGCGCTATTGCCGCTAGCGGATCCGGTGTCGGACACGTACAGGTGGCGGCCGGATGGTCCTACGACCACTCCCCAGGGAGCGCTACCGGTCGCGCTGGAGGGTCCGGGGGAGAGCGCGCCGCTGTCTTGATTGATGGTGTATTCCCCGACTGAGTTGGCGGCGAATTGCGAGACGTAGAGGTATTGGCCGGTCGGATCTATGGTAAGCAGCATAGGGTAGAGGCCGGTCCCGGCGGCGTCGATGGCGAGCGGTTGCGGGATGCCTGCGTTCAGGCTATAGCTGCTGATGGTCCCCGAACAGTTGGTTCCGCTTGCGTTCTGGTAGCAGCTATTGGCTACGTAGAGGTAGCGGTTCGAGGGGTCGATTGCAAGTCCCATGGGACTTTGGCCGGCCGCCGTGGATTGCGGCGCACCCAAGACGCCCTGGCTGTTTAGGGAGAAGGCCGTGAGATCTCCGTAGCCGGCGCCGGCCCAGTCCGAGGCGTAGAAGTGTTGACCGTCGGGCGCAATCCCTCCGACGCTGGGCCCAGTCTCGGCCGTATTGCTGCAACTCGCCGTGCCGCATGTCGTGTTCGATGTGCTAGGACCACTTAAGGCCCCGTTGGCGCCCACATCATAGCCTGCGATCGTGGAGTTGCTTTGCTCGACGACGTAGAGCCGTTGCGCGAGGACGGTCACATCCGCCACGAGCGCCCCTGCGCCATGCGGCGTCGGGCGCGTGCGTACCGATGCTATGAGCGCCGGGCCCGATTGCGCTGTGGTGGCCGTATAGGCGAGAAGATCCGCACGGGTCGCGTCGGTGACGTAGACGAAGTGCCCTTCGGGTGAGATCAGGACGCCGCCCGGCTGCCCGCTCGTTCCAAGCACTGCCGACGCAGGACAGGCGATGCCGCCGCTGATGAGCGGAAAGGTCACGAGTTCGGTTGCGCCCGGCCCTTGTCCTGCGACATTCACCTGACTATCGTTGGCCGCGAGGGCGGTGGCCGTAAAACCTGCGGGCAGGGGGGCGCTGTCTTGCACACTGAGGCCGCCACCGGGTCCTGGGTTAAAGGCCGTGACCTCGCTCGAGGTGAGGACATAAAGGTTTCCGCCGCTATTGGTTGCGGCGGCGATGATACCGGCGAGCGCCGTGGTGCTGGTGGCCGTGGGTGTCGTCCCTGGGCTGTAACTCGTTATGGCGTCCGTACCTAATCCATAGAGGACGTTCGGACCGGCAACGAGGCTCGTGAGACCTGTGGCCGCGGCCGTATTGCTGGCGAGGGTAAGGGTGCCGTTGGCGCCGATCGTGAAGGCGCTTATGGTGTCGTTGCCGGTATTCAGGGCATAAAGGGTCGTGCCGATGACGGCGAGCGAAGCGGTTCCCGGTCCACTCGCGATGCTATTGTTGCTCGTGTTGAGCGGCACCAGCCCATTGGTCGCGGCCTGCCAGGCGTAGGCCGATATCGTCCCGCTCTGGGAATCGGCGACATACACATAGCGGCCGGCGCTGACAGCAACGGCGTCCGGGCCTGGCCCTGTCGGTACATAACCGCGGTCCACCAGGGCACCCGTCCATGGATCCCGGAGATAGACCCCCAGGCTGTGTGTGCCCGAGGGTACCAGTATGAGGGACGCCGCCACGCTGCCCCCTGTGGGTCCGCTACGGGGCGTTGCGGGCAGCGCTACTGGTGCGGCCGTGGCCGTGACCGCTTGGCATTGCTGGACACCGGTGGGGGCCGGGCCGCCCGTGCCCGGGGCCGCTGTGCCCGAACCGCCCCCGCTACCCTGGCAGGCCGTGAGTACCGCACACGCGAGCACGGCCGGTATGATCTTCGCCTTCCTTGGCATTTCCCTGTCCCCTTCGGCAACGTCAGCGTGGCCGCCTCCGACGGCGGACCGTGCTGTGCAGTTATACGGCCCGCTCTGACGGCTGTCGCCGGACGAAGGTCGGTCGGACCAAAGATCGGGCTGGGCCGGCCTTGCGCAGGATCGGGGGATGGCGGCAGAGGCAGGGGGGACCCTCTCTGTGCTGCTCCGGCACGACCGCCCGGGAGCGGCGGCCGGCAGGCAGGCGGGGATGGGCCTGTCGTCCGGCCCGGGACGGGGGCTAGGCGCGCAGGGAGCCTCGCACGCACAAGCCTTTGAGGGCCTCGTAATTGCAGATTTCGGTCTTGCGGCCCTCGGTCCTGATGAGGCCGTCGTCGCGCAACTTCGAGAACATTCGGCTTACCGTTTCAAGCTTGAGGCCCAAGTGGTTCCCGATATCCTCGCGTGACATCGGCAGGTGTATGACCAGGGCCGGTTCGGCCCGGGCGTGGAGGCGGTCGGAAAGGTTCAGAAGGAAGGCTGCCACTTTGAGTTCGGCGGTCATGGTCCCAAGGACCATCATGAGGTTATGGTCCGAGGCAATGGCGCTACTCAAGAGCCTATGGAACTGGTGTTGTAGCCGCGGCAAATCCGACAGCAGACCTTCGAGCCGCGGAAACGGAATCTCGCAGACCTCGCTATCTTCAAGGGCGATGGCATTTCCGATGTGGGCCCCCGAACTTATGCCGTCCAGACCCATGAGTTCGCCCGCCATCGGGAAGGCCGTGATCTGCTCGAGCCCGCCGGCGCTGACCTCATAGATCTTGAAAAACCCCGACCGCACGGCGGCCAGTGCCTGAAAGCTGTCGCCGGCGCGAAACAGGTGCTGCCCCGCGAACACGCGCCGGCGACGTTTTACGAGCCGATCGAGCTTGTCGAGTTCCTCGGCGTCGAGACCCAGAGGGAGGCAAATCTCCCGCAGGCTGCAACTCGAGCAGCGGTTTTTGAGGTTGGTTTCGAAACTGGCAACTCCCATAACTCCCCTCATCCCCGGTGGGCCGGCATCTCTGCGATCAGACGTGCTGCGCCCCGCCTGCCGCCGGTCAGGCATAAGCATATGCTACTTTTGATAGGTATCAAGGCGCCTGCCGGCCCGCGCTAGTCTACTCTCGGCAGCCTCCCGACGAAACCGCAAGGCCGGCTGAAGCCGGCCTGTGCCGCCCCTCCTTGACCTACAACAATCATTTTCCCGCGCGCGGGACGCACAATGAGCGCTCTCGCCCACAAGGAGGGCCGGTCCGTGTCGAGCCAGGTATTGTCCAGTTTTCTCGTCGCCCAGCATCGCGAGGTCGATGATCTCCTTACCCTTATGGCCGCCTCTTGCGGGACCCCCGCGGCGGCTGATCTCTTTAACCACCTGCGTCGCGCGCTCGAGCACCATATAGCTCTGGAAGAAAAGGTCTTGTTTCCCGCGTTCGAGCAGCGCGGCGGCCCGTCGGGACCGATCGCCGTCATGCGGCGCGAGCATGCCGTCATCCGGGAGCTCCTGGTGCCGCAAGCAAGCCTTCTCAGCGACGGGGCGCCCTGCCGCGCGCGGCTTGCGCAGCTCGAGGCCATCATGTCTCAGCACAACGCCAAGGAGGAACAAGTCCTCTATCCGATGAGCGACCAGTTGTTTGCCGATTGTGCTGAGGATCTGTTGGCCGCCATGACCGAGTCGGCGGCGATCGCCAATTAGGCAAGATGGGCGACTCCCGAGACGGCAGGGCGCCGCCCACGGCACGCATTCGCGATTCTACAGTACTATAAGCAAGGGCGCGCCCGGCGCCCATGGCCGCGCAGACCAGGCAGCCGGTGCGGTGTCCTCGGTCAGGGCACGAACCCGGCCCTTGCGTAGAAGGGGGTTCGATGTCGTTTTTTGATGCGCCGCATAGGCCCTATTTTGTGGCGGGTCTCGTGCAGGCCGCGTTCGCCCTGATCTTGTGGATGCTGTGGCTCCTGGGGGCTTTCGCGGGGGCCTACCCGATACCCCGCCTGCCGGTGCCGGCGGTGGCCGTGCACGGTTTTTTGATGATCTACGGCCTCTTTCCGTTTTTTGTGTTCGGCTTTCTTGCCACTACCTATCCGCGCTGGCTGCAGGTTCAGGCGCTGATGCCGTCAGAGTATCGCGGTGCCTTCCTGTTGCGGCTTGCGGGCCTCGGTCTTGTGTACGCGGGTCTGGCCCTGGGTGCGGCGATCTTAATCAGCGGGATCTTGATCATGGCTATGGGGGATGCACGGCTCCTGATGGCCTTGTTCTCCGTCTACCGGCGCGGGCACGCCGCCGTGCGGCCGCCCGTGCGTCTCTTCAACATCACGCTCGCCCTCGAAGTGGGAGGACTTTTGCTGTACGCGGCAGCCTTTGCCTGGGGCTCGGCGACGGCGCTGGCCTGGGCGATACGGCTCGGCCTCTATGCGTTCCTCGTGCCGACCCTTTTTGGTGTGAGCTACCGTATGTTGCCGTTTTTCACGGCCGCGGTTCTCCCCGGTTACCTGCGTCCGGCCGCGAGGCCTTGGATCCCGCTCGGCTTTTTGGCGGCCACGGCCGGCCACGCCCTGCTCGCCGCCCAAGCCTTATACGCGCCGCTTGCGGTCTTGGATGGGGGCATTGCGGTCGTGGCCTACTACCATGCGTGGCTCTGGTTCGAGCCGCGGGTCCGCCGCCATGGCCTGCTCCTGCTTTTGTATCTCGGTTTTGCGTGGCTCGGCCTCGGCTTTTTTCTCTACGCCATCCGTGACGTGCAGCTCCTTCGAGGCGGCCTCAGCCTGGGACGTGGCCCCTTGCATGCCCTGGGTTTAGGCTTTGCCTTGAGTCTCGTGGTGGCCATGGTGACACGTGTGAGCCGCGGCCATTCCGGCCGCCCGCTCGCAAGCGACCGCTCCAGTTGGGTGGCGCTGGCCGGTGTTCAGGGGGCGGCGCTTTTGCGGGTAGCGGCCGACATCCCGGCGCTGAACGGCCTTGCGCCCTACGACCTGAGTGTCTTCGCCGCACCCCTGGCGCTCGCGGCCCTGCTACCGTGGATCCTCACCTATCTGCGCATCCTTGCGACGTCGGCACCAACGCCATGATTGCCTCCGGTCATTGGCCTGTCCTGGCCGCACTCCTCGCCCTACACATCCTGTCGGTCGTTTTTTGGATAGGGGGCATGGGGTTTGTAACGGTCATCGTGCTGCCGGCCTTGACCCGGCTCCCGCCGGGACGGCGTTTCCCGGCCTTCCAGGAGCTCGAACGTCGTTTTGCCCGCGCGGCGCAAATCTTGGTGATTCTGACAGGGGCGAGTGGCGGCGCGCTGATCGCGCGTCTACACCTGCAGCCGCTGCTCGACCGGACGGCGGGCCTGTGGCTCGACGGCATGATCGCCTTCTGGTCATTTTTTGTGCTGCTACTCTTTGTGCTGGAGCCTCTGGTCTTGCACCGGCGCCTTGCGGCCCAGGCTCAGCGCGACGAGCCCCGTGTCTTGACCCGCCTAGGGCGTGCCCACGTCATCTTGCTGATACTAGCCGTCGTCGTTATCGCCGCCGCCGTGCTGGGTGCCGAGGGTGCGGCGTAGACGGCGCCCTCAGGGGTCCGGCAACACGATAGCCGGCATGATCTCGCGCAAGGTCTGCGCGAGGGTCGATGTGAGCCAGGGGCGATAGTGGGTGTTGAGGCGGGCGCTGGGACAGCCGGTGGGACGAAAGCCTTTCAGGGTCAGCGCGGTGGCGCCCAGGGTCGCGAGCTCCGCCACCATGGTCACGAGTTCGTGCTCGGATATGAGCTCGGGGTGCACGGTCGTACGGAGCTCGTAGGGCGTGCCCGATTCGATGACCAAACGGGCCGCCGCCCGGGCGGCGGTCCCCGTACCCGCTCGCCCCGTAATCGCCGGATAGTGTCCGAACGCGGTCTTGATATCGAGTCCGACCCAGTCGAGCACCGGCAATAGGCCAGCAAGCCGCCGTGGCGATACGCCGGCGGTGTGTAGGCCCGCGGCAAAGCCGAGATCGCGTGCCTCGACGAGCGCCGCCGCGACCCCTGCTGCCTGGGCGAGCGGTTCGCCACCGCTTATGACGAGCGCATCCAGTAGGCCCTGTCGCGTCTCGAGGAATGACCGGACCCGTCCCCAGGAAATCGTCGCCTGCGGCGCCCAGAGATGGCTATTGTGACAGTACGGACACCGCCAGGGACAGCCGCTCACGAAGGCGACCGCGGCCTGGCGCCCCGGATAGTCGATACCGCTCCAGGGCACGAAGCCGCCCAGCCGCAGCGTCACGCGCGCAACCTGCGCTCCTCGAAAAACAAGCGCTCGGCGTGCTCACCCTTTTTGCCGTCGTTGAAGGACGCGACCGGCCGGTGATAGCCCATGACCCGCGTCCAGACCTCGCAGGTCTGGCGTTCTTCGGCGCGCAATTCGCCGCGCGGGTCGATCTTATTGGCTCTTTCGATGGTCATGGCTCTCTCCTGATGGGGCGGTAGGCGCGGCCTGCGCGGCGCGACGTGCCCAGGCCTCGTCGTCGCATTTGGGACAAAACTCGTGTTCGCCCGCAAGGTAACCGTGGCGTGGGCATATGGAAAAGGTCGGCGTAATGGTTATATAGGGCAAACGAAAGCGCGTGAGCGCGCGTCTTATGAGTTCGCGCGCGACCGCAGGCCCCGACAGTCGTTCGCTCATATAAAGATGCAGCACGGTGCCCCCTGTGTAGCGGCGCTGCAAGTCCTCCTGGCGCTCCAGGGCCTCGAAGGGGTCATCGGTAAACCCCACCGGTAGCTGGGAGGAATTCGTGTAGTAGGGACGGGCGGCAGTCCCGGCCTGGAGTATGCCGGGGTAGCGTTGGCGATCTTCCTTGGCAAAGCGGTAGGTCGTACCCTCCGCTGGCGTGGCCTCGAGGTTGTACATATGTCCGGTCTGTTCCTGGAAGGTGCGGATCCGCTCGCGGACATGGTCTAGCAGACGGCAGGCGAAGGCGTGTCCCTCGGGATGGGTGATGTCCTGCCGCCCCGCGGTAAAGTTGCGGATCATCTCATTTATGCCATTTACCCCTATCGTGGAGAAGTGGTTACGGAGCGTACCGAGATAACGCTTTGTGTAGGGGAACAGGCCGTTATCCATGTACATCTGTATGGTTTTGCGCTTGATCTCAAGGCTTGTGCGGGCGAGCTCTAGCAAGTGATCAAGGCCATCCAGAAGTCCGCGTTCATCATTGCGGTGCAGATAGCCAAGGCGCGCGCAATTGATCGTGACGACCCCGAGGGAGCCCGTCTGTTCGGCGGAACCGAATAGGCCGTTACCGCGTTTTAGGAGCTCGCGCAAGTCGAGCTGCAAGCGACAGCACATGGAGCGGACCATGTGCGGTTTAAGGTCCGAATTTAAGAAATTCTGGAAGTACGGCAGGCCGTACTTCGCGGTCATTCCAAATAAGAGATCCGCATTGGCGCTTTCCCAGTCGAAATCCGGTGTTATGTTGTAGGTCGGTATGGGGAAGGTAAAGACGCGGCCCTTTGCGTCGCCTTCGGTCATAACTTCTATGTAGGCCCGGTTGATCATATCCATCTCGGGCCCCAGATCACCGTAAGTGAAGGGCATTTCCGCGCCGGCTATTACCGGTGCCTGGTCGCGGAGGTCGGCGGGACATACCCAGTCGAATGTCAGATTGGTAAAGGGTGTCTGCGTGCCCCAGCGCGACGGCACGTTCAGGTTGAATATGAGTTCCTGTATGGCTTGCTTCACTTCGTCATAGGGCAGCCCGTCTTTGCGTATGAATGGAGCTAGGTAGGTGTCGAAGGAGCTAAAGGCCTGTGCGCCCGCCCATTCGTTTTGCAGCGTACCGAGAAAATTGACCATCTGGCCTACCGCGCTCGACAGATGCTTCGGCGCCGTCGCCTCCACCTTGCCCCCCACGCCATTGAGACCTTCGGCAAGCAAGGTGCGCAATGACCATCCCGCGCAGTACCCAGACAACATGTCTAGGTCGTGAATATGGAGCGCCGCCTCGCGATGGGCGCGTCCCACCTCCTGGGGGTAGACGTGGTTCAGCCAATAATTGGCCACCACCTTGCCCGATATGTTCAGTATCAGCCCGCCCAATGAGTAACCCTGGTTGGCGTTGGCCTGCACCCGCCAGTCGCGCCGGTCGAGATATTCCGTGACGGTGTCCTCGACGCCGACCTGCACGCGCCCTTCTTCGCGCGTCAGGCGTCGCTTTTCTCGATAACTGATGTAGGTGCGCGCGGTGCGCCGATATCCGCAGACGATCAAGGCGTCTTCGACGAGATCCTGAATGGTCTCGACATCGGGGTGTCCCGCCGGACATTGTGCGCTCACCTGCGCCGTCAACCGCTCCACCTCATCGGCCCCGTATTCCCCCGTGGCCAAGCCCGCCCGCAGCAGGGCGTAGCGGATCTTGGCGGGATCGAACGGCACGATGCGACCATCCCGTTTGCATACCGATCGTACTGGCGCCTGTGCCATGATTCCCCCGGCGATTGGTGTTTATGGAGACTCAAACTACAACTGCTTGTGGATACGCCCTTTGATATGCGTCAAATGCCAAGGCCTGCGCTCCGGCTAGACTCGCAGACCTCCAAGACCTTCAAGGACGCCTGCCGATGGGCATGGTGCGGACAGGGCAAGTGCGCTCACCCGCGCGGGATAGTCGCCCGCCGCCGGCCATCGCCTACAGGATCGGCGACCGTGTCTATCTCAATGTGACGAGCCGCTGCACCTTGCGGTGCCGGTTTTGTCCCAAATTTCAGGGTCTTTGGACAGTGGCGGACAGGGCCTTACGCATGCCCATAAGCCGCGAGCCCTCGGTGGCCGAGATCATAGCCGCGGCGCGGGCCCAGGGACCCTGTGTCGAATATGTCTTCTGCGGTCTGGGCGAGCCTACCCTGCGTATTGCCACGGTGCTTGCTGCGGCATCGGTCTTGCGCGCGACGGGCATTCCGATACGCCTTAATACCGATGGCCTAGGGAGTCTCGTTCACGGCCGGAACGTGGCCGCGGAGCTCGACGGCCTGATCGATCGCGTCTCCATATCGCTCAATGCCGCCGATGAGGCGAGCTATGAACGATGGTGCCGGCCCCGCCGCCCAGACAGCTACCCCGCCATGCTGGCGTTCGCGGCGGCATGCCGCGACTTTGTGCCGAAGGTCACCTTGAGCGCCGTCGCGGGGCTTGCCGGGGTTGATATTGCGGCGTGTGCGGATATCGCCGCGCGGCTCAACGTAGAGTTCCGGGCCCGCCCCTTGGAGTCGACCGATGGCCGTTCTTTCCGAGTTCGTTGAGACCTTTGGTCAGCAATTACTGCGCCGCTTTGGCGAGCGGGTGCACAAGGTGGCCATAGACGCAGCCTTTACTTGCCCCAATCGTGATGGTTCGCGGGGATGGGGCGGGTGCAGTTTCTGCAATAACCGCTCCTTCCATCCGCGCGTCGTCGCCCTCCCGATCGGTGCGCAGGTGCGCGCTGGCCTTCACTGTGTCGCGCGCCGTACGCGCGCTCGCAAGGCCATTGCCTATTTCCAGACCTACACGAACACCTACGCGCCCATCGCGCATCTCGCGGCCTCTTATGCGCAGGCGCTGGCCGTGCCCGGGGTCGTCGGTCTAAGTGTCGGAACCCGGCCCGACTGTATATCGCCCCCAGTGGCGGCCCTGCTGGCCTCCTATCGGGACCAGGGGTTTGCAGTGTGGGTGGAGCTGGGCCTGCAATCGAGTTTCGATGCCACGCTCATGCGCGTAAATCGCGGCCATGGCTTTGCCGAATACTGCGAGGCCGTGGCACTTTTGCAGGGCTACGGTCTGCCCATATGCACCCATCTCATCGTGGGCCTGCCCGGCGAAGACCGGGATCACGCCCTCGAGAGCTTAAGCCGCGTCCTCGCGCTAGGGGTCGCCGGTCTCAAAATACATCCGCTCCATGTCGTGCGCGGCACGCAGATGGCACGCGATTTGCGGGCGGGACGCTACCAGCCTCTTAGTTTCGGGTCCTATGTGGCGACCGTGGCTGATTTGATCGAACGCACGCCGCGTCAGGTCGTCTTCCACAGACTCACCGGGACGGCCAAGGCCGCCCTGTTGTTGGCCCCTGAGTGGTGTTCCGGGAAGTGGCGGGTCCTCAATGCCATTACCGCAGAGCTCGCGCGGCGGGGCACCCGTCAAGGGGCCAAGGTGTGCGGGGTGCCGGCATGAATATACCAGAGCTCGTCTGTCCGGCAGGGACGCCAGCGGCCTTGGAGGCGGCGATCGATCAGGGTGCGGATGCCGTCTACGTCGGGTTGCGCAACGAAACCAATGCCCGTAATTTCCCGGGGCTCAACTTCACGGCCGCCGATCTCGCCGCGGGCGTGCGCTACGCGCATGCCCGCAAACGCAAGGCCTACCTCGCCCTGAATACTTACGCCCAACCGGGCCGGGTCGCCGCATGGCAGGCCACGGCCGACGAGGCGGCGGCCTGCGGCGTCGACGCCATCATTGCCGCCGACATCGCGATCTTGCGCTATTGCGCGCGCACCTATCCCGCTATGCCCCGCCATCTGTCGGTGCAGGGGTCGGCAACGAATGCCTTGTCGCTGCGCTTCTACGCCGAGCATTTCGGTGTCACCCGTGCGGTCTTGCCGCGGGTGCTGGCCTTGAATCAGGTGCGTAGACTCGCGGGCGACGCGGCCATGGATCTCGAGGTGTTCGGCTTTGGGGGCCTGTGCGTCATGGTCGAAGGACGCTGTTCCCTGTCGTCGTATGCAACCGGCGTCTCGCCCAATACCTGCGGGGCCTGTTCGCCGGCATCTGCCGTCCGTTGGGAGGAGGATGCCGATCGCCGGCGCGTGCGCCTCAATGGCATCTTGATCGATGCCTTCGAGAAAGGCGAGAAGGCCGGTTACCCGACGATCTGCAAAGGGCGTTTCAAGGTTGCAGATCGGCTGACCTATGCCCTGGAGGAGCCGACGAGCTTGAATGTCTTACCCATCCTCGCAGATCTGGCCCGTATCCCGGTGCGGGCCATCAAGATCGAGGGGCGCCAGCGATCGCCGTCCTACGTGGCGCGCGTTACGGCGATCATGCGCGGTGCCTTGGATGCGTACGCCCGAGATCCACAGGCCTTCTCGGTGCGGCGCGAATGGCTGGACGGGCTCTCGGCGCTATCCGAGGGGCACCAGCAAACCTTGGGCGCCTTTCATAGGCCCTGGCGATGAGGATCGCGCTCGCACCTATACCGTTTTTCTGGCCGGCTGAGCAGATCCGGGCCTTTTATGAAGAGATCGCGGCTACGGCGGTTGATATCGTCTATCTCGGGGAGACGGTGTGTTACAAGCGTCGCGGCCTGCGCCTCGATGACTGGCTGGCCCTGGGCGCCGCGCTCGTGGAGCGCGGCAAGGAAGTCGTCCTGTCGAGCCTCGTGCTCGTCGACGGCGAGGCCGAGATCAAGGCCACGCGCCGATTGTGTGCCAATGGACGCTTCCCGGTGGAGGCCAACGACATGAGCGCCGTGGCCTTGAGCGCGGGGCACCCGTTTATCGCGGGGGCGACCCTCAATATCTACAATGAGGACGCCTTGGCGATCATGGCAGGACTCGGGGCGGCGCGCTTTGTGGTTCCCCTTGAATTGAGCGGGACGGGGCTTAGCGCTTTGCGCGCCGCAGGCCCTGCCACGATCGCCTGCGAGGCCCTGGCCTTTGGCCGGCCGCCCCTTGCTTATTCCGCGCGTTGTTTCAGTGCCCGCAATGCCGATCGCGGCAAGGACGACTGCGAATGGGTCTGTGAGCGCGACCCCGAGGGCCTGTTGGTCCGGACCCAGGAAGATGATGCCTTCCTGACTCTAAATGGTCTGCAGATCCACGCGGCGCAGCCGACTAGCTATATCGACGAACTGCCGGCGTTGTGTGACGCCCGAGTCGATGTCTTGCGTATCGTGCCGCAGCGGCAAGGCACGGCGACCATCATTGCGGCGTTTCGCGCCCTGCTCGACGGCCATTGCACGCCGGAGGAGGCACACAAACGCCTGCAGCCCTATACCGGGGGGCATGCCGCCAACGGCTATTGGTGGGGGGCGGCCGGCCGCACGCAGGTCCCGTGAGACTCGCCTGGCACGATGCCGCGGTGCTCGCCGCCCAAGGCTTTCCCGACTACGAGGAGACCCTCATGGCGCGCGCCCGGGAGGGCGAGGCCGTCCTCGGCTGCGTGCGCTTGTCGCGTTGTGCCCTGATCGGCGTTATCGAGGATCCCCAGCAATCCCTCAGGATGACGTTTGTCGAGGGCCGCTTCCCTGTGGTGCGGCGCCGGACCGCGGGCGGCAGTTTATCGCTCGACCCCGACAGCCTTGTTTTGGTATTGGCGGTGCCGGCCGCCTGTATCCCGGCGGCGCCAGCCGTGGACTGCTTACGGGCATTTTGCGCGCCCCTTGTCGACTTAATCGGCGCCTGGGGGGTAGCGGGGCAATTCACGGCGCCTAACGATATCACCGAGCGGGGTCGCAAGATCGCGAGCGCCTTCGTATTGCAGACCCCCGACGTCGTCCTCTTCGAGGCGGTGTTGCCCCTGGTGCTCGACATCGAGGGGCTCCTAAAGACCATGCGTCTGCCCCTCGAAAAGCTTTCCGAGCAGGGGCTTTTGGCCGCACGCCAACGTTTCGCGCCCCTCAAATCCCTGCTGCCCGATCTTGACGCTGGCGCCCTGCCCGCAGCGATGGCCGCAGCGATAGCCCATTTTCTGGGCGCCTCGCCCGCGGCCGAGCGCCCACCCGAACCCAAGACCCGAGAGCGGCTAGCGCCCGCTACAAGCACGCCGGCGCCCGATGTCTCGGCGTTTCTGAAGACCCCCGCGGGCGTCCTCTATCTGGACGTGTGGCTGGAGGGCGAGGCGCTGATCCGTGCGGCGCGGTTTGCAGGCGGCATCGTATGCGCTAAACCGGCGGCCCTAAGCGATCTTGCCGCAGCCCTCATCGGTGCCGACATCCGTAAGGCCGGCCCCACTTTGGCGGATGCCGTCGTTCAGGCTGCAGGGGATCTTGCGGATTTCGATCCGGTCGACCTTGCCTATCTCGGTGATCTCTGTGCCACACGCTTTCACATCGGTGCCAGACTCGGCGTCCAGGCCGCGCGCGCCCTTACGATTTTTAGCCCCGATCGGCGTCTTACCATGGAGGGCCTGCTCGCGGGCATAGGGGCGGTCTTGTTGCCCTACTGCGCAAAACCCCTCTGGTGCAAGTGGCGGCATCGCGACGGTTGCCCGGAGTGCGGTCGCTGTGAGATCGGTGAGGCGTACGCCCTTGCACGCGCGCGTGGCCTTACCGTCGTCACTATTACCGCCTACGAACATCTGCGTGCGGTCTTGGCCGATTTACGGCAGGCTAAGGTTAAGGCCTTCGCGGGCGTATGTTGTACGGACTTTTTTATAAAGCGCGACTACGCCTTTATCGAGGCGGGCATCGCGGCTATCCTGATCGACATTGCCGGCGACACCTGCTACACCTTGCGTGCGGAAGAGGCCGCGTACGCGGGACGTTTCGATGCCGAGGCGCGACTCGACGCGCGTCTATTGGCAAGCGTCCTACGCTGGAGCGACGCCGTGCGGCCCGGGGGCGCTACCCGGGATCTGCCGGACCGCGCCGTGACGCGGGCGCGCAAACGCCCGAAGGTGTGAGTCGGCGAGAAGGTTTCCAAAAGCACCGGGCCGGGAGCGGCCTCGTAAAGCCCCTGTATTAAACCGCATCATTCGGCCAAAAGGCTCACACGCTTGAGCGGGTCGGGAATACCGCGAGTTCACTGCGGTGCAAGGCCCCAGGCACCGCGCGGCCTCTTAGCTTACACCCCAGGCGAAGATGTTCACGCGGGCCGGTGGCAGGTTGCGCCACACCGTATGCGAGCGCAGGCACGTCACGTCCTGGGCCCAATCGATTGCCCGGCAGCGCAGGCTATAGGTAAATTGAATGAAAGTAGCGCCGCGAGGCAAAACGGCATCCAAGGCGCGGCCGATTTGGTCGACGGTGTCTTTGGGGAGCGATTTCAAGGGCAGACTCGAGACCACCGTCGAGACGTGCTGCGCGCGCCACGTAAGCAGGGTGGCGAGATCGGCGGCGTCTCCCTCAAGGACCGTCACGTCCGGAAAGCGGCGCCGCAGATGGGCCGCCAGCAGGGCCGATTTCTCGACAACGACCAAGCGTTTGGGCGGCACCCCATGCGCGAGCAAAGAAGCGGTGACTACACCGGTGCCCGCGCCGAGTTCTACGATGTGGCCGTCCCCGGCTGCCACGGCCTGAGCGGCCATGTAATCCGCGAGACGCTTCGAACTGGGGCAGGCGGCCCCGACCGCTTGCGGTCCTGAGCAGATCGCGCGTGCGAAGAGTCGCAGGTCCGTGGGCAGCAGCCGCGCAAGTAGCCGCGCCAAAAATGCCCGCCAGCCCCCCGGCCCGTCCGTCGCGCGTTCCGGCCGCGTCGACGTTATTGCCGTTCGCTGCATGTACCCCCCTCTTGATCTATGATCGGATCCCGTAAAGATCCGCCGAACGCAGCCCTGTCTTGGGATTTAAGCATATCGCATGAGGCGGTGATTGCAACGCCGAAGCGACAGCCGTCGGCGGGGGGCCGCGCATGGGTCTAGGGGAACAGCGAGCCCAGGCGCTTTTTGTAATGGAAAAAGGCGGCGTCGACGGCATGCCGAACCTGCAGGGCCAGCTCGGTATCGCCTTCCACGCACAGCCGGCGATCAAAGAACAGTGCGTCGGCGTCCTCTTTTTGCAGGAGCAGCGCTAGAAAGGATTCTCCGGTACCCCGAATGCATGCATGCCAGGGGCTGGGCGGCGCCGGCCACATGCGGCCACGATGGATCACGAAACCGAGCGTCAATGGCGGCGAGGTGAGTTCGAGGCGGAGACGTTTTCCGCTCAAGTCCCGAAGCCCGCGTCCGGGGGCCAGCAGCAGATTGGCCGCGATCGCCGCGCCCAGGGCCATGGCCGGCGCCGGCAGCACGCGGGCGCTGACGCCGAGCGCGCGTAGGGCGGCCTGCGGGAGTTGCTCGGAAAGCGCATTCATACGGTCATTATCATCGTTTCGCCCGCCCCGCCCTTGATGCGCGTCAAACAAGTTTGCCTTTGATCAAGGGGCGGCCGCGACGGTCCCCCTATGCTGCGCCCGTGACATTTTCCGACATGCGCCAATTCCTGGCCCGACTCGAGCGCGACCACCTCCTAAAGCGGGTGACAGCACCGGTGAGCGCGCGTCTGCAGATCACCGAGATCTGTCGCCGTGCCATCCACGTCCAGGGCCCGGCCCTGCTTTTTGAGTCCGTGGATGGGGACAAGATGCCGGTGGTCGGCAATCTGTTTGGGACCGAAGAGCGGATCCTTACGGCCCTGGATCTCCCAAATATCGCGGGCTTGCGTGCCCTGGGCGAGCTCCTCGTGCGCATCAAGGAGCCGCGCTGGCCGAAAGGGCCGCGTGAGGCGGTTGCTGAGTTTCCCGTCCTAAGCCGCCTGCTCGCCGCCCGCACGTGGCTGCATACGGGCCCAGTACCGGTTCAGGAGTGTGTCCTGGAAGGGGCGGCAGTCGACCTCGAGCGCTTGCCGATAGGGTTGTGCTGGCCGGAAGACGCCGGGCCGCTGCTGACCTTCGGCCTTGTCATTACGCGGCCCGTGGAAGGCGCCCGGCACAACGTTGCCATCTACCGCCAGCAACTGATCGGCCGCAATCGCCTTATCATGCGCTGGCTCGCGCACCGGGGCGGGGCCATGGATTATGCCCGGTTCCGCGAGGCCCATCCTACGAAACCGTTCCCGGTGGCGGTCGCGATAGGCGCCGATCCGGCCTTGACACTCGCCGCTGTCGCCCCCATCCCCGACACCTTGTCGGAGTATCAGTTCGCGGGGCTCTTGCGTGGGACTCGGACGGAGCTTGCGCAGGCGGCCAACGGCCTGCTGGTGCCGGCGCGCGCGGAGATCGTCCTGGAAGGTGTGATTTTCCCGGACGACACGGCAGTCGAAGGCCCCTTTGGGGATCACACCGGCTATTACAACGCCCAAGACCGGTTTCCGGTCATGACCGTGACGCGGATAACGCATCGCCACGCGCCTTTGTACCATACTACCTATATGGGTCGCTCGCCTTACGACGAACCATCGGTCCTCGCGGGGGCCCTAAACGAGGTCTTTATTCCTTTGCTCAGGCAGCAGTTTCCCGAAATCGTCGATTTTTATCTGCCGCCGGAGGCCTGTTCGTACCGCATCGCGGTGGTCAGTATCCGTAAACGCTATCCTGGCCATGCGCGGCGGGTGATGCTCGGCATATGGTCCTATCTCCGCCAGTTCACCTACACCAAATTCATCATCGTTACGGATGACGACATCGATATCAGGGATTGGTCGGCGGTTATGTGGGCGCTGGTCACCCGCGCTGACCCCGCCCGGGACTCCCTGATCCTGACCGGCACGCCCATAGATTACCTGGATTTTGCGAGTCCAGAGGCGGGGCTAGGCGGGAAGATGGGCCTGGACGCGACCTTGAAGCATCCCCCGGAAGTGACGCGCCCGCCCGGGCGCACGATCCAGCCGTCCCGCGAGGCGCAGGCGGCCGTCGCCCGCATCTGCGCGGACCTCGGCCTCCCGCCATCTTGATTTATGTCAAAGCGGGCGTGGCCCCGCGCGGCTAGGGTCTAATTTTAAGGGTTTTCTTATGAACGGTTATTGTGACGAAACCTTGGTGGCCCGCTACGGCGTGTCGGCCCCGCGTTATACCTCCTACCCGCCCGCCACGCAGTTTCATGGGCAGTTCCGGGCGCGCGACCTGACCCGGGTCCTGGAGGCACGCGACCCCACGCGCCCTTGGTCGCTGTATGTGCATGTGCCCTTCTGCGAGTCGGTCTGCTACTACTGCGCCTGCACCAAAACCATTACCAAGCACCATGAGTGGGCCGCTCCTTACGTCGCACGAGTCGCACAGGAATTGGCCTTGCTAGCGCCTGCGCTGGGGTCTCGGCCTACTTTGGAGCAACTCCATTGGGGCGGAGGCACGCCGACCTTCCTAAATCATGACGAGATCCAGGCGCTCATGGGCGCCATCGTCGAGCGCTTCGCTATGCGCGGCGACGACGACGGCGAATATTCGATCGAGATCGATCCGCGGCACGCCCCCGACGCAACCCTGCGCCTGCTACGGGCCCTAGGATTCAATCGCCTAAGCCTGGGTATTCAGGATTTCGATCCGGACGTGCAGCGGGCCATCAATCGCCGTCAATCGTTCGCGTTGGTGCACCACGTGACGCAGTTTGCCCGCGATCTCGGTTTCCGGTCGCTCAATACCGACCTCATATACGGATTGCCCCGCCAGGACCGCGCGAGCTTTGCCCGTACCTTGGAACGCTTGATGGAGATCGGCCCGGACCGTGTGTCCCTCTTCCACTACGCCCACCTCCCCGAGCGGTTCAAGCCCCAGCGTCGCATCAATACCGCCGAAGTGCCCGATGGGCCCACCAAGATGGCGATGCTAAGCGACGCGATAAAGGTATTGACGGACGCGGGTTACGTCTATATCGGTCTTGATCATTTCGCCAAGGCTGACGATGAGCTGGCGGTGGCCCAGCGCGAACGTGCCCTGGCGCGCAACTTCCAGGGCTATTCGACGCGCGGCCATCTGGATGTGCTGGGCGTGGGCGTATCGGCGGTCAGCCGGATCGGCGATATCTATAGCCAGAACGCCTGGACGCTCGAAGACTACGAGAACTCCGTGGATCAGGGCCTGCTCCCGGTGCGCCGCGGCTTCGAGTTGAGCAGCGACGATATCCTGCGTCGCGAGGTGATCAACGAACTCTTGTGTCACATGGAGTGCGATCTCGTGGCCTTCGAAAGACGTCACGGCCTGCGCTTTGCGACCTATTTCGCGGCAGAGCTTGGGTACCTGGAGCCCCTTGCCCGCGACGGACTGGTCACGCTTGGCGACACCAAGATAGGCGTCACTCGGCGTGGCCAGATGTTGGTGCGGGCCGTATGCGCAGTCTTCGACCGTTATCTCGTCATGGCCAATCGCCGTCAGTTTTCTCGGGTTGTGTAAGGGGGTTTCGTGTTATCTAGGGTTCTCGCCTTCGGTCTGCTTGCTATGGCGGCGTCATGGGCGATCAGCGCCAAGACGTTGACCGGCCGGCAGGTGTTCGCCCTGACCTGCCACGTCTGTCATGCCGGCGGGGTCGCCGGCGCGCCGCCCCTGGGGGATGTCAAGGCCTGGCGTCCCCATCTGGCCAAGGGACTGCGCGTTTTGGAGGCCCATGCCATTCATGGTTATTACGGATATAGTTTCATGCCCCCAAAGGGTGGCGACGAGTCCTTGACCGACCAGGAGGTCCGTGCCGCGGTCAAATATATGGTGGCGAGCGTCCGTCCCGGACGCCGCCTTGATCCCCGTCAATGAGCCTTTCCGTTTCAGAACCCATGATGCCCTCATGATAGCCGCCATCGCCTCCCGTCTCCCCAAACTTACGCTTCGCGGGCGCCAGCTCTTGCCCATATTCCAAGGCGGGATGGGGGTTGCGATCTCGGCGCATAAGCTCGCCTCGGCCGTCGCCCGCGAAGGGGCCGTCGGGACCATCGCCAGCGTCGATCTGCGCCACCTGCACCCAGACATCATGAGTCGCCTGCGGCGCTGTCGCGACACCCATAAAATGCTCGAGGCCAATCTCGAGGCCCTCGATCGCGAAGTGAAGGCTGCGCGCTCGGCGTCGGGCCCGGCCGGTTTTATCGCGGTCAATGTCATGCGGGCGCTCAATCACTACGCGGACTTCGTGCGTCAGGCCTGTCTGAGCGGGGCCAATGCCATCGTCATGGGGGCCGGTCTGCCGCTCGACCTTCCTGAACTCACGCAAGGCTACGACGTGGCTTTGATACCCATCCTATCGGACGAGCGCGGTATCGAGGTGCTCTTGCGCAAATGGCTGCGCAAGGGCCGCCTACCCGATGCCATCGTCATCGAGCATCCCGGGCACGCGGGCGGCCATCTCGGCGCCTCGCGCCTCGACGATGTCGCCTCGCCTCGCTTCGATTTTAGGCGCGTCTTGCGCGAGACCTTGGCGATGTTCAAAAGGCTGGGTGTGGCCGCCGAGCGCATCCCGCTGATTCCCGCCGGCGGTATTGGCTCTTTTCGGGCGATCCGTGATCTGCAAGATGCCGGGGCCGCGGGCGTGCAACTCGGTACGGCCTTTGCCGTCACCGAGGAGTGTGATGCCCATCCGAATTTCAAAAAGGTCTTAGCCGAGGCCCGGGATGAGGACATCGTCACCTTCATGAGCGCAGCAGGCCTGCCGGCGCGAGCTGTGCTTACGCCTTGGCTCAAGCGCTATCTAGCCCGCGAGACGCTCCTTAAGTCACGCGCCACAAGCCGTTGCGGGGGTTGTGCGAGCCGTCTCGAGTGTCTGAGCCATTGCGGTTTCAAGGATGGCAATCCCGATGCGGGGCAGTTTTGTATCGAGACGCAACTGGCGGCCGCCGCCAAGGGTAATATCGAACAAGGGCTGTTTTTCCGGGGCGGATCGGTGCTGCCTTTCGGTCACGAGATCCGCCCGGTTCGTGATCTGCTCGAATACCTGTTGACGGGTATCCGTCCGGCGCGTGCGCTGCCGGAGGCGACGTCTTTGCTTGCCTAAGAGGTGCCCATGTCCTGTTGCCATGTCCTTGATCTGCGTTTGCGGCCCCAGGGCCTTACGCCCTCCATGTATCTTTACCCGCAACTGCGCGAGCTACGTCCCGGGACGCGTCTGCGGATCTGGAGTCCGGACGAGCCGACCCTGCTGATGGCGCAGCTGCAAAACCATCTGCGCCATGCGCTCGTGTGGTCGGCGGTTACCGACGGCCAGGGTTATCTGATCACCCTGCACATCCGTAGTCCCGAGGAGGCGTTGAGCCTTACCGACACGATGCGCCGCGATCACGACGACATGGACTACGCGCTGGTGGCGGCGCTCGAGGCGCTACGGGATGCACGCCCCGGTGTGGCGGTTGCGGCCATGACGCGCCTCGATCACGCGCTGCGCGTCCATATCCTGATAGAAAACGAGCTTCTGGCTCCCCTTACCGCCCACTGTGCCGCCGAGCCCACGGCCCTCATGCGCCGTGAGCACGACGACATCCTCCTGCAGCTCGATGCCATTGCAGAGGCGTGCGCGGGGGGCGATCAGGCCCATGAGCTCGATATATGGCTGAGCTTGCTCGCAGCCTCCCTCAATAAGCACGAGTTTCGTGAAGAGACCTTGCTATTCCCGGCCTGGGAACGCGCTGTGCGTGACGACGCAGGCCGCCAACCCCTGTTGGCCGAGGTCCGGCGCAGGCTCGCGGCCGCAAGCTAGGTCCATCCGCGTTCGCCGGCGTCGGCGGCCCGTATTCCCCCCGTGGCGGTTTGCCCTATCCCCAAGCGGTCCCCTGTCTTAAGATCCGGACCTGGCGGACCGGGATCGTAAGCGGGTGACGGTGCGTCCTGATTCTGGGGCCTGCTCGGCCCCGCGCACGGGAGGGCAAGATCATGGCGGTGAAACAGTCCCCGCGCGCCGGCCGGGGGGCCGCGGTATGCGAGTCAGCCCCGGGCCTGCGCGCATCCCAGGCATCGGTGCCGGTCAGGCGGGCGCCGGCGCGCCAGCGGTCTGGGTCCGCGGGATGACGGCGGATCGGGGAACGGCGTATGGCGGCTTTTGGTTGCTCGCCCCGGTTGTGGCCCTGGCGGCCTTCATGGAGGTCCTCGATCTCACCATCGTGAATGTATCGCTCCTGCATATGGCCGGGAGCCTGTCCGCCTCCTCGGATGAGGCTACCTGGGTGCTCACCTCCTACACCATGACCAATGCCATCATCCTGCCTTTGAGCGGATGGCTCGCCGGGGCCTTGGGGCGCAAACGCTATTTCATGGGCTGTATAGCGGCCTTCAGCCTCACCTCTCTGCTGTGTGGCCTGGCCCCCAATCTTCAGTCCTTGGTGATCTTTCGGGCCCTGCAAGGTATTGCCGGCGGCGGTCTTCAGCCCAACGCGCAGGCGATACTCTCCGACGCCGCCCCGGCGGCGAAGCGCGGCATGGCGTTTGCTTTGTATGGTATGAGCGTGGTTTTTGCGCCGGTGATAGGACCGACGCTTGGGGGCTGGATCACAGACCACATGAGCTGGCGCTGGGTTTTTCTTATCAATGTCCCGGTCGGCCTCATCCTGCTGCCCTTGGTGCGCGCCCTGGTGCGCGACCCCGCGCATTTCGCGGCCTCGCGCCGGGCACGGGCTGGCGCGCCCCTGTCTCTTGATTATGTCGGTTTTTCCCTCATTACCCTCGGGCTTGGGGCGATGCAGATCGTTCTCGACCGGGGCCAGCGTTATGGCTGGTTCGGCTCGCATGTCATTGTCCTGCTCACGATGTTGTGCGGCGCCTCGCTCGTGGCGTTCGTAATGTGGGAGCAGCGGCGCGTCGATCCTATCGTCGATTTGCCTTTGTTTCGGCGCACAGGCTTCGCCGTCGCCAATATCTTTATGCTGCTGCTCGGTTTTGCCCTGCTCGCCACGAGCGTGGTGTTACCGCTCTATGTACAGACCATCCTTGGTTATACGGCGTTGGACGCCGGTCTGATACTGTCCCCTGGCGGCCTGGCAGTCATGCTGATGATGCCGGTCGTAGGACGGCTGGTGACACATGTCGACGGACGCTGGCTTATCGCCATAGGTCTCGTGCTAAGCGGGCTTTCCACTCTCTATATGGCCAACTTCGATACTGCCACGGGCTACGCGACGATCATGTGGACACGCGTCTTCCAGAATGCCGGCATGGCCTTTCTGTTCATCCCGATCAATACGGCAGCATTCACCGACATCCCGGCCACGAAAAGCACAAATGCCACCGCTATCATCAATATGTCGCGCAACATCGGCGCAAGCATTGGGATATCTCTGGTCACCGCCATTTTCGTGAGGCGCGCCCAGTACCATCAAGACCTGCTCGCAGGCCATGTCACACCTTACAATCCGGCCCTTCAGGCCTATCTGGCAGTGATCCATGGCGCACTCCATCAACCCGTCAACGGCCTCGTAGTCCTCGGTGGCCAGGCGGCTGGTTTGCTCTACCGAACTGTGGTGCATCAGGCTGACATGCTGGCTTATATCGACGTCTTTCGGGCCATGGGGATCTTGTTCCTTGCCATCACGCCGCTCGTGCTCTTATTGCCAAGTACCGCCCGGGGCGCCCACGGCGCCGACCCGCCAGGCTAAAGCGCCCGCGGGATGTCCGAGGCGCCGTCTTTAGACGCCCCGCGCCGGTGCAAGACCGATGTAGAACAATACCGCGCAGTACTGACTGATGCTGCCCGCCAGCACAAACGCATGCCATATGCCGTGGGCGGGCGGCCATCGCTCGTCTAGCAGGAAGAAGACGACCCCGATCGTGTAAAAAAGCCCACCGGCGGCCAGCCAGAGAAGGCCGCCGGGCGCGAGATGTTGCATGAGGGGCCGCAGTGCGATGACGACGAGCCATCCCATGACCACATAGAAGATCATGGACAGCCGTCGCGATTTTTGCGGAATGAATTCCTGCACGATGCCGATCGTGGCCAGGCCCCAGAGGATCCCAAACAGAGTCCAGCCCCACGGTCCGCGTAAGGGTCCAAGGACGAAGGGCGTATAGGTGCCCGCGATCAGCAGATAAATGGCGACGTGGTCGAGGTGTTGGAAGACGACGCGGGCGCGACCTTTAAGCCCGTGGTAGAGGCCCGACATGCTATAGAGAAAGATCAGGGTAAGCCCGTAGATGCTAAAGCTCACGATACGCCACGGATCGGCGCGTTCGGCCGCGAGAACAATCAAGACCACGGTGCCCGCCATGGCGAGCAGGCCCCCGGCGGCGTGACTTAGGCTGTTGAAGAGTTCGGCGCGTCGCATGGCTCCCCCGGCAGGGTCGAGCATAGCATGCGGGCCGCCGGTCGATCGCCTAGGGCGCTTGCCGGCATATTCGTAACGAGGAATGGCGGTTTCGGCCGTTACGCGCCGCGGTGCCCTTCGTCGCCCCCCCGGCTTGCGGCGATCCCCTGGATCAGGTGCGTAAGCAGCGGTTTGACCGCTTCGATCAGCACGGCGCCAACGTCCACCCCGTCTGTAAGCCTCGCGCCCGCCCAATATTCTGGTTCGCGCATAGGACGTTGTTCGCGTTCGTCGTAGCGGCCCTGTAGGTAGGCCCCCTCGAGCTCGCGTGCCAGCGTATGGGCCTTGGGGGGGCTAGGTTTCTGGAGGCGGCGCCCGACCAAGAACCCCGCGGCGATCGCGAGGCCGAGGCTTGCGAAGGGGCGTCTTTGCGCCCAGCGCATGGGCCAGGTCACTCGCCGCTCGAGGTCCTCGACTGCCCCCCCGACCCGCTCGCTCAGGGCATCGAGCGTGTCGGCCAGATCCTGACGGTGCCGCTCGGCCTCTTGTCGCGCCTCCTCCGAAGACAAGATCTCCACCGCTTCATTGCGCATCCCGGGCCGCTCCTAGAGTTTATTCCATTCGTTCTTGATGAAGGCCTTATCGGCGGCTATCTCTGATCGGGTCGTCTTGAATTTAGTGTCCCGCCCCAGGTGCTTGGCGTGGTGCGCCGCCATGATCCCCCCGAGCCCGGTGAAGATGACACCTATGATGAGTGCGCTTGCCCAAAAGCTCGTCATCGATGAGGCGTGGCCTGTGATGATGTCGGCAAGTCCGATGATGAGAAACGCGAGGAGACTCAAAAGCCCGAGGAGCGCCACGGCGCTATACAAGGTCACCTTGAGCGCATCCGCGATGATCGCGCGCGTACTTTCCTCGAGCTCAAGTTTGATGACATTGGCTTCACTGCGCACGATCTCACTCGCCTCGGTGGCCGCGTGGCGCAAGAGCCGTATGAGTGACGGCGCGTCGGTCATGACCCCCGATCTCGGGGTAGTCGAGTTCCATTGCGTGGCCATGGCTTACCTACCGTTTTATGAGTTTGCCGAGCAACAGGCCCACCCCGAAGCCGATCGCCAGACTCGCCCCCGGGTGTTCGCGGATGCGCATTTCGATATCGGCTCGTATCCTGTCTAGGTCATGGCCCGAGACGTAGTCGCTCAGACCCCGGATCATGCGGAGGATGTCTTCTAGGTAGGGGTTCGGGGGTGGCGCGGACCCCGCACCCGCGCGATCATCGGGAATATAGTCTTCGGCGACACCCATGGCGGCCTCCGCTTCATATTTCGGCAAGCGTAGCGCCTGGGCCCGGGTGCGCAAATCGGACTTTAGGACAGCCCTAGCCGTGGCCGATGAAATGGGCGAGGGTTTGCGGCAACAGGGTTTGAATGTGCACCCACGCCAGTCCTATGGCCTCGTGCGTGATCACCGCGCAAAGCGCAAGCGCCTGCGCGCTGGGGAGGTAGGCAAGTAGGGTTGGTCTGCGCGGGGATGGAGTGGCAAAGCCCGTGGGGGCTGGGATCACGGTGAATCCCGCCCTGCGAAACAAGGCCGCGGCCCGCCTCATGTGCCAGGCCTGCGTTACGAGCAGGATGGTCCGAATGTCGAGGCGTTTCAAGATCGCAGCCGAGTAGGCGGCGTTCTCGGCCGTGGTCCGGGAGCTGGCCTCAACCCATTTCACCGGTGTCCCGAAATCCCGTGTGAGGACGTGGCGCATGAGCAGGGAGGCGGGTTTGCCCCCTAAAGGTGCCCCGCCGGATGCGAGGATGGGCAGGTGGGTCTCCCGGTATAGGCGCGCCGTATAGCGCAGGCGCAGCAAGGTATCGGCGCCGACCGTTGTGCGCCCGCCGTATTCGGGCGCGCGATGGTAACGTCCGGCGGCCAGGACCACAATGGCCTGGGCCGCGGGGAAGGGTCGCGTCAGTGCTGGCACGTTTTCCCAGGCGCCGGCCAGCCGCGTAGCGACGACCGGCAGGCTTGCGCACCAAAGCCCCACCCAGGCCAGAGCGATGACCGCAAGGCCTGTGCGGCGCCGCCGGGCGGCCAGGAGTCCGAAGCCCGCCACCATGCCGAGGAGGAAGAGCCCGGGCGGCGTAAGGCAGGCGTTGACGATTCCATGCCAGACGATCACGTTCCTACCGATTCCCCGGCGGCCTGACGGTCCGCGTGGTAGGAGGAGCGTACGAGCGGCCCGCTCGCGACGTTGGTAAAACCTAGGCCGCGCGCCATAGCGGCAAGCTCCTCAAACTCCGCAGGGCTCACATAGCGATCCACCGGCAGGTGCGCAAGGCTCGGGCGCAGATATTGTCCGAGCGTCAGCCATTCACAGCCATGGGCGCGCAGATCCCGGAGCGTCGCCTCGATCTCATGGCGTTCTTCGCCCAGGCCTACCATGAGGCCGGACTTGGTAGGTATGTGCGGATAGCGGTCCTTGAAGGCCCGCAGGAGCGCCAGCGAGCCGGCGTAGTCGGCGCCCGGCCGGACTCCTTTGTACAGGCGTGGTACGGTCTCCATGTTGTGATTGAAGATGTCGGGGGGCGCACAGGCCAGGGCGTCCAAGGCGGCGTCTACCCGTCCCCGAAAATCGGGCACCAGCACCTCGATGCGGACCGCCGGGGCCTGCGCCCGGACCTCCCTGATGCAGGCCGCGAAATGCGCCCCGCCCCCGTCGCGCAAATCATCCCGGTCTACGGAGGTGATGACGACGAAACGCAGATCCATGGCGGCGATGGCGGCGGCCAGGTGCCGGGGTTCATGGGCATCGAGCGGGTCCGGGCGGCCATGCGCCACGTCGCAGAAGGGGCAGCGGCGGGTGCACAACCGGCCCATGATCATGAACGTGGCGCTGCCATGGGCAAAACATTCGCCGATGTTCGGACAGGAGGCCTCTTCGCAGACGCTGTGGAGTTCGTGTTCGCGCAAAATGCCTTTCAGTCGCCCCACTTCCGGTGATAAGGGCGAACGCACGCGCAACCAGGCAGGTTTGGGCGTCCTCACTCCCGCGTCCTGGCGCACCGCGACCTTTATCTTTTCTATCCCCTTATGGGTGCGCGGCGAGGGCTGGCTTGAATCCGATGCTTGGGTCATGACTGTGCCCTATAGGGGTGAGGTCGAGGTATGAGAGGAACTCATGGAGCACTGCGCGTGCGACTAGGCCCATGTCGGCCGGCCCTCCACAGTCCACGAGCTGAGTCATGCGCAGCCCCTGGTAGCCGCACGGTGCAATGACTGCAAAGGGCTGAAGGTCCATGGCGACGTTCAAAGCGAGGCCATGATAACTATGGCCCCTGCGTATCCGCAACCCCAGCGAGGCGATCTTGGCGTCGGCTACGTACACCCCGGGCGCTCGCGGCCGTGTATGGCCTCCCGACACCCCAAAGCCTGTCAGCGTGCCGAGGACCGCGGTCTCGAGGCCAGACACCAGGTGACGCACGCCGATGCCCAGGCGGCCAAGATCGAGCAGGGGATAGACCACGAGCTGCCCGGGGCCATGATAGGTAATGTCCCCTCCCCGGTCTGAATCTATGACCGGGATGGGGCCGTGCGGGGCCAAGGCCTGGGCGTTGCGCCCGCGCGTATAGACCGGGGCATGTTGCAGGACCCAGATCTCATCCGGCGTCTCGGCGGTGCGTGCCGCGCAAAACGACTGCATGGCCGCCCAGCAGGTGCGGTAATCGACATCGGACCCCCAATCCCGGACGATAGCGGTGCGCATTTAGAGCGCCACCAGAACATCGGGCGAGGCACTGAGGTCCTGATAGATGGCGTCCAGCTGCGCACGACTGCCGGCCCGAATGGTCAGGGTTACGGCCACGTAGCGGCCGCCGCCGCTGTCGCGATGCGTGGTTCCGAGCAGGTCGTGCGGTGCTATGTGGCGGGAGACGATCTCATGGACCAGGGCCGCGAAACGGGGCGAGCGCCTGCCGAGCGCTTTGATGTCGATCGTACAGGGAAATTGCAGCAGCCCCGGATCGTGCGAGCCGTGCCCGTTGGGTTTGCTCATGTGGTCCTCGCCCCGGTCCGAACCTCCTCTTTGAAGGTTTGGAACGCGGCATGCAGTCGTTGAAAGACGGGTCCCGGCCGGCCTGTGCCTACGGGTGCCCCATCCACGCGGGTCACGGCAGTCACCTCCCGGCCCGAACTCGTTATCAGGACCTCGTCGGCCTCCAGAAGTTCGGCGCGACGCGGGGCGATTTCTATGACCGGGATGCCGATTGCGTGCGCCAGCTCGATGATGACGTCCCGGGTGATCCCCCCCAGGATGAGATGGTTGGGTGGGGCCGTGATCAGCCGGCCGTCCCGCACGATGAAGACGTTACTAACGGCGCCCTCGTTGACGTAGCCATCGCGTACCAGTAGGGCCTCGTCGGCCCCGGCTTGTAAGGCCTCCTGTACGAGCAGGACGTTGGCGATGAGTGAGGTCGTTTTGATGTCGCAGCGCGTCCACCGGATGTCGTCACGCAGGATCGCCGTCGCCTCGCGCAGGGGCCCCTTGACGGTCTCGATGGCCGCCGGGCGTGCATAGGCAAGGACCGTCATGGGGGCGTTGGCCGGAAACCCGTGTTGGCGCGGCGCTGCCCCTCGGCTTATCTGAAGGTACACGGTGCCGTCCCCTGAACTCAGGCTGTCGGCGAGCCGCGTAGTCACCGTATCCCAATCGACGGCCAGTTTCTTATCACTCATGCCCACAGCCGTCATACTCTGCCGCAGGCGTTGCAGGTGGGCGTTCAGACGGAACGGCCGATGGCCGTAGACGGGGATGACCTCGTACACGCCGTCGCCAAAGGTGAATCCGCGGTCAAAGACCGAGACGCGGGCCTCTTCGGCAGGGATCCAGTCGCCATTCAAATATACGAGCATAGGCTGCGCTCAGGGGTCTACGATGAGGGACGGCCCCAGGCCCGCGCTTGTTATCCGCCCCGATAGGGCGAGCGCTGCGCGTTTGGTAGGTTCGGGGCCCAGACGCACGAGGTACAGTGTACGCCCGTCGGTCGCCTGGCGAAATACATGCGGCCGGCCTAGCCCGCGACCGCGCAGGCGGGCCGCCAGCCGCCGGGCGTCGGCCCGCCTGGCGAAGGCCCCGGCCTGCACGAAGAAGCCCGACGCTGCGTGATGATGCCGTCCGAAGACCCGATGCCGGCGACGGACCGGGGTGGGGGCGGCGGCCCGGCTCCCGGGGGCGAGCCCGATGACTTCGACGGGCGCCGTACCTGTCGCCAGCACCCCAAGCCGCGCGGCGGCGGCGTAGGACAGATCGATGATACGCCCCGGAAAAAACGGGCCCCGGTCGTTGATGCGTACCACGACGGACTTATTATTGTTGAGGTTACGGACGAGGGCGTAGGACGGTAGCGGCAGGACCTTGTTCGCGGCGGTCATGGCGTACATGTTGTAGGTTTCGCCGTCGGACGTCTTCTGGCCGTTGAAGGGGAGTCCGTACCAGGAGGCGATGCCCTTTTTGCGATAACCGGCCGCTGATTTGAGCGGATAGTATGTGCGTCCGTCCACGGTGTAGGGGCTGTTGCCGTAGGGGCTCAGGGGTAGCTTGCGCGGCACCGCGTTGCGCGCGGTGAGGTCCGCCGGGTTCCGGTAACCCGTGCTGGGAAGGAAGCCGCAGCCTGCGATTCCTCCGGCCAGGATGAGCCCGGTCGCCCCGCGCCTTAGACATCGTGCCCACCGACGGCTTTTCGTCACCACCAAAACCTTATCGGATGCCAAGGTCTAGCGTAACGCAAGGGCGACCTCGGCCGAAAGGGCATGCGCGGGGCGGATCTCCGCCGCGGCCGCATGTTTAATTCACGAGGCGGCGGTGGCTGTGGATGCTCATGAGGACACCAAGGCCTGCCATGATGATTAAAAGCGATGTGCCGCCGTAACTCAGCAGAGGTAGCGGCACGCCGACCACCGGCAGGATGCCCGCCACCATGCCCATGTTGATAAAGACGTCAAAGAAAAACAGGATCGATAGCGATCCGGCGAGCAGCCGCG
The DNA here is from genome assembly GCA_021816625.1 of Pseudomonadota bacterium. Lineage (GTDB taxonomy): Bacteria > Pseudomonadota > Gammaproteobacteria > Acidiferrobacterales > Acidiferrobacteraceae > Acidiferrobacter. The sequence continues at coordinate 119,219 of JAKAXM010000001.1, read as the reverse complement.
AATAGGAGTCCTGCGCGGCGAAGGCGATGCGCAGACCGCGATAGACGATGAAGAGGTAGAGCCCGAGTAGGACGATATTGCCAAATAGGCCAAACTCCTGGCAAAACACGGCAAAGGCAAAATCGGTGGTGCTATCGGGCAGAAAATGGAGGCGCGCTTGGCTGCTATGCAGCCACCCTTGTCCAAAGAGACCGCCCGAGCCCACGGCAATCATGCCTTGGATCGCGTGGTAGCCGGCGCCTAACGGATCGGCCTCCGGGTGGAACAGGATGTATACGCGCTGGCGTTGGTAATGGTGCATGTGGGCCCACAGGATCGGGGCGGCCGCAAGGGCCATGACCGCGACGGTCAGGACGGTTCGCCAGCCGATGCCCGCAAGGAACAAGACGACGAGGCCGGAGAGCAGCACGATAAGCGCAGTCCCAAGGTCGGGCTCCTTCGCAATGAGCAGTACCGGCATGAGGACGAGCAGGGTCGCGCCGGCCACGCTGGTAAGCTTCGGGGGCAGGTGACGGCGTGCAAAGAACCAGGACAGGGCCATGGGCACCAGAAGTTTCATAAACTCCGATGGTTGCAGGGAAAGCGGCCCGATGGCGATCCAGCGGCGCGCGCCGAAACGGACGGCCCCGACCGCGAGCACGCCCATAAGTCCGAGTACGCCCACAGCAAACAAAGGCAGTGACCAGCGTTTATAGGTTTCGGGCGGGATCTGCGCGGCCATGATCATGACGACGAACCCGATCAGGAGCCGCACGGCATCGTCCAGTGCGAAGCTTAGGCTGTCGCCGCTCGCGCTATAGAGGACGACTAAGCTTACCGCCGCCAGGATCACAAGGGCGGTCAGCAGCGGTTTGTCGAGATGCCAGCGTTCGAGCAGGGTCATGGCGTGGTCCTCGCCGCGACCGTCTGTGGCCGGGATTGGTTTTGGGGGCGCGCGTGCACATGTCCGAGGAGGTAGAAGTTCATGAGCGCGCGCGCAATCGGGGCCGCCGCGAGGGCCCCGAAACCGGCGTGTTCGACGATCACCGCGATAGCGATCCGGGGATGTGTTACGGGGGCGAAGGCCATGAACAGGGCATCGGAGCGTAGGTGGCGGCCGTTGAAGCCGGGTGCCGCGCTCCAGAGCTGTGCCGTGCCCGTCTTACCGGCCACCTTATAGGGGAGACCAAAGGCGATACCACGCGCCGTACCGTGAGGCCCTTCGACTACCTGCTCCATGTCGGCGATCAAGCGGCGCAGGCTGTTTTTGCGGCGCCGGGGGATGGCCGGAAAGGCATGGGGCTTTATGTATCGCACGCGGTGCGTCACCGGGTTTAGCGTGCCCCGCACAACCTCCGGGCGCATCCGTATCCCGTGGTTTGCGATGGCGGCCACGGCGTCGGCGAGCTGCAAGGGGGTTACGAGCAATGGTCCCTGACCGATGCCGGTGATGATCGTCTGGCCAGGATACCAGGGCCGGCCGCTGGCCTTGATCCAGGCCTTGGTCGGGACGAGCCCGCGATACTCGCCCGGCAGATCGATGCCAGTTCGGTGCCCAAATCCGAAGTACGTGAGGTAGCGGGTCATGCGGTCGATCCCTTGCTTGAACGCCAGCCGGTAAAAATAGACGTCGCAGGACTGCTCGATCGCCTCCTTCAGGTCCACGCGTCCCATGCCGAGGGGTTTCCAGCAATGGAAAAGGTGAGTACTGTGGGGCAGATGATAGTAGCCCGGGCACATGACGTGTTTTTTGGGATGAAACCAGTGTGTTTGGAGGGCGGCGTAGGCGTAAAACGGCTTGATGGTAGACCCGGGTGGGTAGAGGCCGTTTAGGACACGGTTATCCAAGGGGCCGTTGGGGTTCGTGGCGAGCGCCCGGTAGGCCTTTTCGCGTATGCCGTTGACGAAGGGGTTGGGATCGTAGATCGGGCTGCTGATGAGCGAAAGCACGGCACCGGTCCGCGGATCGAGGGCGACGACGGCCCCAGGACGATTGGCGAGCATCTGTTCGCCGATCGCCTGCATCTGGGCGTCGATATTCAGGTAGAGGTTCTTTCCAGCGTGCGGCAAGATCCGTTTCAGGACGCGCACCGCCCGGCCCTGCGCGTCCATCTCCACGTCCTTGAATCCGATGCGCCCCATGAGCTCCTTTTGGTAGCTGCGCTCGACGCCGATCTGTCCCATGTGGTGATAGCCGAAATAGCGCGCGGCCTTTTGTCCTTCCTCTTCACTTTGTGTGATGCGGCTCACGTAGCCGATCGCATCCACGGCGAGTCCCCCAAGCGGATAGTAGCGGCGGAGGCGGGCATGGAGCATGGCCCCTTTCAGACGCGTCAGGTTTACGGCTACCCGCGCGGCCTCGGCCTCGCTCAGATGGGCACGCAGCGTGACGCTTTGGAACGGTTTGTGCTGAGCCAGACGCCGCTTGAAATCACGCAGATCTTGCTTGTTGAGCGCCACGAGCGGCTTTAGCTTGTGCAGGAGACGCTGCATATTCGGGACCCGGTCCGGAATGACTTGCAGCGTGAACACAGGGAAGTCGTCGGCCAGAACGACCCCGTTGCGATCGAGGATGAGGCCGCGCGCCGGGGTGATCGGGATCGGACTTATCCGGTTGTCTTGGGCGAGCGTCGTGTAGTAGCTATGCTTGACGACCTGCAGGTAGCTTAGGCGCGCGAGCAAGCCCAAGACCAACAATATCCCGATGACCACACCGGTCAGCGCGCGGGTTTCGAATAAGGCGATTTCCTGAGAGTCGTTTTTAAGGGGTATATGAGGCATGGTTTAGCTGATCTTGGCGCGGCGGCGCACCTCCCGAAGGACGGCAAAGAGGAATGGCCATAACACGACGTTTGCCAACATGGGCGCGGTGTCGCGCCAGAGGGGGGTAGTGCCGTGGACGAGCGATTTGGTCAGGATCACCAGGAGGTCGCTGATGGCCACCAGCACCCCGACGGCCAGGGCCTGCTGCCAACGGGGAAATACGCGCAGCCTCAGCGTAAAGCGCAGGGCCAGAAAGGCCAGCACTGCCTTGGCCAGCGCCTGTTCACCCAAAAGCGACCCGTACAGCGCGTCTAGGAACAGGCCCAATATCCAGCCGCTTCCCACGCCGATGCGCTCGGGTACGGCCATGCACCAGTAGACCAGGACGAGCGCTACCCAATCGGGCCTTAGGAGGCGCACCGCCGCCGGCAGCGGGACGATCGCCAAGATCATCGCCAAGAGGAAGCTTGCGAGAATGACGGCGCGTTGTCTCAGGTTCAGGGCATTATCCATGCGCGGCATAGGCCTTGTGCTGGCCTTTCGGCCAGAGAAGGAGGACATGGCTGTGGTAATTGAGATGCGCAGCCGGTACCGCCCGGATCTTGAGGAAGGCGAGGTTCGGGTTGCTCTTGACCTCCGTTACGCGCGCCACCGGATAGCCGGGCGGGTAGACGCCGCCAAGCCCTGAGCTTACGAGCGTGTCGCCGGGGCGGATATCGGCGGTCACGGTGAGGTAGGGCACCTTGAGTCGATTCGGAGCACCCGTACCGAACACGATGGCACGCAAGCCAGTGCGGGCGCATACCACGGGCACCCCGCTGTCGGGGTCGGTTATGAGCATGACCTGACTCGTATCGCGACCTACGGAGATCACCTGCCCGACGATGCCGTGGGCATCGATCACGGCCTGTCCGCTGAATACATGATCGTTCGCCCCCTCGTTTAAGATGAGCCTATGGGTAAATGGCCCGGAGCTTACGTCCAGCACGCGTGCGAGCCCGGCACGGTACCCGGGTAGCGATGACCCCTTGAGCAAGGCGGTCAGATGGGCGACTTCGGCTTGTAGGGCGTTAAGGCGCGCGACCTTGACCCGGAGGCGCTCTATACGCTGCGCTAGCCGTCGGTTCTCCTGGCGCAGCTCCTGGTTGTCTTGCGCGTCCTTAAGCACTACATGGGCGGTCGCGAATGGCAGGGCCGCCAATTCCTGGAGTGGGTGGCTTGCCTGCTGGCCGACCTCACGCACGGCCCGCGCGCCATAGTCGTGGCCCGCGTCGATAACCATGAGCGCGATGGATGCGCCCGCCAATACTATGAGTTTCGTGAGATTGGACGGCTGTTTTAGGGACAAGCCGAGAAAAGTGCCCATGCGTTTACCACAAGTGTTGCGCCCCGCCGCGCGCAGACCCGACGCGGGGCGGCGGCGCGGTTACTCGTAAGCGAAGACGTCCCCGAGAACCTCCATTTCCTGTAGCGCACGGCCGCAGCCGCGGGCAACGCAGGTCAAGGGGTCGTCTGTAATGACGATCGGCAGGCCGGTTTCTTCCATCAGCATGCGGTCGATGTCCCGCAGCAGGGCCCCACCGCCGGTCACCACAAGGCCCTTCTCGGCGATGTCGGCGCCCAGTTCGGGCGGTGTCTGCTCCAGGGCGAGCCGGATCGCGGCGACGATGCCCGCTAGGCCCTCGCTCAGGGCGAGATGCACTTCCTTGCTGTTTAATACCAGGCTGCGGGGCACCCCGTCTGCGATGTGGCGCCCCTTAACCTCCATCTGCCGCACCTCGCTGTTTTGCCAGGCGGTCCCGATATCCTTCTTGATCTTCTCTGCGGTCGCCTCGCCTATGAGAAGACCATATTTGCGACGCACGTAGCTTATGATTGCCTCGTCCATCTTGTCGCCCGCGATCCGCAGCGAGTGTGAATAGACGAGTCCGCCTAGCGAAATGACGCCGACCTCGCTCGTCCCGCCACCGATGTCCAGCACCATCGAACCCGTCGGTTCGGCGATTGGCAGGTCGGCGCCGATCGCTGCTGCCATCGGTTCTTCGATCAGGTAGACCTCGCTTGCGCCTGCCTTCTGCGCCGATTCCCGGATGGCGCGACGTTCGACCTGGGTCGACCCGCAGGGCACGCAGATCACGATCCGGGGGCTTGGCTGGAAGATGCGGCGTTCGTGCGCTTTGCGAATGAAGTATTTGAGCATCTCGCCTGTCACCGTAAAATCAGCGATGACACCGTCTTTCATGGGGCGGATGGCCTGGATGCTCCCGGGGGTGCGGCCCAACATGCGCTTGGCCTCCATGCCCACCGCCAGGATATTCCGCCCCCCCCGTGCCCCAAACTCCTGCCGGATCGCGACGACCGAGGGTTCGTTTAGGATGATGCCCTTGTCGCGGACATATATGAGGGTGTTGGCTGTGCCGAGATCGATGGCAAGGTCATTGGAAAAGTAGGATCGCAGCCGTCCAAACATAGCGTTTGTGTCCCTTGTTTTTAGGGTGGGGGGGTTAAAATCGGCCTACTCTATCAACCGGTTCCTGTGGGTTCAACCGGAGGCCGAAGTATGGTAGCGTGCAACGGACCAACGTTGCCAACGGATTTGCCGTCTCGTGAACGCAGAAGAAATCGAAAAGGTGGCGCATCTTGCCCGTTTGGGCCTGAGTGAGCAAGAGCGCAAGGCCTATGCGGCCGAGCTATCGCGGATACTCGGGCTCGTTTCCCAGATGAACGCCGTCGCGACCGAGGGGGTCGAGCCCATGACCCATCCGGACGAGGCAGCCTTGAGGCTGCGTGCGGATGTGGCGATCCCGGGCGTGAGCCGCGAGCGGTTGCTGGCCGGGGCGCCCCAGACGGAGCGCGGACTCTATCTCGTCCCCAAGGTCCTCGAGTGAGCCAGCAGGACGGGCTTTGGTGCGGCAATCCGCCGCGTAAGGCACGACTATCCTTCGTAGGGACCCTGAGTTGACCTCCACGATCACAAAGATTGCTGAAGATTTGGCAGCCCGCCGTTATTCGAGTCAGGAGTTGGTGACCGAGATGGTGGGGCGCATCAAGGCGAACGGCGCGCTGAACGCCTTCATTACGGTGGCCGAGGATCTGGCCCTGGAGCAAGCGAAGGCTGCCGATGAGGCCCGAGCAGCGGGCGCGGCCAGGCCCCTTCTGGGGGTACCGATCGCCCACAAGGATATCTTCTGTACGGCCGGCGTCAGGACGACCTGTGCATCGCGCATGTTGGCCGATTTCGTGCCGCCCTATGACGCGACGGTCGTGGAAAAGATGCGGGCCGCGGGATGCGTCACCGTGGCCAAGACCAATATGGACGAATTTGCGATGGGTTCGTCCAACGAGACGTCGTATTTCGGGGCGGTGCGTAACCCCTGGAACCAGGACCGGGTGCCCGGCGGTAGTTCGGGGGGGTCGGCCGCCGCCGTGGCCGCCCGCCTCGTGCCGGGGGCCACGGGGACCGATACGGGTGGTTCCATCCGTCAGCCCGCAGCGCTCTGCGGCGTCACGGGGCTTAAGCCCAGTTACGGCCGGGTCTCCCGTTTTGGCCTGATCGCCTTCGCCTCCTCCCTCGATCAGGCGGGCCCCATGGCTCAGACGGCCGAGGATTGTGCGCACCTTCTGGCGGCCATGGCCGGTTTCGATGACCGGGATGCGACCTCGCTCGATGTTGCCGTCCCGGATTTCGTCGCCGGGCTGCGGGGCGATCTCAAGGGTCTGCGCATCGGTATCGTGAAGGAACATTTCGCCGAAGGCGTGGAGCCCCGGGTCCTCGCGGTGCTCCGGGACGCGTTGCGCGAATACGAAGGTTTGGGGGCACGGCTTGTCGACGTGAGCCTCCCCAACAGCGGCCACGCCGTGCCTTGCTACTATGTCCTGGCGCCCGCGGAGGCCTCATCGAATCTGGCCCGCTACGACGGCGTCCGCTATGGCTACCGAGCGGAGGGTTATCGGGACCTCGAGGATATGTACAAGAAGACGCGCGGTGAAGGTTTTGGGCCAGAGGTCAAGCGCCGTATCATGATCGGGACCTATGCCCTGTCGGCGGGCTACTACGACGCTTACTATGTAAAGGCGCTCAAGTTGCGCCGCCTGATCGCTGACGATTTCACCCGCGCCTTCGAACACTGCGACGTCCTGGCCGGCCCCACTTCGCCGTCCCCGGCCTTTGCTCTGGGCGTCAAGAACACCAACCCGGTGTCGATGTACCTAAACGACATCTTTACCATACCCATCAATCTAGCCGGCCTTCCGGCGCTATCGTTGCCCGCGGGCTTCGTAGATGGCCTGCCCATTGGTATGCAGCTCATCGGCCGATATCTCGATGAGGGCCGGCTCCTCAATGTGGCCCACAAGTTTCAGGAAGTCACGGATTGGCACGCCCGCGTGCCAGCGGGTTTCTAGGTCGGGGGATTTATGGATTGGGAAACGGTTATTGGTCTCGAGGTGCATGCGCAGCTCAAGACTCGGAGCAAGATCTTTTCAGGGGCACCGACGGCCTACGGGGCACCCCCGAATACGCAGGCCAATGTCGTCGATGCGGCGCTTCCCGGAACCCTGCCGGTCTTGAACCGTGAGGCGGTGCGGATGGCCGCGCGTTTTGGTCTCGCTGTCGGCGCGACCGTGCATAAGCGCTCGGTGTTCGCGCGCAAGAATTACTTTTACCCCGATCTGCCGAAGGGTTATCAGATCAGTCAGTACGAGCATCCGATCGTCGAGCACGGCCGGCTTACCATTGTTACCGACCAGGGCGAAAAGGTCATTGGCATCACGCGCGCCCATCTGGAAGAGGATGCGGGCAAGTCTCTGCACGAGGAAGGAGAAGGTGTAACCGGCATCGATTTGAATCGCGCCGGAACCCCACTCCTTGAGATCGTCTCGGAACCGGATATGCGTTCGGCGGCCGAGGCTGTAGCCTACCTCAAGGTCTTGCATACCCTGGTCCGCTATCTCGATATCTGCGACGGGAATATGCAGGAGGGGTCGTTTCGGTGCGACGCCAACGTATCGGTGCGCCCGCGGGGCGCAACCCGGCTTGGGACACGCGCCGAGCTCAAGAACATCAACTCCTTTCGCTTCGTCGAGCGCGCCATTGAGTACGAGGTCCGCCGCCAGATCGCCCTCATCTCGGGAGGGGGGACCGTGCGCCAGGAGACGAGACTCTATGACTCGGTGCGGGATGAGACGCGCTCCATGCGTGGCAAGGAGGAGGCCAACGACTACCGGTATTTTCCAGACCCTGACCTGCCGGCGCTGGTGATTAGCGCGGCGTTTCTCGACGAGGTTCGCGCCGAGATGCCGGAGCTGCCGGAGGCCAAGCGGCGTCGATTTGGCGAGGAATACGGGCTGTCTACGTATGATGCAGGTGTCCTTACCGCAAGCCGCGAGCTCGCGCGCTATTACGAGGATACCGTTCAAGCCGCGGGCGTCGATCCGAAGCTCGCGGCCAACTGGGTCACGGGAGAACTCGCCGCCCGGCTGAATGAGGCGGGTCTTGAGATTAACGCCGCGCGGGTGTCCCCGGTGGCCCTGGCGGGTCTTTTGCGCCGCATCGCAGACGGTACGGTGTCCGGCAAGGCCGCCAAGGATGTCTTCGAGGCGATGTGGGCGGGTGCGGGAGACGCCGACACGGTCATAGCCGCCAAGGGGCTGCGTCAGGTCTCGGATGACGGGGCGATTGAGGAGATCGTGCGCCAGGTCATGGCAGCCAACCCCAAACAGCGGTCCCAGTACCAGGCCGGCGAGGAAAAGGTCTTTACCTTTTTTGTGGGCCAGGTGATGAAGGCCAGCCGTGGCAAGGCCAATCCCGCAAAGGTAAACGACATCCTAAAGCGCCTCTTGCGCGATTAGGTAGGCCGCGGCCGCGATCATCCCCGGGCCTGGGCAGGCCGCGTCTCAGCCTGTCAGGTGACGATAAATGTCCGTGATCTTGAGCGGGAGCTTGCGGACATCATCTATCTGCACATAGTTGGCGGCGCCGTACATATGTGGTAGGTAATCGCGCGCATCGGTGTCTATGGTTATGCAGAAGGCGTGAACGCCATCGCGCTTGGCCTCGAGGAGGGCCTGGCGGGTGTCCTCAATACCGTATTCGCCGCGGTAGCCATCGTAGTCGTCGGGCTTGCCGTCGGATAAGGTGATGAGGAGCTTGGTGCGCGCCTGAACATCGTTGAGCAACCGGGACAGGTGGCGAATCGCGACGCCCATACGCGTGTAGTCCTGCGGTTTGATGCCGGCAAGCCGCGCCTTGACCTCGTCATTATACGGCTCAGCGAAGGTCTTTATGCGGTAGATCTCGCAGCGCTTGCGCGTGATGCCGGAAAAGCCGTAGATCGCATAACGATCGCCGAGGATCTCTAGGGCCTCACAGAGCAACACGAGCGATTCCCGCTCGGCATCGTTGATCCAGCCCTTGGTCGAGCCGCTCATGTCGACCATGAACATGACGGCGATGTTGCGGGCCACGCGCCGCCCCCGCAGGAAAAGCCCCGTTGGTAGCTCGCGTCCCGACCGTAGATCGGCGAAACCCTCGATTAGGGCATCAAAATCGATGTCGTCACCCTGGTTTTGGCGGCGCTGAACGGCATTCTCGCCCCGCAAGGCCTCGAACGTTTTGCGCAGGCGCGCGGCCAGACCCCCGTATTTCTGCAGGGTCTGCGCCACAAAATCGCTATCGCTTGGGTGCACGTCGAGTTCCCGCAAAACACACCAGTCCTTCCGGTAATGTTTTCGTCTGTGATCCCACTCGTTATAGAGATAGGCCCCTTCTTCGTGGTAGGTGCCCTTCCAGACGTCCTCGGGCCGCTTCTCCTGATTGGGGGCGTAGCCGCCGTCGCCTGCGGGGACCAAGTACTCATCGGGGATTTCCCCTAAGTCCTGGACGATCGATTCTGCGAGAGTGCGTACGTCCGGGGGCAGAGCGAGCGGCTGACCATCGAGCAGCAAAGACGGCTCCTGGCGTCCGGCGTCGTCATCCGGTTTTGCAAACCGCGTGGGCGCATGCTGCGCGGCTGGCTCCCGGTTTTTCTCCTGAAGAAGTTTCTGCAAGGCCCCTTGAAAGGCCAGCCGCTCTTGCTCTACGCGCTGCGCGAGGACGGATGCCACGGCCGCGGCATCCAATATGCCCTGGTAGGGATGCGGGTCCGGTAGCTCCTCGCCATAAAGCGCCTGCTGAGCCGCGTAACTGTCGTCGACGCGGGCCTCCGGGGATTCCAGGCGGGATCGCCAGGCGGCCCAGGCCGTGGAGATCGCCTGCGGCTGGCGCATGGCTCGGATCTCGCGGTGGAGCCCCGGAAGTTCCCGGGCTAGACAGGCATCGAGACGCATGGTTTCCAAGGCATGAAAAAGTCGGCAGGCGTAAGCCGGGTCCGGGAACTGCGCACACCGGGTCGTAAGCCGCTGCGGCTCATGTCCAGAAAAGGTACCAAACCACGTCTGGGCCCACAGGTGAACCACTGTGAGCTTATAGAGGCGCACATTGTCCTCGCGATTGCCAAGGACGTCGAGTCGTGCCGGCAGGAAGATGGTGGCGGTATCCGTATAGGCCTGCTCCGCCGCCTCGATCTTCAGGCGTCGCCCGGCGAGGCCTTGCAGAAAGATTTCTAAGACCGGTCCCACATCCGCGAGGGCGGCGCTCCGGGCCCGGCCTTCGCGCGCCGCCGCAAACGTCTCGACGTCGGCGAGGGCGGCCACGGCCGGATACAGGCCCATCTTGTCGTAGACGTCCATGGCTTGGACGATCCACGCCTCGGCGTCCTCCGGCCCCATGCGCCGCAGGCCTTCGGCGGCGCGGCTTGCGAACCGAAAGGCAAACTCGGGGTTGGTCTTCGCGATGACCCCAATCCAGTGTCGAGCAAAGTCCTGCTGCTCGCGGGTAAGCGCCGCCAAGGCCTCCGCCGCCGGGCGGCTTGAGCGCCGCAGCGACAATGCGGCGTCGAGCTCCTCATCGAGCCACTCCTCGATCGCGTCGGCGCTCAGGGCCTCAGTGGCCGACATGGGCTCCCAAGGCCCAGGGCGCACGGACCCCAGCCTCTCCATTTTTTGCTATGCTCCCCGCATGATGAAGATACATTTCTACCATGTTTCCGACTGCCATCTCTGTGAGGATATGGGGCAGCGCCTCACGGCCCTTGCCGCCGAACTCGGTTTCGAGATTGTCCCCATCAATATCGAGACCGATGAGGACTTGTGCGAACGCTATGGCCTGAAGATCCCCCTGCTCGTCTTGGATGGCGAGGAGATCTGCTATCATCGTCTCGACGAAACCGAGTTCCGCCGGCGGCTCGGCGCTAAAAAAGTGACGCGCTGAGTTCATTGATGGCCGCGAGCATCTCGGAATCATCGCTGAGTGCCTGAGCGACGGCCCCGCGGCAGGCGGCCACCGGACTCACTCCGGAGACCATGAGTTTGGCGGCATGGACGAGGAGCCGTGTGCTCGCGCCCTCCTCGAGGCCGCTACCCTTGAGGTTCCGTGTCATCGCCGCAAACTTCACGAGCTTGCCCGCCGTCTCAGGGTCGACGCCGCTCTCGCGTTCCACGATGCGTTGTTCGAGGGCCGAGTTCGGGTAGCCAAATTCAAGCGCCACGAAGCGCTGGCGCGTGCTCTGCTTCAAGTCCTTTAGAACGCTCTGGTAACCAGGGTTGTACGACATGGCAAGCGCGAATTCCGCCGGGGCGTGTATGACTTCCCCGGTCTTTTCGATCGCCAGGATGCGCCGGTCGTCGGCCAGGGGATGGATGACGACCGTCGTGTCTTTGCGGGCCTCAACGACCTCGTCCAGGTAGCAGATGCTGCCATTCCTTACCGCCTGGGCCAAGGGCCCGTCGACCCATACGGTCTCGCCCGCTGTGATCAGATAGCGACCCACCAGGTCTGAAGCCGTCAGGTCGTCGTGACAGGAAACCGTGATCAAAGGCCGCTTCAATCGCCACGCCATATGCTCCATGAAGCGCGTCTTGCCGCAGCCCGTCGGACCCTTCAGTAGGACCGGTATGCGGTTGCGGTAGGCGCTTTCAAATAGCAGAACCTCGTCGCCTAGCGGCTCGTAATAAGGCTCTTTAGCGATGAGAAACGCCTCGCTCCTGTTTACGCCTGGTTTCACGCTCACCCCTCTTTCGTCGACCCATCCATGCTTGCCATTACAGTATGCCAAAACCCCACCACGATCCAAGAATTAATCTAAAAATTGATTGACGGGCACGCCGCCACTCTCCACAATACCAGCGACATTCCCAAGGTGCAGGAGTCTTCCCGCGCCACGATGCGGCCTGTTGGCCGAGGTCTTGTCCACATCCGTCCTTATGGTGCCATAGAAAGTTTCTAAGCATGGCGATGGTCCCCGGGGGCAGCGTGAAGTGTATATAGTGGACCGCCTCTTGCTGGCTCGAGCCGCAGCGGGCTTTGGCGAACGCCACCCTATGAGGAGACTGCTTAATGGCGGACGTAGTCGCAACACATGAGACCATCGTCGTGGTCGGCGGCGGCATAAGCGGGATGACCGCTGCTGTCGAGGCCGCTGAAACGGGCAAGAACGTCGTTCTCATCGAACGGGCCCCCTCCCTAGGGGGGCGGGTCAGTCAACTATATAAGTATTTCCCGAAATTGTGTCATCCGACGTGCGGGATGGAGATCAATCTCCGGCGCCTCAGGGGCAATAAAAGAATCAAGGTCCTGACGCTTGCCGAAGTCACCAAGATCGAAGGCCGTGCCGGCGATTACCGGATCAGCGTGACGGCCCACCCCCGCTATGTGAACGAAAATTGTACCGCCTGCGGCGCCTGCGGCGAGGCGGTATCCGCCCAAATCCCAAACCCTTTCGATTACGGCATGAGCACCATGAAAGCGGCCTACCTGCCATCGCTCATGGCCTATCCGCAACGTTATGTCATCGATCCCTCGATCATCGGCACGCCCGATGCCGAGCGGGCGCAAGCGGCATGTAAGTATGGCGCGGTCGATCTCGATATGGCCACGGAGACGTTTACCCTGACTGCGGGAGCTGTGGTATGGGCGACCGGCTGGCGGCCCTACGACGCGGGAAAGATCCAGCCTTATGGCTATGATCGTTTCGCCAATGTCATAACGAGCGTCGAATTCGAGCGGCTATCGGATCCCCGTGGCCCCACGGGCGGTCGTATCCTGCGCCCGTCGGATGGCAAGGAGGCGAAGAACGTGGCCTTCATTCAGTGCGCGGGGTCCCGCGACCGCAATCATCTGAAGCATTGCTCACGGATCTGTTGCATGGCCTCGCTAAAGCAGACGACCTATGTGCGCGAACGCTTTGGGGACGATGCCCAATCGACGATCTATTACATCGACATACGCGCCATAGATCGGTTCGAGGATTTTTACCAAAAGGTGCAGGCGGATTCGACGGTTCGTTTCGTGAAATCGAAGGTTGCCAATATTACCGAAGATGAGGCAAGTGGGGATGTGATCCTGCATGGGGTCGACACCGAAGGCTATCACCGGTATGACAATCGGCATGATCTATGCGTGCTTGCGGTCGGCATGGAACCGAGTGTCGATATCAGGACCGTCGCCGATGTGGCCGTAGATGCAAGCGGGTTCATTGAAATGGGATCGACCAACGGCGGCATCTTCGGGGCCGGGTGCGCCTCTAACGCGCTTGATGTCAATCGTTCGGTACAGAGCGCAACGGCGAGCGTGCTGCGGGCGGTGCAGGTGGTAAACCGGGTCGCGAAGGCGGAGGGTTAAGGCATGACGGATATGAAGATCGGCGCCTATGTGTGCCAGGGTTGCGGTCTTGGCGAGCGCCTCGATACCAAGGCCTTGACCATGGTGGCCCAAAAGGAAGGCAAGGCCCATGTCGTGCGCGAGCACGAATTCCTCTGCAATAGCCAGGGCGTGGCCATGATCCAGAAGGACATCGATGAGGGCGTAAACCGGGTGGTAATAGGCGCCTGCTCGCGCCGCGCCAAGGCCGAGGCCTTCACCTTCGAGAACGTGGCGGTAGCGCGCGTCAACCTGCGCGAACAGGTGATCTGGTCGCAGCCGCCCACCGATGAGGCCCGAGAATTGACGCAGGAGATGGCTGCCGACTATATCCGCATGGGCTGTGCCGAGGCCAAAAAGATCGTGGCCCCGACCCCCAATGCGGCGCACGGGACCAATAAACGCATATTGGTCGTAGGCGGCGGCGTCACCGGTATGACCGCAGCGCTCGAGTCCGCCCGTGCCGGCTACGAGGTGCTGCTCGTCGAAAAGGCGCCGGCCCTGGGCGGCTACATGGCAAGCCTCTATAAGCGGGTCCCCAGCCGCGAGCCCTTTGCCGATCCGCAACCGACGGATATCGAGGCCCTGGTGGCGGCGGTCTCCAAGGACCCGAAGATCACCGTACATCTCAATTCGCGGACTACCCGCACGAGTGGCGCTCCGGGACAATTCAGTGTCGATATAACGGCCGAAAGCGGCCCGACTCGGACGGAGAACGTAGGCGCCATCGTCATGGCGACCGGCTTTACACCGTATGATGCGAGCCGTCTGCCGGAATTCGGTTATGGCAAGAGCCCCAATATCCTGGATCAGGCCGGACTCGAGGCCTTGGCGCGGTCGGCGGCCGCCAAAGGCGAGCCCATGCGCCGGCCGTCCGACGGCAAGGAAGTGCAAAGCGTTGCCTTCATTCAGTGTGCAGGCCAGCGGGATGCGAGCGGCACCCATCTCAAGTACTGCTCTGGACACTGCTGCAACACCAGCATGAAGCAGGCCATGTACTTCAAGGCCCAGAACCCCAATATCGACACGGCCATTATCTATACCGATCTCAGGACACCGGGCAACGGTGAGGATTTTTATCGAAGTGCCCAGACAAAGGGCGTGATATTCACCAAAGGCAAGGTCCAATCGGTTGCGGTTAATGGCGACGGATCCGCCTCTGTCCATTTCCACGATCTGATCCTAGACGACAAGGCGGCGGTCATGAAAGACGTCGACCTCGTGGTCTTGGCGACCGGACAGGTTCCCAACTCCGGCGTCAATATCGACATACCGCCAGATGCCACCGACGTTCCGGTAACCGAGGCCGGCAAAGTGCAGTCGGTCTCGGTCCTGAACCTTACCTACCGACAAGGGCCGGACGTCCCGCAGCTCAAGTACGGTTTCACCGATTCGCACTTCATCTGTTTTCCGTACGAAACGCGCCGCACCGGCATCTACACAGCCGGCCCGGTCCGTCGTCCGATGGATATCACGCAGGCGGTGGAGGACGCGACCGGCGCGGCCCTCAAGGCCATTCAGGCCGTCGAGAACGCCGGTCTTGGACGGGCCGCGCATCCGCGTTCCGGCGACTTGAGCTTCCCGACCTTTCGGCGTGAGGGGTGTACGCAGTGCAAGCGCTGCACTGTCGAATGTCCGTTTGGGGCGATCGATGAAGATGAACAGCGTTACCCTCAGTTCAACGAGGGTCGCTGCCGTCGCTGCGGCACGTGTATGGGCGCCTGTCCGGTGCGAGTCATATCGTTTGAGAACTATTCGGTTGACAGCGTGGGCTCGCAGATCAAGGCAGTAGACGTGCCTGACGAGTTCTCGGAAAAACCGCGCATCCTACTGCTCGCCTGTGAAAACGACGCCTATCCGGCCCTGGACATGGCCGGGGTCTCCGGGCATACCTCGAGCGCATTCGTGCGCACGATCCCGGTTCGCTGTCTCGGGTCGGTCAACATGATCTGGATCACCGATGCCCTCAATAGCGGTTACGATGGCGTGATGCTTATGGGCTGCAAACACGGCGACGATTACCAGTGTCACTTCGTCAAGGGTTCCGAATTGGCCAGCTATCGCATGAGCAAGATAGACGATACCTTGCAGAACCTGAATCTGGAGAAGGATCGGGTGCGCGTCCTGGAGGTGGCCATATCGGACATCGCCCGGGTTCCTCAGTTCATAAACGAGTATGCAGAGAAGATCCAGGAAATCGGCATGAGTCCGTTTAAAGGTTTTTAGGAGGCGCAGTGAGCGATCTCAATACGTCTATGGTGGAGCAGTATCGCAACAACTTCCTAAAGGAAGTCGAAGCGAATGTCGAGGGCGGTACATGGGTCAAGATGTGCATGCAGTGCGGCGTGTGCTCCGGATCCTGTCCGCTGGGGCCTGCCTGGGAACACCCGCCCCAGGAGCTTTTCATGATGATACGTGCAGGCAAGCGCGAGGAGGTCTTGAAGAGCGAGTCCATGTGGATGTGCACGTCATGCTACAACTGCATCGTGCGCTGCCCCCGCGAGTTACCGATCACGCATATCATGCATGGTCTTGCCAATTACGCCCACAGGCTGGGGCTTGCCCCGAAAATGAATCCTACGCGGCGCTTTGCGAAGATGTTCTGGAACAACCTCGTGAAGTCTGGCCGCGTAAACGAGATCGAATTGTCCGTCGGTCTTTACTTCATGGACGGCTTCAAGACGGGCGTGGCACGGGCCTGGGCGATGAAGGATATCGGCCTTGGCATGCTAAAGACTGGCCGCCTAAACCCGTTCGGTTTCCTGACGCACAAGGGCTGCAAGGATAAGCGCGGCATTCATCGCATGTTGAAGAAGGCGCGGGAGATCGAAGATCGACGCAAAGGCTTGGCGGCCTAAGGGGCTTCATATATGGCGAGAAAAGAATATTCATTTTATCCGGGCTGCTCCTCGGAGCGCCTCACCTCCGCTTCCAACTACATGGTCTCCGTGGAGTCCATGTGCAAGAAGCTCGACGTCCAGTTAAATGAGATCCCGGACTGGAACTGCTGCGGCGCCTCGATCGGGTACGCGGAGGGCGGCGAGTTGCCACGCCACGTCATGAACGCCCGCAATCTCGCGATCTCCGAGCAGGTCAATAAGGGCCAGGACGTGGTGGCCACTTGTGCGGCCTGCTGGCTTGGCGCGAAGGAGACGAAGGACCGCCTGGCCCATGACAGTGATTTGCTCGCCGAAACCAACGAGGCCTTGCGGGAGGCAGGCATGAATCTGCAGTACAAGGGCGAGCAGGAGGTTCGGCACATGGTCGAGGTCTTGATCGAGGATCTCGGTTACGACGAACTCAAGAAGCCCGTCGTGAAGCCCCTTGAGGGCATCAAGTTTGCGGGCTATGTGGGGTGTCAGACGAATCGGCCCTTCGGGATTGCCGGGGAGTCGTTTGAAAACCCCAAGTACCTGGACAAGCTGGTCGAGATCGTAGGTGGCGAGCCGGTCGAGAAGTACGACCAAAAGGTGACGTGCTGCGGCGGTGCGCTGGCCTTTTCGGAACCCGAGAAGAGCCAGGCCCAGATCAAGAAAATCATCGAGTCGGCCTATGACCACGGGGCGGATATGATCGTAACGCCCTGCCCGGTGTGTCAGATGAACGTCGAGGTCTACCAGGGTCAGATCAACAAACGCTACGGGACGAAGTTCAACATCCCCGTAACCTACTATAGCCAGCTCATGACGGTCGCCTACGGCGGCACCGCCAAGGAAGCGGGCCTCAATGGCCAGATCATCCGGGCGCAACGGCTCGAGGAGATTGCAGCCAAACGTTAAGACGCGGGCCGTGCCGGGGCCGTAGACGGTCCCGGCCGCTCGTCCTGCGGGGCCTGCGGTCCGGGCAGGAGCAAGGCGGCGGCCGATGTCTGCAAGGCCGCGGCCAGTCGACCCAGACAATCGATGCCGACATTGCGCTTGCCATGCTCGACATCGCTCACGTAGGCCCGGTTGATGCCGCTTAGCGCGGCTATGTCATCTTGGCTCAGGCCCCGTGCGCGCCGTACGCGCCTTAAGTTGGCGGCCAAATAAGCTCGTTCACTGGCATTCGTCATTTCCCCGAGTCTATTGTAGGTACAAGTGCATTGGCAAGGTCGCGGCGGGTCGGTTTTTGTAGACTCAAGCGATGGATACACTGGCCAAGCGCTTGCGTTATGCCCGGGAGCGGATGGGCCTTTCGCAATCCGAGCTCGCCCGGCGGGTGAAGATACGTCCTCAGGCCGTGCAATTCATCGAGGGCGGTCATGTGCGCCGCCCGCGCAGCCTCGTGGAGATTGCCAAGGTCCTCGGCGTCAACCCCGAATGGTTGCTCCTAGGGGAAGGGCTCGTCGACGTTGCGGTCCGGGAGACGCAGGGCGGCTATCAGGGCGAGCCCACGCTGAGCGACGAGGCCGTGGCGGTGGCCCGGCTCTGGATGGAGCTGCCGCACAGCCAGCGCGTGGCTGTCAAGGAGACCTTGCTCGCCTTACTAAAGGCGCAGGCCTAAGCCGCGGGGGCCGCGCCGGACCTGGCCGTTGCCGTTCGGCCTTAGGCCCTCCCCGCAGCGCCTTTGGCCGCAGGGGCCGCCACGAACTCCAGGGCATTGCCATCAAAATCGCGACAAAAGACCGCTGCGCGTCCCGAACGGCTGCGGCAAGTCGCGATTCCGGCCTGCGTCAGCCGTAACTCAAGGGCTTCAAGGTCCGTTATGGCAAACGCTAGGTGGCGGTCTTCGCCGGCCCGACCCTCCGCATCGGGGCTTGCGGTGGCGGACCGGGCGATCAGGTGGAGCTGTTGGCCCGACGGAAGGGTGAACCAGGCCCCGGCATAACCGAGCTCTGGGCGTGCCGTAGGGGCAAGCTGCAAGATCTCCTGGTAAAACCGGAGTGCCCGCGGAAGGTCGCTTACGAGAAGGCTGGCATGAATGAGCCCGGTGATCGGCATGACAGACCAAGGCGCGGCGCCGGTAAGGGGGCCCTCGATTGTAACGCCCCGCGCGGGCCTAATCCATGCCGCTCGCGCCGCCCTGGCTTTGTCCGGCCAAGGCCGTCACAATGGCCTCATGCTTGATCCAAACCCCCCGCGGCTTGCCGCAGGTCGCGTGTCCTTCCTCGCGATCCTCGGCCACGCCATCGCCAATATCACGCCGTCGGCCATGGCCACCGTGACTATCTCACTTGTGGCGGCGCAAGGAGGCGTGCTGACCTGGGCCGTCTACCTCACAGTCGGGCTCGTGATGCTGCTCGTCGCAGCCCAGGTCGCGGCGCTCGCGCGCTTAGCGCCGTCCGCCGGCTCCTTGTTCGTGTCGGTGAGCCGCGCCCTGCATCCGCTCGCCGGGGTGCTAAGCGGCTGGGCCATGATGGGCGGCTATTTCGGGGCGTTGTTGGCGGCGCCGATCATAGGTGGCTTGTTCGTGACCAAGGCCCTTGGCGTTCTGGGCCTGCCCTTTCCGTGGCTCGGCACCGCCTTGCCCTTTGCGCTCCTGGCGTGGGGGCTCACTGTGCGCGATGTGGGTGTGGCGACCCGCTATAGTCTCTATGTCGAGGCTGTGTCCCTCGTGTTCATCGTGGTCATCGGCCTGTATGTCCTTGGGCATGCCGTCACACTCACGGTCCCAAGGCCCAGCACACCCTTCGCCTGGGGTCCATTTTTTCAGGCGATGACCCTGAGCGTGTTGGCCTACGGCGGTTTCGAGACGGCGGCCAATCTTGGCCGCGAGGCCCGTAGCCCGGCCGATGTGCCACGCGCCATCGGGGCTGCGGTCCTCGTAAGCCTCGTTTTCTATGTCTTCATGGCCTATGCCGAGCTCGCGGGCTTCCACGGACATGCCCGGCGGCTTGGCGAGACCGCGGCGCCGCTCAGCGCGCTCGCGGTCAAGAATGGGCTGCCCGTGCTCGCGCTCCTGTCCGATATGGCCATGGCGATCGCCGCGTTCAGCGCCACCGTGGCGACCTTAAACAGCCTGGGCCGGCTCCTCTATTCCATGGGGCGTCACCGCGTGTTGCCCGCCGCGCTCGGCCAGGTAGGCCGCCACCGCACCCCCAGCGTGGCGCTCCATACGCTCGGAGGCCTGACTGCGCTCTTTGCGGTACTCGCGGCCGCGGCCGGCTGGCGGCCGCTTGCGATCGTGGATCTCTTCGGCGTCTTTACCGCCCAAGGCTTCTTATTGATTTACCTGCTTGCCATGGCGGCCATACCCGTATTGCGTAAGCGGCAGGGCGGGCCTGCGCCGTGGGGTGCCTATGCCGCTTTGGCGGCGGCCGGCCCTATACTCCTCTATGTATTCGCGCAGAACTTCTGGGGGGCCTCGGGCCTTGCACTGATCGCCGCCTATACCTTCCTCGGCTATCTGCTGCTGGGCGCGCTTCTGTATGCCCGTTGGCAGCGTCGGTCGGGCTCAATTCCCTCCGCCCTGCTGTTCGTCCGCGATGACGACTGACACGCGGCCCGGCCGCAACCCTGTGCCCGGGAAGGACACGCCGCTTCGTTATGTCGCGCTCTCCACCGCCTTGGGTGTCCTTTATCTTGCCTACCGGGGCCGCTACCCCTATTGCGTCTCCTGGGATGGTCCGGAGGGGCTCGCGGCCTTCGCGCGGGCCGTGGGCCTCGTCCCACCCCGGCCGAGCACCACGATCCCTGCGGGCCTTGATCCGGTGCGGCGCGCCCTCACGGAGCGCCGCGACTATCGCGGCCCGGTTGGTCTTGTGGGCCTCACGGCGTTTCAACGCGCGGTCTTGGAAAAGACCCGCACGATACCGCGAGGCGAGACCTGGACGTACGGGCGCTTGGCCGCGGCCGTCGGACACCCGCTCGCCGCGCGCGCCGTGGGCAGCGCGCTCGCCATGAACCCCCTGCCGCTCCTTATCCCTTGTCACCGCGTCGTGGCCGCCGGCGCACGCCTGGGCCGTTACTCAGATGGGGGGCCGCTCATGAAAAGACGCCTGCTCGCCGAAGAGGGCGTGGATGTCGGCCGCTTACGCTGACCTGCTGCCGGACAGACCCCGCTTGTACGGTCCTGCGTTTGTCATTAGAAGGGAGGGAGGGGCGCCGGGGAGGCCGACGCCCCTGTTGGCTTATTCGGTAGGGCCCAGCCATGGGTCGTTGCAGTGAGCTCCGTAGAGCGGCGCTGCCTACCTTATTGGCCCCCATTCTCGTCCCTGTCCGGCAAGGCAAGAAGCGACTTAAGGAGGACTTTAAGCGACGGCGATACCGTTTATCGCCGCGTACAAACCAAACCCGCCTGTGACGATGATGACGAACAGCACGAAGACCGCATACGCCCCCTTGAGCTGCAGGGGGCCCGGCAGGGCGTGGCGCGCCAATAGATAGAGGAAGCCCAGAACAACGGGTAGTAGAACCGCGTTCATGACCTCCATCGCG
Organism: Pseudomonadota bacterium; assembly: GCA_021816625.1. Classification (GTDB taxonomy): domain Bacteria; phylum Pseudomonadota; class Gammaproteobacteria; order Acidiferrobacterales; family Acidiferrobacteraceae; genus Acidiferrobacter. The sequence goes on along the minus strand of JAKAXM010000001.1, from coordinate 98,384 downwards.
ACCCCCAGTGAGATCAGGTTGACGTTGGAGGCCACGAGGGCGCCCCCGAGCACCAAAAGCGTCGTAAAGATGCCGTAGAACCACGGTGCTTCACGGGGGTGATGCTCCAGGGAATGTTTGAAACCCATGACCTCGCCCACGCCGCGCGCCGCGGTGAGCGAGACCACGATGGTCGCGACCGCGGCGGCCCCACTCATACCCAAGGCAAACAACAAGCGGCCGGTACGTTCTCCCAGGAAAGGCGTGAGCGCCGTGGCGATCTGCTGGACCGTATTCAAGGGCGTATGGGGATCGCTATGGCCGATCGTGGCCGCTGTGACTACGAGCACCGAGGCCATGATCAATTGGGTCACGACCGCTCCGATGGCCGTATCGATGCGCGCCATCCTGAGATGCACGAGGCGGAGTCGTTTGTCGACCACGGCCGACTGCTGATAGAACACCATCCAGGGCATAATGACGGCCCCGACGTTCGCGGCCGCGAGGTAGAGGTAGCCGGGGTCGTGAAAGGGGATCTGTAGACTGTGTGCGAGCAGCGGCCCCAGGGATTGGTGGGTCTTTAGGGCGACGGCCAGGAAGGCGAATTCGAAGGCCCCTACGGCGAGCGCCACCCGTTCCACGCCCGCGTACGAGGCCGTCCAGACCATGGTGATCAGCCCGCCGACCAAGGCCAGCATGGTAATCCAGCGCGGGATGCCAAACAGTAGTCCGACGCCCGCCATGCCGCTCAATTCGGTGAGCAGCGCCCCCAGACACGACAGGGCAAGGGTTCCGACCGAAAGCCAGGCCCAGCCCCGGCCGAAGCGTTTGGCGATCAATTCGCCATGCCCCTCGCCCGTCACGATCCCCAGCCGCACCGTCAGTTCCTGGACAATGTACAAGATGGGCACCAAGATCACTTGGAGCAGCAAGAGCTTATAGCCCCATTGGGCCCCGCTTTGCGCGGCCGTTATGACACTGCCCGCATCGGTGTCCGCGAGCATAACCACAAGGCCCGGACCCAGCACCGCCAGGACACCGGCAACCGGGCTCGACCATCTATCGGAACGTCGGCGGGATAGGGACATGGCAGCGGAAGGGGAACCCGGGCTCGTTTCCAACAATAATAAGATTCATTTACATTTAGCGCAAGCCTTAGCCCTTATGCCCATTATTGGTGCAAATGGTCCATAATGGGGCACGCGCGCCCGCCGAAGGGGCGTTTCCTGGGGCTTGGGACCTGGCGCGAATCTTGCCTAAGGGGGCAGCGTGACGCGTCATGCCGAGAGCATCGTAGAGAACTTGACGACCGCCGTCGTGGTGGCGGACGCCGGCTTGCGCTTGCAGGCCGTTAACCCGGCGAGCGAAATGCTCTTTGAGCTAAGCGCCAAACAGATGCTGGGGCAACGGCTCCAGCGGCTTTGGCCGCAGACCGGCGCGCTCACGGAGTTATTTGCAGACACCCTGCAAACTGCCCATTCCTTCACCCGCCGCGGGCTGCCGCTGCCGCTTCCGGGCCGTGAGGTGACCGTGGACTTGACCGTCACCGCCCTGCTTCCCGAGGGGGGCGCGGGGATCCAGGACGCCGCTTTGTTGCTGGAGCTCAGCCAGGTCGATCGCTTGCGGCGCTTGGCGCAGGAAGAAGATCTCGTGGACCGTCATGAGGCCCAGCGCGCGGTCGTGCGGGGCCTTGCCCACGAGATCAAAAACCCGCTCGGCGGCTTGCGCGGCGCCGCCCAACTCCTAGAGCGCAAGCTTGCGGAGAGTGAACGCGAATACACGCGCATCATCATCCGGGAAGCGGACCGTCTGCAGGGTCTCGTGGATCGTCTGACGGGGCCGAGCAGGCCTTATCTCCAGGCCCAGGTGAATATTCATCAGGTCTTTGAGCATGTGCGCGCGCTGATCCTAGCCGAGGTGGGCGATGGTCTGACGCTGCGGCGCGATTACGATCCCAGCATCCCGCAATTCATGGGGGATCCCGATCAGCTAGTGCAGGCGGTCTTGAATCTCGTGCGCAACTCTGTGCAAGCCCCTAGCCGCACGGTCGTGTTGAGGTCGAGGGTCGAGCGTCAGTTCACGATCGGCCAGCGCCGCCATCGGCTCGTCTTGCGGGCGGAAGTCGAAGACGATGGCCCCGGCGTGCCGGCAGCCCTGCGTGAAACCCTCTTTTATCCGATGGTGACGGGACGCGCGGCGGGCACCGGTCTTGGTCTGTCGATCGCGCAGGACATCGCTCGCCGTCACGCTGGCCTTATCGAGTATACGAGCCGGCCCGGCCGCACGGTATTTACCTTATTTCTCCCCCTGAGGCAGGAGCATGACGCGACAGGATAGTGTATGGATCATCGATGACGATGAGTCGATCCGGTGGGTTCTGGAAAAGGCCTTCCAACAAGCGGGCATGCAGGTGCGCTCCTTTACGGGGGCCAGTGCCGCCTTGGATGAGCTCCACAACGAGACGCCCGACGTCGTCATCACCGATATTCGTATGAATGGCCTCTCAGGCCTTAAGCTCTTGGAGACGGTCGGCCGCATGCTCCCGGCGCTGCCCGTGATCGTCATGACGGCGCATTCTGATCTGGATAGCGCCGTGGCGGCTTACCAGGGCGGGGCCTTCGAGTACCTCCCCAAACCGTTCGACGTAGACCACGCGGTAGGTCTTGCCCGCTACGCCATCGAGCATCGTCGCCAAGGCCAGGTCCTGAGCACGGAGCGGCCGGAGGCCACCCCGGAGATTCTCGGGGCCGCCCCGGCCATGCAAGAGGTTTTTCGCGCCATCGGCCGGCTGTCTGGTTCGCATATCACGGTTCTCATAAACGGCGAATCCGGGACCGGCAAAGAACTGGTGGCACGAGCCCTCCACAATCACAGTCCGCGGGCGCGCAATGCCTTCATCGCGCTCAATATCGCCGCCATTCCCGCCGGTCTCCTCGAGTCGGAGCTCTTTGGGCACGAGCGGGGCGCCTTTACCGGGGCGCTCACCCAACGGCGGGGCCGTTTCGAGCAGGCCGATGGCGGCACGCTATTCCTAGACGAGATCGGCGACATGCCGCCCGACCTCCAGACGCGTCTGCTGCGGGTCCTGTCGGATGGCCAGTTTTACCGGGTAGGGGGTTGCGAGAAGATACAGACCAATGTGCGGGTGATCGCGGCGACCCACCAAAACCTCGAGCAGCGCGTAGCCGATGGTTTGTTTCGGGAGGATTTGTTCCACCGGCTCAATGTCATCCGCATCCATGTCCCGGCGCTGCGTGATCGTCGCCAAGACATACCGCTGCTGGCGCGGCATTTTCTCGCGGTCGCCGCCACCGAACTCAAGGTCGAGGCCAAACGCCTAGCCCCGGAGGTGGAGCAGTATCTTGGTAAGCTGCCCTGGCCCGGCAATGTCCGGCAACTCGAGAACACCTGCCGGTGGTTGACCGTCATGGCCCCGGGACGGACGATCCGTATCACGGATCTGGCCCCAGAACTGAAAGAGGTCGATCCGGCCCCGGCCGGGATCGATTGGCGCGCCGGTCTGCGCAGCGTCGTTGAACAGCGGCTTGCCTTGGGCGAAAAGGCCGTCTACAGCGATCTCAGTCTCGAATTCGAGCGCACCTTGATCGAGGCGGCCCTCCGCCACACCGGGGGGCGCAAACAAGAGGCGGCCCAGCGGCTGGGTCTCGGCCGTAATACGTTGACCCGCAAGCTAAAGGAGCTTGACCTCTAGCGCGCGAGCCGTTTCTTTGCAAACTGCGCAAGGCGCGCGCTCGCCACCCGGCCCAGGCGCGCCAGTCCGGCCACGGCCCCCGACACCGTCGGCGCGCAGGGCTGGCGCAGATTGAGGGTCGTGGTGGCGATGAGTGCCCCATTGCCGATATCGTAGAGTTGCGCTGTGGCGGTGAGCCGCACGAAGGCCTGACGCGGGCTCGCAAAGTCCTGGTCGAAGCGCGCCAAGGTCACCACGAGCCGCGCGATTGGTCCGGTTCCGGCCTGCAGCCGCGGGGCGTTGCCGAGATGCCAGCGGATCCGGGCTTTGAGCAGTGCGGTGGGCGGCGCGATCCAGCGGTTTTGCGCATACACATGGACCGCCGTGGGATCCTGGTAGAGCAAGCGGTAATGGATGGTGGTCCCGGCCAGCCAGCCGAGGCTTTTGACACGCAAGAGGACAGGGGGACCGCTTACCTGTGCCGTTTGCGCCCGCAAAGGCCCGAAGTCATGATCGACCAGGATCTCGGGTGCGCGTGTGGGGAATAAGGTGCAGCCGCCAAGACCTGTGAGGGCCAACAGGAGCAGTGCCTTTTGGGCGGATGTCATCATGGACCGGATCCCTCTTTGTAACCTTGCTCGCCCGGGCCCGGCGGTAGTGGGCGGGCGCCGAGCAGGAGTTCGCGGGGGTGGTGGCGTAAGGAGCGGCTTAGGCGTTGCACGTCCGCGGCCGCGGCGGCCAGTCGCGCCAAGGCCTTGTTCATACGCGGCAACGTGCGTGTCAGCACGAAGGTGCTCGCGCCCTGCGCGGTGGCGCCCAAACGGTTGAGACGCGCGCTTAGGGCGTTGACTTGGCGTGTGACGCGTGTGAGCTGGGTGAGACTTTGGTCGATCTCGTCTTCCATGCCTGGTAGCTGGCCGGCCGCGGCGTTCAGGCGACCCGTCAAGGATTGCCACTGGCGGCTCGCCTGCGCGGCGTGGGCGAGGATGGCGCTCATGTGTCGGCGGTTGGCGCGACCGAGGATCTGGCGCAGATCGTGGCTGAGGTGGCCGAGCTGCTGGATCGCGTCGGTGCCCGCATGCGTAAGTTGTGCCAACAATGAGGGCCGCATCGGGATGTGCGCCGGATGTTGTGACGAGGTCGGTAGGGGCCGCATGTCAGCCGTGGTGTTGAGTTCCAGAACGGATAGGCCGGTGACGCCCTGAAGTTTCAGCTGGGCGTAGGTACCCCGTGTGACGGGGATGTTTTTGTCGATGGCGATCCGGATCGCAATCTTACGAGGATCCCGCGGATCGACCGTGATCCGCTTGACGATACCGGCATTGAGACCGCGAAAGAATACGGTGGATTGTGTCCTAAGGCCGAAGACGCTGCCCGTCGTCTGCACGATGTAAGGGACCCGGTGCCGGTGGTCACCTCCTATCCAGAAGGCCGCGGCGAAGATGGCCGTGACGAATACGATCACGAACAGACCGGTCCGTATGGCGTGCGCGCGGTTATTCATGCAGACAACGCCCCAAATACCCGGCGCCCGCGTTCCCCCGAAAACATCGCTTCGATGAACGGGTGCTGGTTTTTGGCGACGACGTCCGGCGATCCGTGGGCGACTATGGTGTGATCAGCCAGGATCGCAAGGCTCGTGCACAGGTCATGCATGAGGTCGAGGTCATGGGTGATCACAACGGCGGTAAACCCAAGTTCCCGGTGCAGACCCTGTAGGTGGTGCACGAAACCTTGCGCGGTGACCGGGTCCAGCCCGGAGGTGGGTTCGTCTAGAAACAGCAGTTCCGGTTCCAGGGCCAGCGCGCGCGCCAGAGCGACGCGCTTGACCATACCGCCGGACAGTTCCGCGGGGCGGCGGCTCGCAACGTCCGGTTCCAGGCCGACTTGCGCAAGCTTCATGTAAACGAGGTCCCTGATGAGATCGGGCTCCACCGCTCGGTATTCCTGGAGCGGGAAGGCGATGTTTTCGTATACCGTAAAGGCGCTAAATAGCGCACCCCCCTGGAACAGCACCCCGCAGCGCCCGCGCAAGGCGGCAAGTGCGTCCTCGCGCAAAAGGTCCAGACGTTCCCCAAACAAGTGCACAGTCCCCGCGGTCGGTGCATCAAGCCCTATCATCTCACGCACGAGCGTCGTTTTGCCGCTCCCCGAACCTCCGACCAGGCCCAGGATCTGGCCACGTGGCACCCGCAGCGTGATATCGTCATGGACGATCTGGTCCCCAAAGCGCGTCGAGACGTGCTCCATGGCGATGATGGTGTCGGCCGTCATGGCAGACCAAGTCCCCGGAATGCGATGGCAAAGACCGCGTCTATGAATATCACCGCCGTGATCGCCGTTACCACCGCGTTCGTGGTTTCGACGCCCAGGCTCAAGGTATTGGGCTGAATGCGCAAACCAAAGTGGCAGGCGATCAGGGCAATGACTGTACCAAATACCGCGCCCTTTATGATCCCAAGCAGAAAATTGGATACGGGGACCGCCGCGGGGATCGCATGAATGAAGCCGGGCAGACTGATCCCCAGGGTAATGTGGGCAGCGACCATGCCGCCCACAAGGCCAATGGCGTCTGTCCAGATCACGAGCAGGGGCAGCGCCAGGGTCAGCGCCACGATTTTGGGCAACACGAGGCGTATCGTGCGCGATACACCCATGGCCGACAGCGCATCGAGTTCCTCGGTAAGACGCATGACGCCGAGTTCGGCGGCCATGGCCGAACCCGAGCGACCGGCCACCAGGATTGCCGCCAGCAGGGGCCCCAGTTCGCGCAACACGCTCAGTCCGAGGATGTTCACGATAAAGGATTGCGCGCCGAACGTTTGCAGCTCCAGGGCCGACAGATAGCTCATAACGATGCCCACGAGCGCGCCGACCAGTGCCGTGATCCCGAGGGCGCGGACCCCGGCTTCATAGATGGTCGCGGATATATCCTTCCAGGGGATCCGTTGCGGCCGGCGTACGAGTAGACCGATGTCAAGGGTTGTCTGGCCGAGCAGTCCGGCGAAGTCGACCAAATGGGACCACAATCCGCGTTCCCACGACGCGAGCGCCCGCAAGGCCCCGCTGCGCGTCCTGCGGCCGGGCGCGGGCGGGGTCTTACGTTGCGACCAGCGGGCGCAGAGCGCCGCGTGTTCGGGGCGGATCTTGATCTCGCCCTGGCCCGGGAAGCCCGGTAGCCGCCACAAGACCAGGGCGCCGACGTTATCGAAGGCCTCCGTGGTTCGGCAGTCCCACACGACGGGCGCCGGGCCGTCGGCATGGCGCTTCAGTTCGGCGGTCAAATCACAGACCTTGCCATCGATGCCCCGCAAGGTCCAGCTGCCCGTTAGGGTCACAACCGTGCGCCCCCGTTCGTCGGTGTGGCTGCGATAGCCGGCCGGCACGACCGGACTCGCCGCGGCCGTATTGTTGCCCGTTTCCCCTCCCATCGTGGTCCCGTTCGTAGCGTTTCCCTCGTGGCGTTCCCCGCGGGGATCATATCAAGCCGCCATGGCGCGCAGCGATACGAATGTGCCCCGCTCGGTGTGTGAGTCGCGGCCTAGCCCTAGGCCCGCGCCCCTGCTTGAATCATGAAAAACGTTTTGAGTGGCCCCAGGCTGTCTGTGACATTGAGGCCGGCGGCCAAGATGTCACGGAGCCAACGATGGTCGTTCCGGAACATCTGGTTTAGCGCCGTGGTCGCGCACAGCATGGCCACGTTCGCGCCCTTGCGTTCGCGCTCGTAGGCGCGCAGGCGGCGTAGACTGCCGAGATCTGCAGGCTGTAGGCCGCGCGTGAGGAGCGCCCCGGCCAAGGCGCGCGCGTCGGCCAAGCCAAGGTTCACACCTTGGCCGGCGAGCGGATGTACGCGGTGCGCCGCATCCCCGATCAGCGCAAAGCGGGGACCGACATAGCGCCGCGCATGCGCCGCTGTCAGCGGAAAATAGGCCCGCGGGCCGGTGAGCTCGAGCTGGCCCAGGTAGGACCCGAACGCTTGGGTCAGGGCTGCGGCGAACCCCTCGTCACGCAGGCCCTGTAAGCGGGCTGCTTCGCGATCGTCTGCCGACCATATGAGTGAGGCTCTATGGGGGTCGGGACTCGGGAGCAGTGCGCAGGGTCCGGAAGCCAGGAATCTTTGCCAGGCCGCGCCCTCGTGCGGCCGTTCGAGCCGGATATCGGCACACAAGGCCGTCTGCCCGTAGCGGTACTGGAGTACTGGGATGCCGAGGCGCTCGCGGATGAGCGACTGCGCCCCGTCGGCTGCCACGAGCAGGGGTGCGCGTACCTGCCGTCCATCTTGCAAGGTGATCTGTCCATGCGTGGCCGTGATCGCGATCGCCTCGGCGCGGCCCGTGTACCAACGGACCCCCGCCATGTCCTTGGCCCGGCGCCGCAGGGCCTGTTCCCACAGGCCGTGGTTGACGATGACCCCGAGGTCTTCTTGGCCTAGCTCGCTACTGTCGAAGCGCAGCCGTCCGCGGCCATCCCGGTCGATCACCTCCAGGGCCTGCAGGGGCGCCGGTTCCACGTCGGGGGCCGGCTGCGCGCCCAGTTGCGCGAGCCACTGCAAAGAGGCCCGACTGAGCGCGCTCGTACGCACCGAGCGGCCTGCGTCGGCCGCTTGCGCGGCATCGATCACGCTCACCTCTAGGCCGTGGGCCGCCAGGGCCTGACAGAGCGCCGCGCCTGTGGCGCCGGCACCGATGATGACCACATCCGATTCGCGGGCGCGGTCATTCATGGCGTGAGTCCGCGCAGCAGCCGCGGCAGAGGACCCTTAAGGCCCATGGTGCGGATCCCGAGCGCACGCTTTACGGCGGGCAGGCAATCGATGAGCGTCAGGGCGAGCGAGCGGGCGACTACGAGGGGCCGCGGCCCCCCGCTGAAGAGGCGCACAAGGCCGTCTGTGAAACGCGTGGTATTGGCGATATCCGACCGCCGGGCCTCGTGGAAGCCAGCAAGCCACGCAGGATCCCCAAAGTCGAGGCCGCGGCGGCAGGCATCGGCGAGCCGGTCGGCAAGCACGGCGACATCGCGCAGCCCCAAATTGAATCCTTGTCCCGCGACCGGGTGCAGGGTATGCGCGGCGTTCCCGACGAGGAGTACGCGGGCGTCCGTGGCGGCACCGGCCTGTTGGCGGATGAGTGGAAACTTGAGCCGGGGCGAGGCGGCGACGAGATGCCCGAGCCGGTCGCCAAAGGCCTGCTCGAGGCCCGACAAAAAGGCGTCGTCGTCCCGCTCCTGCCATGATTCGGTCGGCGGTCTGCTGACGACAAAGGTATAACGATCATCGCCCATGGGCAGGGCCGCGATGGGTCCGTGTTCGGTAAACCGTTCGAAGGCCGTGGTCGGGCGCGGTGCCGTGACACGGCAGTTACTGACGATCGCTACCCGCTCGTAGTCATGGACGGTGACGGGTACGCCACAGGCTGCGCGCACCGCGGAGTGGGTGCCGTCGGCACCCACGAGCAGGCGTGCCGACAGTTGCACCGTCGCGCCGCCCGCGCTTACGCTCACGCCGACCGTAGCGCCCTCCTTCTGGAGACCGGTGAAGCGCCCCGCGCGGACAGGGATATCGGTCGCCGCCAGTGCGTCATACAGTGCCTCCAGGAGCGCGCCGTTGGCCGTGACAAAGCCCAGCGCGTCCACGCCCTGCTCGGCCGCTCGTATATGGGTCAGCCCAAAGCGTCCGGCGCGATCCGAGACCTCGATTTCCTGGATGGGCTGGAAATCGGCCGCCCCCAGTCGTCCCCACACGCCGAGCGCTGCCAGCGCCCGTTTCGATCCCTGGGCGATCGTAAAGGTGCGGTCGTGGATGGGCCGCGGCGGCGCCTTCGCCACGGGGTCTACGAGACAGACCGTGAGCGGCAGGCGGGCCAGGGCCAACGCCAGCGTCGTTCCCACGAGCCCGCCACCCGATATCACGATGTCGTACTGTTCGGCGGTCACAGCCGTTCAGCCCGCAAGGCCTCGATGTCTTCTGCGCTCCTGGGAACGGCGGCGCTCAGGATCTCGTAGCCGGTCTTCGTAATAAGGACGTCGTCCTCGATACGGATGCCGATGCCATGAAATCCTTCCGGGATATCGTCGGCCGCGGACACATAAAGGCCAGGTTCCACGGTCGTCACCATCCCCGCCTCGAGCACCCGCGGGCTACCAGCCACCTTGTAGTCTCCCACGTCGTGGACATCGAGACCGAGCCAATGGCCGGTACGGTGCATGTAGAACCGTTTGTAGCCACCGCTCTCGATCAGGCCGTCGACGGACCCGGACAGGAGCCCTAGATCGACCAGTCCTTGCGTCAGAACGGCCACCGCGGCGTCATGGGCCATGGGCCACTCGCGCCCCGGCGCAAGCCGCGTGAGCGCGGCGGCATGGGCGGCCAGAACGAGGTCATAAAGGGCGCGTTGTTCGCCCGTGAAACGCCGCCCCACGGGGAAGGTTCGGGTGATATCGGAGGCGTAGCCGTCCATCTCGCAACCCGCATCGATGAGCACGAGCGTGCCCTCTTTCAACACGGCATCGTTCTCGGTGTAGTGCAGGATGCAGGCATTGGCGCCGGAGGCTACGATCGGCGGATAGGACGGGTATTCCGAGCCCCCTTTGCGAAAGGCATAAAGCAACTCAGCCTCAAGTTCGTATTCCCGCATACCCGGTGCGCACGCCCGTATAGCGCGGCTGTGCCCTTCGCCGGCGACGGCCGCCGCCTTGCGCATCAAGGCAATCTCTTCGGATCGTTTTGTGAGGCGCATCTCGTGGAGGATGTGGCTCGGGTCTACGAATTCCTCGGGCGCGGCCACGCCCGAGCGGGCCTTGCCGCGGACCTCGTTTACCCACTCGAGGACTCGGCCATCGAATTCCGGGTGCCGGCCCATGCTGTAATAGACACGCCGCTGATTCTCAAGCAGTCCGGGGAGAATGTCGTCGATATCCTCGATCGGAAACGCATCGTCTGCGCCATAGCGTGCCACCGCCCCCTCGGGGCCGGCCCGCCGACCCTGCCATTGCTCTTTCTCGCGGTCGCGCTCCCGGCAAAACAGGAAGTATTCGCCCTGTTCGCGCCCCGGGATCAGTACCGCAACGGCTTCGGGCTCGGGGAAGTGCGTGAGGTAGTAAAAGTCGCTGTCGGCCCGAAAGCGGTACTCTACGTCCCCGTTGCGGGCGCGCACGGGGGCGGTCGGGATAATGGCCACTGCCGGACCCATGAGTCCCATGAATTCGGCACGGCGCCGCTTGAATACGTTTTTGTCCATAAATCCCATTATGCCCGAAGTTCCCGGGGCCGCCACGCCCCGGCGAAAGCGGGTCCTAGGCCGATTCAGACCCGGGGTCGGCCGCTTCTTCGTAGATGAGCTGGATGGCGACCCGCAGGTATTCGATGATCTCGATCAGATCCGCCTCACTTGCGGTACCACTGGCCGAGGCGATATCCCGGATATCGGCGAGGGCCTCATCGACGATCTCCGTGTACTGTCCGCTGTCGGTGTTGCCGCCGCCGAGGGCGAAGCCCGTCACAAAACCCTGGCACCATTGGGTCAAGGCCCGGCTGCGTTGCACGGCGGGCAATTCCTCGTCGGGTAGCAGCGGCGCAAACGCGAGATCGCCGCTTGCAAGGGCCGCGGCGCGTTGCGCGCAGGCGGCGCTTACGTAGTCCAGGAAATCGGGCAGATCGTTAGGCCCCCCCAGTGCCGCCACCGCCTCTTGAGGGTCGCTCTGTCCACGGCAGGCGAGCGCGGTCACGAGGCCGTCGGCCTCGGCGGGACTCAAGGGGACCGCCGCTTCCGCCAGGGTTTCGGCGACGGTGTCGTAATCCAGGTCGTAACGCATGCAGGCATTCTAACGGAAGGGCGGCATGCCGTCCCCTGCCCCGCGTCGTAAGCCTCCCACAAGCCCCTTTGGGCGGGCGTTGACCCGCGCCGCCCCGAGTTCTATAGTGCCTCCATGAGCGGCGAACCTCCTACCGAGACCGAGGCCTTAAGTCGCTTGGAGCGCCGGGTCGAGGAACTGATCGCCCTTTGCCGACGGTTGCAGGAAGATAATGGGATCCTGCGGGCGCGCCATCAGGCCCTTTCGGCGGAATACGTGCGCCTAAACGAGCGCACGCGGGCGGCGCGCGGCCGTGTCGAAGAGATGATAGGCCGGGTCGCGGCCCTGACGCGTGAGAGCCGGTGACGGTGGGCGCGAAGGAGACCATACACATCTCGGTGCTGGGCAAGGAATTCGCCGTCTCCTGTCCGGAAGATGAGCGGGACGCCTTGCTGAAGGCGGCACGCTACGTTGATTTGCGCATGCAGGAAGGCCTGCGCGCGGGGCGGCCGGTGGCCATAGAACGCCACGCTGTGATGGCGGCCCTGAATATGGCCTATGAGTTGTTGCGATCGCGCGAGCAGTCGGTATCTGTGTCGGGCGAGTGGCTGAAGCGTATCGAAACGCTGACCGATAAAGTCGAATTGGTTTTGCGAGACGAGTTAAAGGAACGGCCCTAAGATTGCGGGTCGTTTGCGGGTTTGGCGCCCCCTGCAGTGTTTGTAGCCATTCGGTGTCCCTGAACCTATAACTCTTGCCTCGGGAACCGCGCTCTCAAGTACTGTTGTGCATGTCCGCTCCGAGCGGAAAGCCTGAGGTACTTGGACGTGTCCCACTTGAACTTTTGGTTCGAGGCAAAGAACGGTTACGGCACAGGCGGAGGGCGCCTCTACTTTCGTTACTCATTCCATGTCTAATAAGCCGGATATGCGCCGCCGATTGCGCGCGCAGCGTCGCGCGTTGGGCGTGTCGGCCCGGCGCACAGCCGCCCAGCGCGTTGCCCGCCGCGGGGCCTTGTTGCTGCGCAGCGCTCGGCGGGTTGCCCTATACTGGCCGGCCGGCGCGGAGCTCGATACGCGGCCGTTGCGCCAGGCCCTGGGCCGAGGGCGTCTCCTGTATCTGCCGGCCGTGGCGCGCCGTGCCGGCCGGCCGCTCGCGTTTCGGGCGTGGCAAGGCCGGCTCGTCCGGGGCGTGCGCGGCACGGTCGAGCCGCGCTGGGGTCGGCCGTGTCCCGGCACGGCCTTGGATGCGGTCTTGCTGCCCGTCGTGGGCTTCGATGCTCAGGGGTGGCGTCTCGGCCAGGGCGGCGGGCACTACGATCGGACGTTCGCGCCCCGCGGCGGGTGCGCACGGGGGCGGCCGCTCCTGATCGGTCTTGCCTATGAGTGCCAGCGTTTGGTGGCGGCGCCGCGCGAGGCGCATGATGTGCGTCTGCATGTAGTGCTCACGGAAAGACGTATATACCGGGGGCGGAGAATGACGGGATGAATCTGTTGTTTGTGGGAGATGTCGTAGGTGACGCGGGGCGGCGGGTCTTGCTCGAAAGGCTTCCGGTGCTCCGTGAGCGCTTCAAGATCGACGTGAGCGTCGTCAATATCGAGAACGCGGCCGGCGGTTTTGGCGTTACCGACAAGATTCTGCGGGAATGCCTGGCCCATAAGATCGACGTGCTCACCACGGGCAACCATGTTTTTGATAAACGCGAGGCCCTGGAGCTCGTGGCGCGCGAGCCGCGTCTGCTGCGGCCGCACAACTATCCACCGACTACGCCGGGAAGTGGGTGGTATATAGGACAAAGCCGTGCGGGCGAACCCTTTGCCGTGTTGAACGTCATGGGTACGGCCTTCATGCACCCGGTCTTGGATTGCCCGTTTGCCTGCGCCCGGGCCGCGCTCGCCGCTAAGCCCGCGCATGTGAAGGCGGTACTCGTCGATTGCCACGCCGAGACGACGAGCGAGAAGATGGCCATGGGCTGGTTCCTCGATGGGCAGGTGAGCGCCATCGTCGGTACGCATACCCATGTGCCGACCGCCGACGAGCGCATCCTGCCGGGCGGGTCGGCCTATATCTCCGATGTCGGCATGACCGGCTGTTATGATTCGGTGATCGGGATGAACAAGGACAAGGTCCTAAAGCGCATGGTGCAGAAGCTGCCCGAGCGTCTCGAGGCAGCCGAGGGCCCGGCGACCTTCTGCGGCGTGGTGATAGACATAGACGGCAAGACCGGGCGCAGCCGCAGCATTCAGCGCGTGAGCGTCCGCGAGGCGTAATGGCCTACTGGCTTTTCAAGAGCGAGCCCAGCTCTTTTTCCATCGATGATCTCGCGCGGGCGCAGCGCCCGGAGCCATGGAGCGGCGTGCGCAACTTCCAGGCCCGCAACTTTTTGCGCGGCATGGCCATAGGGGACCGCGGATTTTTTTATCACTCGAGCTGCCCTGAGCCTGCGGTCGTGGGCGAGGTTGAGATCGTCTCCGCCCCCTATCCGGATTTCACGGCCCAAGACCCCGCCGACCATCATTATGACCCTCGCACCCTCAAGGACCCTACGCTGTGGTCGCTCGTCGATGTGGTCTTGCGGGAGCGCTATGCGGTGCCCGTCACGCTCGCGCGCCTCAAGGCCTGTCCGGCACTGAGCGGCATGCGCTTGCTCGCGCGCGGCAATCGTCTGTCGGTACTCCCGGTAAGCGAGCACGAGTGGCGCACCATTCGGGGCTTGGCGGGGCGCGCCTAGCGGCGCAGGCGGTCCCGCTTGGGTTTGCCTCTGGTGTATCATCGAGCACCGGCAAGGTCCGTTAGGGTGTCCCTACCGGGCCTTGATACGGACGACAAGGGGTTAAGTCATGAATGTGTGTGAGCTTTTGCGCTACCTGGATCAGCACAGCGGTTATCCCCTGCTGGATGGGGATTGTGCGGAAACCATTCACAAGGCCTTGGCCGGAACCCATAAGGACGTCCTCGCCGGGGCCATCGTGGCGGCGCTCTGCGGGACGTCGGCTGCCGGCGCGCCCGATTCTGTTGTGACGCGCGCGGAGGCGACTACGGCGCTTGGTCCGCTACGGCTTAAGGCGATGCGCGATGATCTGGAAGGACACGACCTGCGCCGTATCGAGCGGACGGTGCATGCCATCGATGGCGCTTTCAATGATGAGGCCTTGGCCGCCCGCTCGTCGTAGCAAGCGGCGTTCTTGCGTCTAGCGGAGGAAGAGCCGGTAGGCGGGGTTGGCGGTCTCTTCCTGGTAGTCCATGCCAAGGCCTGCGAGAAATTGCGGGAGCGCCCCGCGCTCCGCGGCGGGCACTTGCATGCCGATCAGTACGCGGCCGTAATCGGCGCCGTGATTGCGGTAATGGAAAAGGCTGATGTTCCAGCCCTTGCCCATCGTATCCAAAAAGCCCATGAGCGCCCCCGGGCGATCCGGAAACTCGAAGCGATATATCAGCTCATCGTCGACAGGACAGCGGCCACCCACGAGATGGCGGATGTGGAGTTTGGCCATCTCGTCGTCCGTGAGATCCAGGATGTCGTAGCCCGCGCGCGTAAGCGTCGCCAGGAGTTCACCGGCAGCCCCCGGTTCGGTGACCTGTATCCCGACAAACACGTGGGCCGCCGCCGGTCCCGCGTAACGATAGTTGAACTCCGTGATGTTCCGCTGGCCGATCAGTGTGCAGAATTGCCGAAAACTCCCGGGCACCTCGGGGATGGTGGCCGCGAACAGGATCTCGCGGCGCTCGCCGATCTCGGCGCGTTCCGCGACGTGCCGAAGCCGGTCGAAGTTCATATTCGCGCCCGAGGCGATGGCCACCAAGGCCCCGTTGCCCGGGCGCTCGGCCGCGTAGGCCTTGAGGCCGGCGACGGCCAAAGCCCCGGACGGCTCCACGATCGACCGGGTGTCCTCAAAAATATCCTTTATCGCCGCGCAGATCGCATCGTTGCCGACGACAAGCACTCGATCCACAAGGCGCCGTGCGATGCGAAACGGCTCTTGCCCCACTTGCCGCACTGCCACCCCATCCGCGAATGTCCCGACCCGGTCGAGGGCTACGCGCCGGCCGGCCGCCAGGGATCGGGCCAGGGCATCGGCATCGCTCGGCTCCACGCCAATGATCTGGGTCTGTGGGCGCAAGGCCTTGACGTAGAGCGCCACGCCGGCGATGAGGCCACCCCCGCCCACGGGGACGAAGATCGCCTCGATATCCGCCGGGTGCTGTTTCAGGATCTCCATGCCCACGGTCCCCTGGCCTGCGATGACATCCGGGTCGTCGTAGGGATGTATGAAGGGCAGGCCATGCTCCGTGGCAAGGTGCAGGGCATGGCTGTAGGCGCTGTCGTAGTTCTCGCCGAAAAGCACGACCTCGGCGCCAAACCGGCGGACGGCCTCGACCTTGATCCGAGGGGCTATGGTCGGCATCACGATGATCGCGCGGATGTGCAGACGTTGCGCCGCGAGTGCCACACCCTGGGCGTGGTTGCCGGCAGATGCCGCGATGACCCCTTGCGCCCGCTCGGACGGCGTAAGCTGCGCGATCTTGTTATAGGCGCCGCGTAATTTAAACGAGAAGACCGCTTGCATGTCTTCGCGCTTTAAGAGCACATCACGGCCGAGTTTGCGTGACAGTCCCACGGCCGTCGCAAGCGGGCTTTCGACGGCGACATCGTAGACACGCGCGTTTAGGATGCGCTTTAGATAGTTGTGGGCCATGGGATCACCGTCTTCGCGCGAGTCTAACAGAGGCGCGAGGGGGCGACCACTCTTCATGGCGTGTGCGAGCAAAGCCCTCCGGTCCCCTATGTGCCGTCTGCAACGCGCCCTCTTTTCGTGTGGGGGATGAGGCAGAAGCGTGCGTGGCGATGAACCGGCCGGGCGGGGGCGGGGTCCTGGCAAGCCCTGCGCGAGCGACTATACTGTAAGGGCTAAGGGGGTGGCGATGACGCGGGGATGGGTAATACTCGGAGGGGGTTTACTGCTCGCAGCCCTCGTGCGCCCCGCATTCGGGGCCCCGGCGGCCCTTACCTTGGGTGTTGTCCCGCAAATGTCCCCCTGGGCCCTCGCGCGCCGCTGGACGCCGCTCATCAAGGCCTGGTCTGCGCGTAGCGGTTATCGGATCGTCTTGCGCACGGCGCCCACCATCGCGCGTTTTGAACGGCGCGTGGCGCGCGGGACCTACGATCTCGTGTTCCTGAATCCGACCGACTACGTGCGTTACCGCAGCCGTTATCGCGCCTTCGCCCGCGGACGGGGTTTTCTGCAGGGCATCCTGGTCGTGCGCCGTTATGGTCCCCGGGACCTGCGCGCCCTGGCCGGGCGCGTCATCGCCTTTCCGGCGCGTGCCGCCTTGGCCGCCTCCGTGATGCCGCGGCACATGTTGCGCCGGGCGGGGATCGCGTTTACGGCGCGCTATGTAGGATCCCATGATGCGGTCTATCGGGGTGTGGCGGCGGGGCTCTTTGCCGCCGGCGGCGGCATCCGCCGGACCTTCGATCTGCTCGCGCCCCGGCTGCGCGGTAAGCTGCGCATCCTATGGCGCGGGCCTAAGACATTGCCGCACCCGTTTGCGGCCCGTCGCGATCTGCCGGTCGCGGAGGTCGGGCGTCTGCGTGCCGCCCTCCTGGCCTTGCCGGCGTCCGCCCCGCAGCTGCTAAAGCCCTTGGGTTTTACGGGCTTTCGGGGGGCGACCGACCGCGACTACCGCCGTTTCCTCAAGTGATCTGAGCGGCGGCGTCGGCCATGTCCTTTCGTCTCAAGATGATAATGGGGATCGCCTGCGTCGAGGCCGTGTTTTTGCTGGCCATCCTCATGAGTAGCCTCGCGGTTCTGACGCGTTCCGAACATCAAGCCCTCGCGACCCGCGCGGGCAACGATGCCCGGCTCTTTGGCACGGCCGCGGCCGACGCGTTGATAAGCGAAGATCTGAGTTCCTTGCGCCGCATCACGCGCGCGGTGGTCCACACGCGGGGCGTAGTCTACGCCGCCGCCTGGGACGGAAGCGACCGTCTGCTGGCGGCGGCGGGCAGAGGTTACCATCGCCGCAATACGACAGCCGTCTACGCTATCCGCATAGACGGAGTGCCCTATGGGAAGGTCGCGGTCTGGCTGTCCGATCACGGTTTCGGCGCCGTGCTGGCCGCGGCCCGTGCCCGGATCGTGGCGATCGCGCTCGGCGAGCTCTTGCTCGTAGGCCTCGTGTCGTGGTTGCTCGGCAGCTATCTCATGCGTCAGATCGCCCGCATCGAGGCGGGGACGGCGCGCATCGCGCGCGGCGAATTCGGGTTTCTGCTACCGGTAAGCGGCGGCGATGAGCTGGCGCGCATGGTCGCGGGTTTCAATGCGATGTCGATTAAGTTGCAGGAGTTGCAGGCCGAGGCCGACCGGCGCTATCAGGAGACGCAGGCCCTGAACGAAAAACTCGAGGGGCGGGTTCAGGAGCGTACCCTCGCACTTGCGACCGCCAATCGCGAGCTCGAGTACCTCGCCATGCACGACCCCTTGACGAGCCTCCCCAACCGTATCCTGCTGCAGGATCGGCTAGCGCAGGCGATTCGCGCCGCGCGCCGCGCGCCCGCCCCCTTCGCCCTCATGGTCATGGATCTCGACGGCTTCAAGGATGTGAACGACACCCTCGGTCACGCCGCCGGCGATCTGCTCCTCCAAGAGACCGCCATGCGGGTCACCAAGACCCTCCGCCAGTCGGATACGGCGGCGCGTCTCGGTGGCGACGAGTTCGCCCTGCTCCTGCCGACGGTGGCCGGCCCCGTGGATGCCGAGGCGGTGGCGCGCAAGCTGCTGCGTGCCGTGGAAGAGCCGGTGAGCGTGGGCGGCCAGACCGTGCAGGTCACGGCCAGTCTCGGCGTGGCGCTGTTTCCGGTCCACGGTGATGACGTGGGCGATCTGTTGCGCCGCGCCGACCGCGCCATGTATGAAGCCAAGCGCGGGCGCCTCGGTTTAGCGATCTTCAAGAAGGACATGGAGGATGAGGGGGATGATAGGCTACGCCTGCAGGGAGACTTGCAGCGCGCCATCGCCAACGGTGAGCTCATCCTTTATTATCAGCCCAAGATCGACCTTGCGTCCGGCAAGATCTCGGGCGCCGAGGCCCTGGTCCGCTGGCAACATCCCACCCTCGGCCTATTGGCCCCCGACCGCTTCATACCACTTGCCGAGCGGACGCGTCTCATCGGTCCGCTTACCTTCTATGTCGTGCGAGCCGCCGCCCGCCAGGCCCGGGCGTGGCGGGATGCTGGCCGGCCGCTTGCGATCGCCGTGAATATCTCGGCTATCAATCTCGAGGACGCGCAGTTTGCAGACCACGTGGCGCAGATTCTGCAGGACGTTGGTGTCGATCCGGACATGATCGAGTGCGAGGTCACTGAGACCGCCCTGATGCGCGACCCGGATCTCGCGCGTAAGACCATCGAGGCCCTGAGTAAGATCGGGGTACGGGTATCTATCGACGATTTCGGGACGGGGTATTCGTCCATGACCTATCTGCGTAAGCTCGCTGTGGCGGCCGTCAAGATCGACAAATCCTTCGTCATCGATATGGGGGTCAGCCGCAACGATACGGTGATCGTGCGCTCGGTGATCGATCTTGGACATAACCTTGGGCTTAAGGTCATTGGCGAGGGGGTGGAGAACGCCGAGACCATGGCCGCGCTCACGAGCCTCGGCTGCGACTTTGCGCAGGGCTACCATCTTACGCGGCCGCTCGACGCCGAGGCCTTCGATGCCTGGCGGCGTACCCACAGCTGACGGCCGCTCTACCACCCATAACCGACGGTGAAGACCACCATGTCCGCGTCGCGGTAACCAAAGCGCGCCGATTGCTGAAAGGTGATGTGGTTCCAGCGCACCCCCAATCGCCAGCGCCGGTTCACGCGATAGGAACTCGAAAGAGATACGAGTAGCGACGGGTGGTAGCCGTTGGTACGGACCCCGGGACGGATATCGTGGGTGGTATTGAGGACCTCGGGCCCGAGCGCCATGACCACGCGCAAGCGACGGGAGATCGGCCGCGTGAGCCGAAATTGAACGAATACGCCATCCGTCCCATGATTGACGCCCTCGTTTAAGTAGCCCGCTTCCCACGCATGGCCTGTGTAATACAGCATGGCGTCGACGCCAAATTTAGGGCCCGGCTCGTTGGCGATGCCAAGGCCCGTACCCAGCACCAGTGCCGCGCTCGCAAGCCCCGGGCCGCCGAGCCCGAGCATGAGAATAAGGCCCTTGACAGGCCCTGGAATGCGTCGCGTGCCGGCCCCCTGGGCGCGCGCTGCGCGCCCCCCCTTTATGCCTATGCTCATCGGCTGTCGGTCCTCCCATCCATGGTTCGAGCGCACGGCCGGTCCGCCGCCCTCCGGGCTATCCGTGCGCGCACCCCGCGCCTAGGGTCTTTGTGGTGCTGCGCGCCTCCTGCGATTTCATCCTGTTGCGGTAGCGGTGCCCAGGGTCTTTGACCGGATGCGCCCGCCACGGGTTCCGGCCTGGACTTTTATTCGTCATGGGCTCCAGGTATCCTGGACCGATGACGCAAGACGACATGAAAAAGGCCGCCGCGCACGCGGCCCTGGAATTCGTGCCCCGGGAGGGCGTAATCGGGGTCGGGACCGGTAGCACGGCCAATTACTTCATAGACGAGTTGGCGAGCCTCAAAGGACGTCTCGAGGGCGCCGTGGCGAGTTCGGTCGCTACGGCCGAGCGCTTGAAGCGACATGGCATACCGGTACTCGATCTCAATGATGCCGGGACGCTCGCGGTGTACGTGGATGGCGCCGACGAGGCGACTGCCCAGCGCGCCCTCATCAAGGGCGGCGGCGGGGCGCTCACCCGGGAGAAGATCGTGGCGGCGGCGAGCCGGACCTTCGTGTGTATCGCAGACGAGGGCAAACTCGTCGACGTCCTCGGGCGCTTCCCTCTGCCCGTAGAGGTCATACCGATGGCGCGCAGCCTGGTCGCGCGCGAGATCGTGACCTTGGGGGGCGAGCCGGTCTGGCGACAGGGCGTAAAGACCGACAATGGCAACATCATCCTCGATGTCCATGGCCTGAAGATCCTGGATCCCTGGGCCCTCGAGGAGCGCCTCAATCAGATCACAGGGGTCGTCACGAATGGCTTGTTCGCCCGTCGCGGTGCCGATATCCTGCTGCTCGGCACCCCAAGCGGTGTGCGCCGCCTCTAGGACGTAGGGGCGGTGACCTCCGCCTCGGCACCCCGGTTTTTTCAGGCCTATGTCGTGGACCGTGAGCCCGCCGGCGGGCTCAGGGCGGGTCTCCTGCGGCGCGATATCCGTGAACTGGGGACGTCTGGGGTCCTGCTACGCGTCTGTTATTCGAGCCTCAACTACAAAGACGCTTTGGCCGCGCAGGCGGCGCCGGGCATCGTCAAGACCCTTCCCCATGTGCCCGGCATCGATGCCTGCGGCTATGTGGTGGGCGAGGAGGCCGCGGGCCCTATGCTGGTGACGGGTTATGGCCTGGGGACCGAGATTTGGGGTGGCTATGGCGATTATGTCCGCCTCCCGGCCGAGTGGCTGCTACCGATCCCGGCGGGCCTCAGTCCTCGCGACAGCATGATCCTCGGTACCGCAGGACTCACCGCCGCGCTATCGGTCACCGCGCTCCTCGACGCCGGGCTCGACCCGGGCCGCGGCGAGGTGCTCGTCACCGGCGCGACCGGTGGGGTCGGGATGCTCGCTGTCATGCTGCTCGCCCACCTCGGGTTTCGGGTCGTCGCCCAGACCCGCAAGCCGGAGGCCGCGAGCGTGCTCACGGCCCGCGGGGCGGCGGCGGTCGTGACGGCCGAACGCGACGGCCAAGGCCCCGTCAAACCCCTCCACAAGATCCGTTGGGCCGGCGCTATCGATACCGTGGGCGGTCCGATCCTGGCGCAGGTCTTGCGGGAGGTCGGTTATGGCGGGACCGTGGCCACCTGCGGCATGGTCGCGGGCACGGATTTTACGAGCTCCGTGTTCCCCTTCATCCTGCGCGCGGCCCGGCTCATCGGGATAGACTCGGTGCAGTGCCCGCGAGCGCTGCGCGAGACCCTGTGGGCGCGGCTTGCGACCGTCTGGCGTCTGCCGGATTTGGCCCTGATTGCGCCGCCGCTCCACCGCGAGGGCCTCACCACCGCCCTTGCGGCCCTGCGACGCGGCGAACGCATGGGTCGCACGCTCGTGATCGTAGGCGGCGACGGGGCGTGACCGCGTAACGCCCGCGATTTCGTCTATACTGACTGATACAGCCGTCGGGCTTACTGCAAAGACAGGAGGACTGCCATGCGCTTTGCCTTTGCCGTCTTATTCTGGGCCTGCTTGAGCGCCCCGGCATTCGCGCTCATGCCCGCCGCGCTTGCCCGCCAGCATGACCGGCCGGTCCGGCCCGCGGCCAATTCCCATTCGGGTGGCGCCGCCCACCGGACGGTACGGCGCGCTAGAGATGCGGGGCAATCCAGCCCTTGAGGCGCGCGGCGTCCAGGGCCCCCGCCATGCGCGCGACCTCGCGGCCGCCCTTGAAGAGCGCAAGGGTCGGGATGCTGCGGATGTTGTAGCGCCCAGCCAGCGCCTGCTGTTCCTCGGTGTTGACCTTTACGAAGCGGGCCTTGAGCTTGAGGTCGGCAGCGGCCTGCGCAAAGGCCGGTGCCATCATGCGGCACGGTCCGCACCAGGGGGCCCAGAAGTCGACCAGCACCGGCAACTCGTCGCCGGTGATGTGTCGAGTGAACCCCGATTCGTCGACATTGATCGGTTCCCCGGTAATGAGGGCGCGGTGACAATTCCCGCATTGCGGGTTTTGATCCAGACGCTCACCGGGGACCCGGTTCTTCTGTCCGCAGTGCGGGCAGACGAGCTGTGTGACGGCCATGCGCATTCCTCCAGACGGTCGGGCATCCCGGCCTTTGATATGGGGGCGCGCCGGCCACTTTCCAGCCTTAGAGCCCGCCTGCGAAATCCTGCTGGCGCCAGGCCTCGAAGACCGCTACCGCCACCGCGTTCGATAGGTTCAGGCTGCGATTGCCCGGCCGCATGGGCAGGCGCAGGCGCTGTTCGGGGGCGAACCGGGCGAGGACCTCGGGTGGCAGGCCGCGGGTCTCCGGCCCGAACAACAAGGCGTCCCCCGGCGTATAGCCCGCCTGCGTATACGGCCGCGCGGCCTTGGTCGTGAACGCCCACACCCGCGGCGGCTGGACGGCCTTCAGGAAGGCCGCGAGGCTGTCATGGACGCGCAGCGTCACCCATTCGTGGTAATCGAGGCCGGCGCGGCGCAAGAGCCGGTCTTCCAGCTGGAAGCCCAGGGGGGCGATGAGGTGCAGCGTGGCACCCGTATTGGCACACAAGCGGATGACGTTACCCGTATTGGGCGGTATCTCGGGTTCATACAAGACGACGTGGAAGCCGCCATCATTCATAAGTGCTCGCTATCGTTAACTACGTTTATAAGTAAGGCCATGCCCCCCGGATTCGAGGGACAAGCGGGCGCGTCCGCCGCAGGCGGCGGGGTCGCTCGCGCCGAGACTGGACGCGCGGCTCCGAAACAGGCAGTCTTTCTCGGCGCCGGGGCCGCTTGTCTCGCGCGGCTATGGCACGGCCCGGCACGCTTTCTGCATGACTTCGGGCAGTGACGTAAAACCGACACGGCCGGCCGCCCCGTAACGCGGCCCGTCATCGCATCTTAAACCTTGTGGAGAGGGGATCTCATCATGAAGCGGCAGCAATCAGGCTTTACCTTAATTGAATTGGTCGTGGTCATCATCATTCTCGGCATCCTGGCCGCGGTCGCCCTCCCGAAATTCATGGGCTTGAGCTCGGATGCCCGGAGCTCAGTGGTTAACGGCCTAAGCGGCTCGGTGACGGAGGCTGCGGACATGGTCCATGCCTTGGCCGAGGTCAAGGGTTTGGCGACCGCCGCCACCGGCACCCTCACCCTGCCGGATGGCACAACGGTTAAGACGGCCTATGGCTATCCCGATGGCTCGTCCGGCGGGATACTAGCGGCCCTGCAGGACGGCTCCGCCACCGCCACGAACAACTTCCCGTTCACGTTTACGTCGGGCACGCCCTCGACCTTTGCCTATACGCCGGCGGGGGGCACTGCGGTCTCGACCACGGGCTGTGTAGTGGACTATACCGCCGCTGCCGCGGCCGGCGCGACCCCCACCGTCGCGGCGAGCACGGGCAGCTGTTAAGACGCAGGGCCCGCTCGTGCGGGCCCGGCCTCATCCCATGCTCAGCCTAAGGACAGTACCACCGGGGCGGAGGCCGCACGGCCTCCGCCTTCTTTATGTCCGGGGGGCCCCGGTGGCCCTGCGCGGCTTTAGCTTGATCGAACTCGTGGCGGCACTGATCATCGCGGCGGTGCTTGCGGCAGTCCTTGCGCCGCGCTTCATCGGGCGCTCGGGATTCAGCGCCCAGACCACTGCCGATCAGCTGCTCGCGGCGATCCGCTACGCCGAGGCATTAACCCAGAATCAGGGCGTGCCGACGAGCCTTACGGTGGGGTCGACGTCGTTTTCGGTAACGCAGACCACGGGGGGCGTCACGGCCCCGGTGGCTAATCCGAGCCTGCAGCCGGCCACCTTCGTGGTGGCGTTGCCCGCGGGGGTCACGGTGAGCCCCGCGGCTACCGTGACCTTTAACCGCCCGGGCGCGCCCTTCGTCGCGGCGCCCACGACCTTTATGGTGACCGGCGGCGGATCGACGGTCGCAGTCTATGTGACCGCCTCCGGCTATGCCTATGAGTGCCGCCGCGGTGGCGCGTGCCCGCCATGAGCGCCCGGGTGGTTGCGCGGCGCCGCCAGGTGGCGGGCGTGAGCCTGATCGAGCTCATAGTCGTGATCGTGGTGTTGGCGATCCTGGGGGCGGGTTTTATGGCGATGTATGGCGATGTTACGCGTCACAATGCGAGCAATGACCAGGCCGCGCCCATGGCCTGGGTGGGTCAGGGGGTCATGGAGACCGAGCTCTTGCAGAGCGAGCTGGGCCTGGCCCCGTTTACGTTAAATCCCACGGCCTTCGGTCCTTATCAGGCGAGCGCCACGTGGACTACGGCGGCGAGCCAGACGATCCAAGGTGTGACCTACAGTGCCTATCAAGTGACCGTAACCGTCACCTGCGCAAGCGGTGCCTGCCCGAGTCTGATCCTTACGTCCTATGTCTACACGACCTGAAACCGGGCTCAGCCTGATCGAGATGGTCGTCACGCTGGTGCTGACGGCCCTGCTCATGGCCATGGCCGCCCCCCTGCTCGTCCACCTCTTTGCCAGTTACACGGTGAGCGCGCAAGGCGCGGATTTGGCGAGCGCGGCGGGGCCGGCGGTCGCGCGCCTGCAATGGGACGCGCGCAACGCCTATCTGATGCAGCTCAGCGCCCCCTGCACCCTGGATATGTACAACGACCAAGGCGTGCTCCTCACGAGCTATAGCTATGCCCGCGGCCAACTCTTTCGGAACAATGTCTTGCTGCTCGGGGATATCCAGGCCGCCACCTGCCCGTTCGGTGCCTCCTCCCCCTCTTACCCCTATGTCGTGACCTATAGCTTCCGCTACGCGGGTCCCGGCGGCGGTGGGCAATTTCCGGTGTATGGGGAGGTGGCGGCCTATGCATATTGAGCCCCGCCACCCCCAAGCCGGTTTTGTGCTCGTGGCCCTCGTCTTCCTGGTCCTGGTCGGCGCCCTGCTGTTGGCCGGCATGGCCTTTCTCTATGGCACGGCGACCGGTGACGGGGGGCTGCAGAATGGCGGCGGCCAGGCCTTCGTGGCGGCGGAAAGCGCAGATCAGTACGGGGTCTATTATCTGGAGACGAACTATTGGGGCCAGCTGCCGCCGGCCTCCTTGACGCTGCCGGCGCAAACCCCGTCGCTACCCAATCCCGGCTGCCCGCCCGTGGTGACGGTCACCCAGACCGCGACCGACTATTACGCCGTGGCGGCGACGGCCGTGTGCGCCGCTTCAGGGGCCCGGTGGCAGGTCACACGCGTCGTCTACGCGCAGGTCCGCAAGAAGCCCAAGTTCAAGCACGGCCAACTGAAGAAGCCCGGGCGAATCACCTATGCGATGGTCTCATGGGCCCAGCAATAGGACCTTTCGGCGGTTGGCCGCCGGCAGAGCCCGTGCGTTTGCTATACCTTAAGGAGACCCAAACCCCATGGCTGAGGTAATCATGACGGAATCGACGGCACCGCGCCCGCGCAAGGCCCGCCTTGGGGATCTGCTGCTCGAGCACAAGGTGATCTCCAAGGAGCAACTCGAGACAGCGCTTGCCGATCAGCGCAAAAGCGGTCGCCGGCTGGGCCGGGTCTTGATTGAAAACGGATACCTTACTGAGGACGCGCTGCTCGATTTTTTGTCGCGACAGCTGCGCATCCCTTATGTGGATCTGCGGCGCTACACCTTCGTGCCGGAGGTCGTGCGGCTGATACCCGAGGCCCATGCGCGCCGCTTTCGCGCGGTGGCCTTGCGTGACGATGGCGACGGCGTGCTCGTGGGGCTCGCCGACCCCATCGATATCTTCGCCCATGACGAGATCGCACGTTTCCTGCAAAAACCCCTGAAACTCGCGGTCGTCAAAGAGAGTGATCTCTTGAAGGCCTTGGATGTCGTGTACCGGCGTACTGCGGAGATCAGCGGCCTTGCCGCCGAACTCGAGCAGGAGCTCTCCGCCTACGATATCGATCTCGGGCTGACCCCGGGCGCGCCCGATGCCGTAAACGACGCCCCGGTGGTCAAGCTTTTGCAGACCATATTCGAAGATGCCATACAAGTGAACGCCTCGGACATCCATATCGAGCCCGACGAGAGCGCGGTGCGGGTGCGCTTCCGGATCGATGGGGAACTGCGGGTCCAGACCACGGCCGATCGTAAGATCGCGCAGGCCTTGGTGTCGCGTCTAAAACTCATGGCGGCGCTCGACATCTCGGAACGCCGGCTTCCGCAGGATGGCCGTTGTCAGGTCCGTTTTCGTGATACGGTCATCGATGTCCGGCTCTCGACCGTTCCTGTGCAGCATGGCGAGTCGGTCGCCATGCGGCTCCTCAATCAATCCAATGGCATCTTGGAGTTGGACCGTTTAGGGATGCCCGCGCCGGTTCTAGCCCGCTTGCGCGCCCTGATCCATAAGCCCCATGGCCTCGTGCTCGTAACGGGGCCCACCGGTAGCGGCAAAACCACGACCCTGTATGGTGCCCTCAAGGAACTCAATGTCCCCTCGGCCAAGCTCTTGACGGTCGAGGACCCTGTGGAATACCGCCTGGCCGGCGTCAATCAAGTCCAGACGAATGCAAAGATCGACCTGTCTTTTGCACGTGTCCTCCGGGCCTTTTTGCGGCAGGATCCGGATATCATTCTGATCGGGGAGATGCGCGATACCGAGACAGTAGAGATCGGCTTGCGTGCGGCGATGACGGGACATCTCGTGTTATCGAGCCTGCACACCCACGATGCCGTATCCAGCGCTTTGCGGCTCATGGACATGGGAGCCGAGCCTTACTTGGTCGCCGCCTCCTTGCGCGGGGTGGTGGCCCAGCGCCTCGTCCGGCGGATCTGCGATAGCTGCGGTGAACCGGCCGACCCCACTGCGGCCGAGCGCGCGCTCTTCAGCGAGGTCTTGGGCGCCGATACCCTTTTGCGGCTACGCCGGGGCCGCGGTTGCGCCTTCTGTCAGCATACGGGTTACCGGGGGCGCGTCGGTGTCTATGAGTTGCTTGAGATCACCGAGGAGCTCATGTTTGCGTTGCAGCGGCGTGACCCTGAGGGCTTTCACCGCGCGGCCTTGAATGTCCCTTCTTACCGGCGACTACGCACCGAGGCCCTGGCCCAGGCCGCCCAGGGAATAACGACCGCCGAAGAGGCCTTGCGCGCGGTCTATGGGGTGGCCTGATGACGGCGTTTCACTATAAGGGACGCAACGGACGCGGCGAGATGGTGGCAGGCCAGATGGACGGCCTAAGTCCAGACGCCGTCGCGACCCATCTCTTCAATCTGGGCATTACCCCGATCGATATCCACGACCTCCCGGCCAAGCGTCCGTCCCTGTGGGCGCGGGAGCTTGGACGCACCCGCGTCGATCTCACGGACCTCGTGCTCTTTTGCCGTCAGATGTATACGCTCCTCAAGGCCGGTGTGCCCATCATGCAGGCCTTGCAGGGCTTGCGAGAGTCGACTCATAATCGCGCGCTTGCCGCCGTGATCGGCCAAGTGAACGAGGCACTCGATGCCGGTCTCGATCTCACGGCTGCCGTCAAACGTCACCCCAAGGTGTTTTCGAGCCTCTTTGTAGCGCTCGTCCAGATCGGCGAGACCAGCGGCACGCTCGATCAGTCCTTCCTGCAGTTAAGCGCCTATCTGGAACGCGATCGGGAGACCGAACAGCGCGTAAAGTCTGCGACCCGCTACCCTATGTTCGTGGTGATTGCACTGGTCATCGCCGTCTTTATCATCAATATGTTCGTAATACCGGCATTTGCCCACGTCTACGCGGGTCTGCATGCCAAGTTGCCGCTAGCTACCCGCATCCTGATCGCCACCTCCCACTTTACGGTCTCCTATTGGTATGACGTGCTGGCCGCCGGCGTGCTCGCGGCCCTCGGCGTGCGTGCCTATGTCCGCACGCAGGACGGTCGTTACCGGTGGCATCGCCTGCGTCTGCAATTGCCGATTGTAGGCCCCATCTTTACGCGCGCCCTGCTCGGGCGGTTTGCCCGCGCGCTCGCGGTTACTGTAAAGAGCGGGGTGCCCTTGATCCAGGGGCTTACCGTCATAAGCCGCGCGGTGGATAACGAATATGTCGCGGCCCGCATCCTGCAGATGCGCGACGGCATAGAGCGCGGCGAGACGTTGTCGCGCGCGGCCCAGGCCACCAGCCTTTTCCCGGCACTCGTCTTGCAGATGATATCCGTGGGGGAGGAGAGCGGTGCCGTCGATAGTCTCATGGCGGAGGTAGCCGGGTACTATGAGCGCGAGGTCGATTACGACCTGCGCAACCTGAGTACCGCCATCGAACCTTTGTTGGTTGTCGCCATGGGTATTTTGGTCTTGATACTGGCGCTTGGCGTGTTTCTGCCGATGTGGGATCTCGCGCATGCGGCATTTAACCATAACGGCGGACAGGTGTAGGACGCAAGCGACACCACCCTGGCAAATAGCGGGGATTTTCAGGTGACGAGGGCGATGGCGCGTGGTACTGTGAACGAGAGCGGCGGTCGGATCCCGGCGATCCTCCGCAGGTCCGGCAAGAACCGCGGACGCCGCCCGCATTGGGGGGAGTTATGTGGCAACGGTGGCGGCACAAGCGCGAAGACGCAGGTCTTGCGGCAGTGGGTGTGCACGCCTCCGGATTGTCGTTTGTGCAGGTCGCGCGGCCGGCCAAAGGCCAGGCGCGCGTAGAAGTCGCTGAATTCCGGGCCTTTGCGGGGGCAGCGCCTGCCCAGGTACTGGCCGGCCTCGTCGCCGAGCACGACCTGAAGCGCCGCCCCTGTACCACGCTTTTGCGCGAGGGCGCCTATCGCCTGCTCCAGACGGAGGCCCCGGACGTCAAGGTCGAAGAGTTGCGCGCGGCGCTGCGTTGGCGCATCAAGGACCTCATAGATTTTCATGTCAACGATGCGACCATCGATGTGTTCGATGTGCCGATACAGGTGCCGGGGCGCGCGGCCCTCGTTTACGTGGTCGTGGGCCGTAACGAAGAGATACGCGAGCGCGTGGATCTCTTGCATGGCGCCGGATTGGCGCTCGAGATCATCGATATTCCGGAGCTGGCTCAGCGCAATCTGGCCCGTTTGCTGCCCGAGGATCAAGACGGCGTAGCGATGCTCACGCTCGGCGAGGACATTGCCTGCATCACCATTACCAAGGGCGGCGCCCTCTATCTGTCACGTAGCGTCCCGGTCACGCCGGCGCTGCTAGGCGACAGCCAGGGCCCTGAGCGTCTCTTGCTCGAGCTGCAGCGATCGCTGGATTATTTTGAAAGCTCATTTCGACAAAACCCCGTCATGCATGTGGTCGTAGCGCCGGGATCCGAGGAGGCGCGGCGCCTCGTTGCCTTCCTACAGGCCAACCTTGCCCAGCGCGTGGTCTTGTGGGACCCGCAGGCCTGCCAGGAGGTGACGGGGGCGAACATCGTCCCCGATAGCTGTTTTCTCACGTTTGGGGCCGCCTTACGCAAAGACGAGGTGGCGCTGTGAGAGTCCAGCAGATCAACCTCTACCACCCGATCTTTCGCCGCCAGCCGAAGCTCTTTTCCGCACAGACCATGTTGCGCGCGTGGCTCGCCCTGCTCGCCGTAGGGCTGCTCGTGACAGGTTTCGACGCCTGGCAGACTCACGACTTGTCGGCCGCTTTGGCCAATGCGCGACGTGAGAAGCGTGCCACAGCCGCGCGCCTCGCCGCGGCCAATGCCCTGTTTGGTCTCGAGCGGGAG
This sequence comes from Pseudomonadota bacterium, assembly GCA_021816625.1. Taxonomy (GTDB): domain Bacteria; phylum Pseudomonadota; class Gammaproteobacteria; order Acidiferrobacterales; family Acidiferrobacteraceae; genus Acidiferrobacter. Next base: position 68,525 of record JAKAXM010000001.1, on the reverse strand, counting down.
CGTCACGCCCTCAAGGCCTTGCATAAGCGCGTAGCCGATCTGGGCGAGCTGTCGCGGTTCCTGCGCCAAGGCCGCCGCGCCGCCGTCGGGCCGGCCGCAGTTCTGGTGGCGGTCAGCCGGGGGATCGTGCCCGGCCTGTGGGTCTCGCGCTTCTCCTTGGACCGCAAAACCAAGGCCCTGGTGCTTGTCGGCCACAGCCTGCACCCATCCTTGGTCCCCCTGTTTTTGCACAGGCTGGTGAGTCAGCCGACCCTGTCGGGCTACCGGTTTCGCAGCCTAACCATTACCCGGCCGCGCCGCGGAACGCGCTACCGGCCCTATGTCGATTTCACCGCCACGACCCGTCCGCCGCCTGCGCATGCCGCTCAACCCAGCCGGAGCCAGACGTCATGACGCTCGGTGCTTATCTGACCTCGGTCCAGGAACGGGTCGATGCGCTTACCTTGCGCGAGCGGCTCTTGCTCTTTGCCGCCATCGTAGTCGTGACCTATACGGTCATCATCATGGCCCTCATTCGGCCCCTGGAACAGCAGGCAGGCGCCGTGGGCGCGCGCCTTGCGCATGTCCATGCCCAGACGCGTATCCTGGGCACCCAGGTCGATGCCGTGCTGGCGCCCGAGGCCCAGGCTCGCGAGGCGGCCGAACTCCGATCCTTGCGGGGACGGATCGCGGTCTTGAAGCGACGGTTAGGCCGTTTGACGGCAAGTCTTGTGCCGGCCCGCGACATGCCGGCGCTCTTGCGCCGTATCCTGGCGCGCACGCCCGGGGTCACGCTCATTGCCCTCAAGGATCAAGGGGTGGTCGCGGTTCGGCGCAGTCCCAAGGCCCGGCCCTTGCTCTATCGCCACAGCTTTATGCTCATCGTGCGCGGCCCGTATGCGGCGCTGGTTCGCTATCTGGCGGCGATGGCCCATACTCGCAAGCGTATCCTCTGGGGACGGGTGACCTTGCGCGCCAACCATTATCCGTTTTCGACGCTTACCCTCCATGTGTATACCTTAAGTACGCACGAGGCCTTCTTGCAATGAATGGCATGATCCTTGTATGGGATGGGCTATGAACAGAAATTGGATCGTAGCCGTTGTCATCACCCTGTCCTGCGCGCAGGCCTGGGCCGGACGTCTCGTGGATCCGACGCGGCCTCCCTGGATCGAGCAGCCGTCTGCAAATGCCTCCCATCCCTCCGCGGGCCTGCAGGCCATCTTGCTCGATGGCCCCCGGAAGATGGCCTTGATAGACGGCCGCTTATGGTCCACCGGGACGCGTATCGGTGCCGAGCGGGTCGTCGCGATCCATCATAATAGTGTGGATCTCGCGGGGGCACGCGGTATGCGCCGGATCCCGTTAGACCCGCGCCGCAGCGATGTAAAAAAGACCGCCGTTATCGATAAAGGACGCCCATGACACGTCCCTTGCCACAACTCCTCGTCCTGTGGCTCGCCTGTGCCACAGCCGCTTGCGCGCCGCGGGGATTCGATAAACCCCTTACGCAACGCATGCAACACAACCTGCAGGCGGCCCAGGAGTCGCAGAGGCTCGCCGTGCCGGCCGCCGTGCAGAGCGCGCTCGTGCCGCCCGTTACCATACGCTTGCCCAAGGCGCAGCGGATCGTCGCGCCCAATCGCTTCGATTTCAGTGCACGCAAAGCCCCCGCCGGCCGCGTGTTTCTGGAGCTTGTGCGCGGAACCCCTTATAGCGTGGCCCTACCCAGTCATCTCACCGGCCGACTGACCCTGCACCTCAAGAACGTGACGGTGCCCGAGGCCATGCGCATCATCCGGCGGACCGATGGTTATCAGTACCGGCGGCGCGGCGATCGCTTCTATATCCTGCCATCGGGCCTCATGACGCGACTCTTTCGGGTCCATTACCTCGATATCGTAAGGACCGGCGTCTCGGAGACGCGGCTCGCCGGTGAAAGTCTGACGAGTGTCGGTACGACAGGCGGTATGACGGGGACCGCACCTCCGGCCGCCGGGGCGCAGAGCAATGCATCACCTACGATTTCGGTGAAGACCACCTCGCGCAGCGATTTCTGGGCTACCCTTACGACCACTGTCACGGCGCTGGTCGGTAAGGGGCCTGGGCGTAGGGTCATCGCCAACCCTCAGGCAGGTCTTTTGGTAGTGCGCGCCGACCCCGCCACCTTGCACACCGTGAGCCGTTTCTTGCGTCTTACCCAGGCAAGCGTCGATCGTGAGGTCGTGATCGACGCCAAGATCCTCGAGGTCGACTTAAAGAGCGGTTATCAAAGCGGTATCGATTGGGCGAAACTCGGCAACATAGCCGGCGCGCAGGTGGTTGGCGCGCAGACCGGCGGCAGCCAACTGCTCGCCTCTGGCGTCGGTAGCGCAAGTGGTCAGACCGGTAACATCAATCCGGCCCCCGGGATCTACGGGCCGGTGAATAGCACCATAGACTCGGCCTTCGGCGGGATATTCAGCCTCGCTGTGCATGCCGGCAACTTTGCGGCATTCATACAGCTTCTGAACACGGAGGGTCGCGTACAGGTGCTCTCGAGTCCGCGCGTGTCGACCATAAATGAGCAGAAGGCGGTCATAAAGGTCGGGGGCGATCAATTCTTCGTGACGGGCGTCACCAACACGGAGTCACTCGTGGGGGTGTCTGCGATCGCGACGCCGGCCGTGCAGCTTACGCCGTTTTTCTCAGGGATCGCCTTGGATGTCACTCCGGAGATCGATAGCCACGGATCTATCGTTCTCTACATACATCCCACGGTAAGTCAGGTGACGCAGGTCAATCAGCAGTTCAGCGTCTCCGGGCAGGCCTTCAATCTGCCTCTTGCCTCAAGCTCGATTCAAGAATCGGATTCCGTGGTCCGCGCCCATAGCGGTCAGGTGATCGTGATTGGCGGCCTCATGAAGGAGGGGGCCACCAACAACAATGCCCAGATCCCCTTCCTTGGGAATATCCCGCTCCTTGGTAATCTCTTCAAGGACAAGAAGGTCGTGCGCGTGAAAAAAGAGCTTGTCATCCTGTTGAAGCCAACGGTGGTCGATCTCAATGCCCCTTGGGGGCGTGAGCTGTCACAGGCGCAGAGACGGATCGCGCGCATCACGGGACACTGATGTACGAGCGCTACTTCGGCCTTCGTGAGCTCCCGTTCGGCATCACGCCGGACACCGAGTACTATTTCGCGCATACACGCCAGCAGGAGGCGCTGAATACCTTGTTGGCCGCGGTGCGCATGGGCGAGGGTTTTTTGAAGGTGACGGGCGAAGTGGGAACGGGCAAGACCCTCTTGTGCCGGAAATTCCTCGCTGTCCTTGGCCACGACGACCGGTTTACGACCGCCTACATCCCCAACCCCTACCTCGATCCATCCGCCCTGATCGCGGCGATCGCCGCGGAGCTTGGGCTTTCTATCGCCCCGAACGCCGGATCGCACGCGCTCATGACCGCGTTGAGCGCAGAGCTCCTCAAGAACTACGCGGAGGGCCGTCAGCTGGTGTTGTGTCTAGACGAAGCCCAGGCCATGCCCCTAGAGACGCTTGAGTCTCTGCGTCTCATCAGTAACCTGGAGACGGAGAAGTGCAAACTGATCCAGATCGTCCTGTTTGGTCAGCCGGAACTCGATCAGCGTCTGGCGGCCGAGTCGGTGCGCCAGCTGCGCCAGCGGATCGCCTTCTCCTGCCGGCTTGCGCCCCTGTCGCTCGCCGACACCGACGACTATCTGCGTCACCGGCTCCATGTCGCCGGCTACCGGGGGCCGGCACTCTTTCGCAAAGGTGCGATGCGCGCCCTGCACCGGGCCTCGGGCGGGGTGCCGCGACTTGCCAACATCCTCGCCCACAAGGCGCTTATGGCGGCCTATGGCGAGGGCGCAAAAACCGTTCAGACGCGACATATCCGTCTGGCTCGTGCTGACACCGAAGCCGCCGTTCGCCCGCGCGGCTTATCAAAACTCATGGCCTGGGTGCATCGATGAGCCTCATCAACAAGGTTTTGAAGGATCTCGAGGCGCGCGAGCGCGCAAGCCTCGATGCACCTGACCGCCGGGTCTTGGAGGATCTGCAGGCGGTACCGGAACCCGCCCCGCGCGGGCCCCGGGCGATGCGTATCGCATTGATCGCCGGGGTCCTGGTAGCGATGTTCGTGGGCGTCGGTGTTGGGTTGTACGCGCGCCGCCCGGCAGGCCGCGAGCCGCACACCGTGCGCTTGCCGCCGGCGACCCCCCGTGCCGTGCCGCTTGCCACCCATCCCGGGCCGATAGCCGCCCCGGCGCGTCCCCGTAAGCGGCAAGTCGCCGCAGCGGCGCACCCGCCTCGGCCGTTGGCCCCGCGACGCGCGGCCTCGCGGGCCCTAGCACCCATCCGGCGTCCGGCATCGATCTCACTCCGGGTCGCCAAAGTCTCGGTGCCGCGCGCCGGGTCGGATTATCGGCGGGCCGTACAGGCCTTACAGGCCGGACATACGGGGCAGGCGCGTGCGGCGCTGCGCGACGCCCTGGCCTTGTCGCCCACCGCCCTACAGCCGGCGCTCCTGCTGGCGGCGCTCGATATTCAAGGGGGGCGGCTCGCATCGGCCCGGGCGGCACTGCGTCCGGCCTTGCAGGCACACCCGGGGTCGGTGTCGGCCGTGATATTGTGGGCGCAGCTCGATTTAAGGCAGGGGCGACCAGCCGCGGCCGCGGCCGCCCTGGCGCCTATTGCCGCGGCGGCTGCCGACAAGCCGTCTTATTGGGCCTTGCTCGCCGCGGCGTGGGTTGCGGCCGGCCGCGGGACCCGGGCGATCTCGGCCTACGAAGCGGGTCTTGCCCGTTTCCCTCGCGATGGGGCCTTATGGGTCGGGCTTGGAGTTGCGGACATGAAGGCCGGTCACGCCGCTCGTGCCCGTAAGGCCTGGCGTAAGGCCCAGTCGTGTCCCTTGAGTCCCCCGCTTGCCCAGTTTGTCGAGGAGCGCCTGGCAAACGCCCCCACGGCGCCCTAGCCAATCGCTAGAACCGGTAACCGAGGCTCAGGGAAGCGACCGGGTAAGCCTTGAGACGATTGGCCTGGTGTTCGATCTGGGCGCGGGTCGCCGCCAAGTCTGCCGACAGCGTCGGATTGCCAGCAGCACCCGGGGCATACAAGGTCGTTGTGGGACGGTCCCACATCACGCCCAGATCGAGGCCTACGGCGACGCCTGGCCCGGGTTGGGCGTCGTTGGTGAAACCGAGGCCGAGATAAGGCGCGAAGCGTGCGTAGGTCACGGTGCCGGTCACAGGGCCCACCGCAGACGCGGGCACCGTCATGCCATTGATGGTGTAGGTTCCGTTTACCGATGTGGCCGCGAGATCCACCCGGTTGTCGTCGTAGTAGACTCCCCCGCTTACGTGGAATACGCCACCGAAGGGGTAATAGTCTCCCAATAAGGCGGCGTTACGAAAATGCGCCCGAGCGCGATAGTTCAGCCCGTCGGTGGTCATGTGTCGTGTCAGGTGGCCGCCGTTGCCGAGCAGACGGACGTAAAAGGTACGCGGGATCACGGGGATGCTCAATGCAAGCCCGAGGCCCAGCGTGCCGCCGCTTGCGCTGAGCGCGATACCAGCCCAGGCAGGCACCAGGGCGCTCGTTGCGAGCACAGCCGTGGCCAGGTGCGTCCTCATAGCAAATCCTCCTTGCGGGCGATCGCCCACCATAGCCGGTCGGGACTTAAGCCCCAACGACCGAAAGTCGGCCCCCGCCTTTATCCAGGCGCGCTTCCCACGTATGCTTGGCGGCTTCCAAGCGAGGCTGGGCCCCATGCCAGATGATCCTTTTGCCGCGATGCTGCGGCCGCTCCTGCGGGCGCGGGAGCGGCAGGGCCTGTGGCGCCAGCGCGAGATTCGCGAGTCGCCGACCGGTCCGTGGGTGCGGGTGGATGGCCAGACCCTGCTCAGTTTTTCCAGTAATGATTACCTGGGCCTTGCCAACGACCCGCGCGTGCACGAGGCCTTTTGTGCCGGTGCGCGGCGTTATGGTGTGGGCGCCGGCGCGGCGCATCTCTTGGGCGGCCACACCCGAGTCCATCACGAGCTCGAGGAGCAGCTCGCCGATTTTGTCGGCAGTCCCAAGGCCTTGTTGTTTTCCACAGGTTATATGGCCAACCTCGCGCTCATCACAACACTTGCGACACGCCATACCCTTGTCTGGGAGGATAGACGCAATCACGCTTCTTTATTGGACGCCGTGCGTCTCGCGCAGGCGCAGCGGCGTCGTTATCGGGATCTCGCGGGCCTGCGGGATGCCCTGGAGGGCGCGGCCCCGGGGGGGCTCATTGCCACCGATGGGGTCTTTAGCATGGATGGCGACATGGCCGACATCCCGGGTCTGATCGCGCTCGCCGCGGACCACGGCGCCGGTGTGATCGTCGACGATGCCCATGCCTTTGGGGTAGTGGGTCCTGGCGGCCGAGGCAGTGCGGCCGCCCAGGGCCTCGCGTTTATGCCGCGCCTTGTGCATATGGGCACGCTCGGCAAGGCATTCGGGGTCTTCGGGGCCTTCGTCGCAGCGAGCGCCGAGGTCGTGGCGGCCCTGATACAGATCGGTCGGCCTTATATCTATACGACCGCCCTGCCGCCCGCGGTCGCCGCCGCGGCTCAGGCAAGCCTCGCCATCATCCGCGCCGAAGAGCACCGGCGCACAGCGCTTCGTCAGCGCATCGAGGAGTTTCGTGCGGGCGCGCAGGCCGTGGGCCTTACCGTCTTGCCGTCGTGCACACCGATTCAGGCCGTGGTCATGGGGGACGCCCACGCGGCGCTTAGGGCCAGCGAATTTCTGCGCCGCCAGGGTCTCCTCGTCTTGGCGGTACGCCCCCCGACCGTGCCGGTCGGGGCCGCGCGGCTGCGCGTGGCGCTGTCTGCGGCCCATTCCGCGGACGATGTGGCGCGGCTCCTCGCTTCCTTGGAAACCTACACCAAGGACCGCCTGTGACGCTCTACCTTCTGCATGGTTGGGGCCTGAATCGCCGCGTCTTTGCCCCCCTTGAGGCCGCCTTACCATTTGCGGTGTCGTCACTCGATTTGCCCGGCCACGGCGGCGCGCCCTACGCCCCCGGGGCCCTCGACCCAGCTGCCCTGGCCGCAGCCCTTGTCGCCGCCCATCCCGGGCGCCATGCGTGGCTCGGCTGGTCTCTGGGGGGGCTCGTAGCGCTCACATTGGCGGCGACCTATCCGGACGCGGTAAGCCATCTGATCCTGGTCGCAGCGACCCCGTGCTTCACGCAAAGGCCCGATTGGCCGTTTGGCGTAAGCGACTCCGTCTTTACGGGTTTCGCCGCGGATCTCACCTGCGATCCTTCCGCCACTGTGGCCCGTTTCTTGGCCCTGCAGGCAGGCCCGCGCGGCCGCGACCAGATCCGTGCCCTGACCGCGGACATCCGTACCGGCGGCGCCGCAAGCCCCGCGGCGCTCGCCGAAGGACTCGCTGTTCTTCGGACCACCGATTTGCGGCCGCAGGTCTCCGCGTTGCTGGTGCCCACCCTGGTCTTACATGGCGCCGGCGACACGATCGTGCCGGATGGCGCCAGCCGGTGGCTTGCGGCCCACGTCCCCCAGGCCCGCCGTGTGGAGGCCGGTCGCGGCCACGCCCCGTTTTTGTCGGCGGCCGACACCTGCACACAGGCCATCCGGGAGTTCCTGCGTGATTGACTTAAGTCCGACCTCGATCCGGCATAGTTTCGATCGGGCCGCGGCCGACTACGACGAGGCCGCGGTCTTACAGCGCACGGTCGCAGATGAGCTCGTGAGTCGATTCCAGTGGCTGCGCATCGCACCCGCTACCGTGCTCGACGTAGGGACGGGTACCGGCTACGCGCTGCCGGCCCTGCGTCAACATTTCCGGCATAGTCGTATATGGGCCTGCGACATTTCCCCTGGCATGGTCAAGCGCGCCACCAGCCGGCGGGGATTTTGGCGCCCCGTCCTTTTGTGGGCATCTGATGGGCAGACCCTGCCACTGCCTGCCGGCAGCGTCGACTGCCTTTACTCGAATCTGGCCATTCAATGGATGGATCCCGTACGCGCATTCGCTGAGTTCCGCCGCGTTTTGCGTCCCCATGGTGTACTAATGTTCTCGACCTTCGGTCCCGACACCCTGACTGAGCTTCGTGCCGCTTGGGCGCAGGTGGACGATAGGCCTCATGTCCACAACTTTGTCGATATGCACGATCTGGGAGATTTGCTCCTGGCCGCGGGTTTTGCGGATCCTGTTTTAGATGTCGAGCGCTATACGCTGACCTATGATGCCCCCGGCAAGGCCTTGCGCGATCTAAAGAGAATCGGCGCCCATAACGCGCACCAGGCGCGCTTTGCCGGACTGACCGGCAAGGCGCGCTATCGCCGCTTCATCGACTCCTACGAGACCTTCCGGCGTGATGGCCGCCTGCCTTTGACCTACGAGGTCGTCTATGGTCAGGCCTGGGTTGGCGCCTCTGGGGCCCCGGGGCCCGCCGTGCGCAGTGGACGTCCGACCATACCCATAAAACCCCTATAGAACCGGCCCTTCCCCCCCCCATACGGGCAAGGCCCCGCGGGGCCTTGCAATAGCCCTCTCTGATACCCCCAAGCCTTGTCTCGGACCCCTGGGTCCGTTTTAGACCTACGCTCACGATAACGGAGGCCTGCGCCCACGGCGCCCTTCCCCCGTGATTTGCCGAATATTCACGCCCTTTGTGCCTACGTAACATGACCACACTTGCAAGGGGGTGATCTATGCCAAGGTCTTTAGTCCGCAAATCGCCACAGACAAAAGCCGTCCGTCTGCCATGATGCGCCTTCCTGGTTATGCCCAAGGTTCTGATTTACGGATCACTATCGAGGAGCGCGCGCATGCCATAACTGACATTATCTCTTTGATCGTCAGCATACTGGCCATCATGGGGATCCTGATCGGCGCTGGCTATTTTGCGAGCGGCCAGGGAGAACGCGGAAAAAGTTATGTCGTTGGAAGCGTCATAGGTCTCATATTGGCAGCGAGCGCCTATGGCATCGCGGCCCTCGTGATCGGCTCATGACCGCCTTTAATAAGCGCCTCGCACCGGTGCGCATATTAGGGCTTCCGCTTGGTGCGACGATGGCAAGTCTTGTCACGGCCACCGGAATATTGTCGTCAGTCGTGCTGCCCGGACTCGCCTCGATCGTTGCCCTGGCGGTGGCGCTTGCCGCCTTGCCGATCGGAATTGTTTTCCTGTTTCTCGGCGACGACATCGTCTTTGCGCGCACCTATTGGATTAGTTCCCTCCACGGCAACCTCATAGCGCAGGAGGCATCATGGCTCTAGGGGCGCGCCGCTACTGTGACGTCTATACGTGGTCCCACACGCTTGGGGAACATGTCATTGCCCACGGCGATGGGGCGTGTTCGATCGCCATCCTGTGGACGGGCGTCGACGCGGAGTTCGAGGATGCGGCGGGCCGCGCCCACCAGTGGTCCCTTGCTGAAGAGCTATTGCGGCGGCTGCCGCGCGATTATTGGGTCGAGTGCCATTTATGGCGCGAGCCTTGCGACGATCCGGCGCACGCGTATCTCGCGCACTACAAAAACGCCTCCCGTCCCAGCGCTTTTGCGGCGGCGATGCGGGTGGCTATCGCCGAGCATCTGGCCCCCCGCTTTCTTGTGAACACGGTCGCCTTGATTGTGGGACGCTTGCCGGGCGCGCGCCGCGCAATACCGCGTCCGGCGCTAGGGGCTCAGAGCTTGCGTGCCCAAGACCTCGAGGAGCTCGCATCGCATCTTGCCAGTCTTTTGCCCGGGGGTCGGATCGCAAGCGCTCTTGACTACGTCCACCTTATCCAGAAAAGCTACGATCGAAGCCCCGCGCTCTCGGCGGTCGACCCGTGGCTGTCCCTGGCCGAGCAGCTCATTGCGGTGCCACCCACGCAAGCCCAGGGCAACCTCAGCATAGAACGCCGTACCCTGCGCGTTTGGTATCTGCACCTCTATCCCGATGTGTACCCGGCCTGGGTATTGCCGATCGCCTCGCTTGCCATGCCCCTACACATAAGCCAGATCGTCATGGCGGCCGATACCGAACAGGCCTTGCGCGCCTCGGAGCGGGCCGACCGCCTTGCCCAGGGGGCCATGGCCCATAAGGGGCGCGAGCGCCAGGTCGCCATGTTGCGGGAGATGCAGGGTTTCCGGCAGGCCGTGTCCGACAACGATTGGCAGGTCCATCGCAATGCCTACATGGTATGCGGGGATCTCACAGACGTTCCCGATGCCGAGGTAGATCGCCTGTGTGAGTTGTTGCGGGGCCAGGGCGGACGGCCTCGCGATGATCAGTTTATCCAGTTGCCGTTTTTCCGGGCCTCCCAGCCGGGGCAAGGCTACCGGTCACCCTTGTGGCGTCCTGACCATTCCGCGCAGATCGCAGCCATGGCTCCCTGGCAGACGTTCCGTTCCGGATCGCCCTACCCCGAGTCCCTGCGTCTGGGCCTCGCGCGCCAGGCCGTATCGTTTGATTACTCGCACCAGGTTGTCGCGCACGGCTTTACCGTGGCCATGACCGGAGCCGGCAAGGGGGTCGACAAGGTCGCGACCATCGTCGAGACCTACCCGTTTGGTATCGACTGGTATGTGCTCGAGATCGGAGCGACGTATCGCTGGGTGGTGGAGGGTCTGGGCGGGATCTACACCTGCCTCGACCCAAGTACGGCGGCTGTCAATCCCCTGCCGCCCCGCTCCGTAGGCGCTGCGGGTCTCGACCCGCTACTGGCCTCCGGTACCTTGAACATCCTTGCCTTTATCCTGACGGACGGCCGCACGGTTCTGGACTTTCATGAAATGGCGGCCGGCGCTGCGGCCCTGCAGCGACTCTACGATGTTGACATAGGGCCCAACCCAGGCCTCGTCGACTTTCTGGGCACGCTAGAAGCGTCGGGCAGCGCAAGCCCCGAGCAGGCGGACGCCGCGCGGCGGATGGCGGCCAATCTCCATAGCTTTCTCGATACCCCGGAAGGCCGCCTATTTGCAAGCCACGACAACGTTCAGATCAGTACAGGTATATGCGGCGTCGATCTCAAAGAGGTTGATCGGGCAAGCCCCAAACTCCTCACGTTCTATCTCGTGTTTTTGTGTCTGCGTTTCCTGAACCTGGCCTTCGCGCACCGCACCCCGGCGCGCGTCCTGCTCGATGAGATCCATCGTTTCGTAGCGCATGCGCCGCAGGTCATGTCACGACTCGTGTCCGAGATCGCCCGCATGGGCCGCAAGGAGGCGGCGGCCATCGACATCGTCACCCAGGGTCTTGCGGAGATCGATGTCATGGAAAAGGAGATCGTGAATTCCATGCCCATGCGATCCCTCCTCTACAGGAACGATGGCTGGGAAGATATCGCAAGCCGTATCGGCATGCCGGCGCGTGCGCTTCATATATGGAAGCATCTCCCGTTTCCCTTAAACCTGCCGTGGCGGCCGGCGGTACGGTCCGTGGGGCCTGATTATTACGCCCTGCGGCTTACCTTCCCAGAGCCACTGCTAACGCTCGCCGATACGACGCCTACGGGTCTCGCCGCCAAGGAGGCGGTCGGCCGCGATATCCGCGATCCACTCCTGCGTCTGGCGCGGATTAAGGGGGCAACCCCATGAGACGCTATGTGTTTGGCGGCCTGCTGTGGCTGCTCGGGGGAGCGAGCGCGCACGCCTTTCTGGGAGTCGGGGATATCACCTTCGATCCCCCCGTCCATGCCGAGCTGATCAGCCTGTTTGATCAGGTCGTAGGGCTCTACCACGGGGTCTTAAGCGAGGTTCGCAGGATGCAGGCCGTGGAGGCCACTTTGCAGACCGAACAGCAAGATATCCGTGTCGTTGCGAGCCGAGGGCTCGCGCGCTATGCGGCACTGCCTGTGCCCCGTGGTGTCCCGGCGTCGATGGGGCGGTGGCTCGAAGCCGCGCGTAGCACCGGCCGCCGCTGGTCCGACCTCGACGGTTACTATCATCAGCAAGCGCGCCGGATCGAGCGGCTACGGCGTTTGGATTGGCTGGCTCGCGGCGTACGCCATGACGCTCGTCGCTCGGCCCTCGACCTGGGTGCGCGTAGCAGCCGTGATATCACGGCCCGGTCCACCGTGACTCTCGCCGCGCTGGCCGCCCAAAACGCCCGCGCCGCGGCCCGCCGCCATATCCGTCAGGCGGCCGAGCGTCATAACGCCCGGCGGCTGCCTGCGGAGTCGGCGCATCTCTACCGGGCCTTTGCAGGCACCCCATGACCGGCCTGTACTTCGTGGCCGACTTGCTGCGCTACCTGTCCCCGCGTGGGGTCTTTCGGGAGGGTAGGCCCGTTGCGGATCTCATGATGCGCACGGTGACGCCTTCGCTTTTCGTAGTGGCCTTATACACGAGGCTTCTTGAGGCCCAGCTCGACGCCATCGCCGGTAGCGGTCAATTGGCTCGGGCGCTACGCGACGTCGCCGCCTGGGGTGTCGGCCTATTGATCTATTTCTCCGCCGGCGACCTCATCGTGCATTATCTGAATGCCCTTTATGGGGCGATGGCGAGGATAGGCTCCCTGTCGCTCGTTGCCACGCAGATGGCCGCCTTGCTCACGGTTGCCAATCACGGTCCGAGCGGCCTGTGGGCCACCATCAAGGAGGTCAACGCCCTGCCGCTGCGTTTGACCACCGTGTTCATCTATTACACGACCCTCGTCGTGACGACCTTCCTCGAGGTGCTACTGCGGATCGCCCAGGCCATAGGCTATGAGTTCAGTTTTCTCTATGGCCTCATCGCGTTGCCGCTTGCCGTGAGCCGCAATTTTTCCCTGCTACGCGGTTTTGCAAAGCTGATGGGATTTTTTGTCCTATGGCCCATCGTCCAGGCCTTATTGCTTGCGGTTTTTGCGCCGATCTTCACCCATGCGGTAGCGACCCTCCAGGGATTATTGGGGCGAAGCGATTACATGACCGTCTATGCCCATATGCTGTTTACGATCTTGAACCTCGTCTTGGCGGCCGTTCTGATTGCGGCGCCTTACGTAACGGCGGTGCTGGTCGAGAACGCCGGGGCGGGCCGCAGTCTCGTTGAGCCCTACCTCGGGCGAGTTACCCAGGGGGCTGCCATCCTGGATCATGCCACGACCAGCGCAAGCGTTGCCGCCGTGCGCTGGTACCGCGATCGCGACACCGATGTCTTATCGGTAAAGCCACGGCGCATGCCCGTCCTCCATATACCGAGCGACCCTGATTACTGGCCCGTTTCACGCGACGGCCGCGTCCCCCGTACGAATTATCTAAAGCCCGATTTCGATGGGCCGGAGCTATCGGATGATTCCGACGATTTTTCGCGGCGCTGATAGGCGCGGCGCACACGGCCCCCAGGGTCTGTTGATGCAGCGCCTGGCCCGTTACGCGTTCCTTGGGTGGTTATTTTTCGGGGGTGCGGCGCTCGCCTTTGTTGTACTCGCAGCTGTGCTGCTGTGGCGCACGCCGCCAGTCGTCGCGGTAAGCCGTAGCGGCACGATCCTCGGCCGCATGGAGTGGTTGAGCGCAATCCGCCGCTCGCATCGCGATATCCTTGCGTCCTCCATGCGCTTTGTCCGCGATTATTTGAGTGCCAACAGCGCCACCATAGTTCCCGATTACGTGCAGGCCCTCGATATGATGGCCGATCCTCTGCGTGAGGCCACGGTCGCTGCCCTGAAGAAAACGGCCTATCTGGCGCGAGTGCGCTTAGCTGGGCTGCGCTCCTGGGTCCGTTTCGATGATGGCTCCCGGCGGCCGCGCGTCTTGCGCAGGTCCGGACGAGTATGGCTTGTACGTCTATCCGGGGTGATCCATTTTGTGCTGCCCGATGGCAAGACGCGTCGCCAGGGGTTCTCTCTTTTGCTTACGGAACGCAGCGTCGCGCGAAGCATGCGCAATACCGCCGGCATCGAAATCGTGGCTATTCGCCAGTTATGATACCGCCGCTTCCGTCCCCTTTGCGACCATTTGTACCAACCGAGCGCGTGGTGGTGCTAGCGCCCTATACAGCCGTGACGGCAGCTGTTGTCCCCAATCTCGGTTTACGTTTGCTCTTCCCGCGCGCATTGGCGGGGTCTTTGCATTTTGCGATCACAAACCCATACTTCCAGGCGGTCCATCTGGGGCTATCCGGTATCCTCATTACCGCCGTGCGCGGCGCGCATCATCGCTACTGCGGAAATATGTTTCTGGGCGTTGGCCCCTATGCGGTCTCGCTTCTCGTGTGTACGACGAGGCTTGGCGGTGATTATACGAGTGATGTGGTCTTCACCGTGCCGCCGCGACCGCCAGCGCCACCCGCCCCACCGCGCGTGCGGTTATCGCCCTGGCGCCGCGCGTGGGCGTACGCGGCGTTTGCGCCCATACGGCGTTCCCGGATCAGAAAGGAACGGCAGGCCCATGCCGGCCGCAAAGCCGTGCGCGTTTGGGTCCGGCGATTCCTGGTCATGCCTAAGCTTGCGATATTGGGTTTCGCACTCTCGAGCGCAGGAACCGGCGGCCCTTTGTGTGAGGGCGTCCAACTCTATCGTGGCCACCACAAGTGGCGGCGTGTTCCGGGGCGGCTTGCCTGTACCGCGCCTGTCGCCGGTCACCAGAATTGCGCCCTCGCCATTACGCCGCCGTCGCAGCCCGTTGCGCGCTGGCATTTGTTGGTGACTACGATCGCGGGCCTGGTGCGCGTTTCATGGTAGCCGTCGCACCGCCGCCGGTGGGTCCTGTGGTCCGGGGCCTCGCGCACCAGGCACCGCGGCCCGCTTCGCTTCTCGCGCGGATATTGGGTGTGATGGGCGGTGCCGCCACCGCCCCGGTGCGCATACGGCACCTGCAAGGAAAACAGGTCCCCATTCTGCCGTTTTGGGTCGCCAAGGTGGCAGCGCGTCCGCCGCTTGCGCTGTCTGTGCCGGCGGTCTTGGGCCTGCGGCCCGGCTCGTGGGTAGCGGTGACTTTGCGCCACGAACTGACCGACCAAGACCGCGCCTTGGTAGTTTTTCATGTGCGCAGGGCCGTTCACGGCCGCTATGGCGTCTTGCCAACGGGTACCCGCCTGCTCGCCCATGAAGACGGCGTACGTTCCGGGCATGTGCAGTTTCGGATAAGCGAGGCCGTATTCCCAAACGGCCTGCACATCCCCTTTAGCGCCGTGGTCTTTGCCCGTGACCGCAGCCTGGGACTGCGCGGCTATGCGCTGGGTCATCGGCGCAAAACCGTAGTCGCCGCCTTTGCGCGATCCGTCGTGGAAGGGGTCGATGCCGCTATCGGGGCCTTGAGTGCGCAATCCTCGGTGACATCGGCAGCCTTGGGGCAGGTCGGAACCAGCACTGTAAATGCCGCAAGCCGCTGGCATCTGCCGCGCCGAATCTTGTACGTGCCGGCGCAAAACGCCTATGTCCAAACCCAAAAAGGCACATAACCATGAGAACGTCGTCTGCGTTGCTTGGTATCGCCTGTCTGTTCTTGTTACCGAAACCGGCCTGCGCCTGGGGACTCTCTGTTGGGGGCGGCGTCGATGCCGGATTGGTCCCGGGCACCCGCTCTGCCGAGCCAGTCCTCGGCTGGCGCTTCTTGACACAATGGAGTCGCACGACGGGTGTTGGCCGCCGCTTGGTGTTCGACGTTGGCGTCGGCCAATTCGCGACGCGGGCGGGGGCTGGGGGATTGAGCGAGCGGGGCCGCGAAACTGAGGGCTTGCTCGTGTGGCAGCGGCGCCTGCCGTTTAGCTACCGGATACGCCCCTGGTTGGGCCTGGGGATAGGGGTATCGCATTACCGGTTTGATGATCGCGTGCCGGTCGATGGCGCGGGATTTGGTGTTGGCGCCTATCCCGCCGTCAGCCAAAACGATCTTACCTTGGGCGCGGAATTATCGGTCCCCTTGAGCCGGAACTGGTCTGTGAACATAACAAGCCAGACGGGTTTTCCTACGCGCATATCGACGGTCACCATGACGGTGCTTTGGAGGTTATTTTGAAGACCTGCGTTTTTTGTCGCTTGCTTCCGGTGCTACCGTTCTTTTTGAGCGCATGCCAACTTGGCAACCCGGACCCGCCGCCTGTATTGCCCGCAGGTCTTGTCACGGGCTTTGTTATAGGGGGGGCGCCGGTGGCCGGCGCGAGCGTGCTCGTGACGGGACCGCAGGGGCCTGTCGGAGCCACGCGTACGGATGACAATGGTCGGTTTACGCTGCCGCTGAGCGGTGTCTCAGGTCCGCTGGTCATTATGGCACGCGGGGGTTCGTACGCCGGCACAAACGCCGCAACCGTGAACTCGGGGACCTTGCAGGGAATATTTTCCTACACGCCAGGTGCCTCCGTTACGGTGGCCGTCACGGACTTATCGACCGCGCAGGCCGCCGACGTCGCCTTCCTAGAGAAACGCGGCCTGGGGGTGGGGCCGGCGCTAGCGGTGGCCGAGACCAATTTCAGCGCGTGGCTTGGGTTTGACCCAGCTACGACCCTCGTGGAACTGCCGGACGGCGGCCCGACGCCCCTGGCCGTGGGCGCCACGGCCCATTACGGCTTGGTTCTGGCGGCCTTGGCGCGCATCGCCCACGAGGCAGGCCAAGGCAGTGAGTTGCTCGCGCAAGCCATGGCCGATGATCTGGCTAACGATGGCCTTTTGAACGGCGCCGGTGCCGCTGGAGCCATTATGCTCGGCAGCACTGCGCTCACGACCGATACCTACCGCCAGGGTCTCGCGGACGCCTTGGCGGCAGCTGAGGCCAACGCGCCTGCGGATTCGCCCGACAGCTTGGCGGGCCCCGATGCCCTAGCGCTACTGGCCTACGATCGCGCCGTAGCCCAATCGGATTCCGCGCTCTTTGGTGCGGCGCCGGCGCCGGCCTACGCCACACAGCCGCTCACCCTATCGGTTGCCCCTTTGCCGGATTGGGTCCACGGAGCCGTGACGGTGACAGGGTCGGTGACGGACCCCTATGCCCTCCCGGTGGCGATCACGGTAGCCGTGGATGGGCAGGCCTATCAGACCCTCACGGCCGACCCGGCCTTTGGCTTTACGATCGACACCGAGGCCTTCGGCGATGGGGTCAATAGCCTCATCGTGAGTGCCACGGATCCGGCTGCGGAGAGTGCGGTCTATCAGACCGCGATAGGCGTGGACAACACCCCGCCCGCGGCCTGTGTGGCGACGTTTGCGCCCCTGGTTACCTCGGTACTGGTCGCAGGGCAATGGCAAGATCTGTCGGGTGTTATAAGCGGTGTTGCCAATGGAGTCCCGATCAATATTGACGCAGCGGGGGGATGGAACGTCTCGCTCTTACCACCCTTGGCCTCACCCATCGTGGTCAGTATGACCGATGCCGCTGGCAACACACAGACGTTTACATGGGCCTTGAGCACGTCGTTCAATCCAGCTCCTTGCCCCCCCTAGCGCAAGTGGCCGATTGACGAAGGTGGGGCCCTGCGCTAGCGTGAGTCACGCAGGCTAGGCGGGATGCCAGGCCTGATGACCTTCATTGTCAAGGATGAACTGGCTATGGAAACTCTCGCGATTCCGTTATCGGCGAAGCTTCCCGCGGATGTGTGTGTGGAGATCGCCAAGCGGGCGTGTTATTGCGACACGGCGATTATAAAATCCCGATATCGAGCCGACTCGAACTGCCTTGAGATCGATCTGGCGGGGCCGACCGCGAGCGGCGATGTGGCCACGAAGCTCGAGCAACTCATCGAGAAGATGCAGGTTGAGCGCCTGTCGGTAACGCCAAAGGTGCTGCGCGATCGATCGCGCGCAGACGGAGGCTTCACGCTCGATGCCTGGACACGGCTTACCGATCGCGGTGATGTGTGGGCGTCGGGTCCGGGGGCGGTTGCGCGTAGCGGCGAGTTCATGGGCCTTTTGAGTCGCCTAGATGGCGCCCTGGAGCGGCTGGCCGTGCGCGAGTTCCAGGCCCGCCAGCACTCCTACAACGCCATGGTGCCAAGCGATTGGTTGCGGCGGGCCGGCTACTTCACGTCTTTTGCGCACTCCGTTACCTTCGCCGTTCACTTAAATGAGGACTTTTCGGCCATCGAAAGTTTCGGACAGCGGCACCGGCAAGGCGAGAACCCTACCTTTCAGGATGTGAGCGAGATCGCGCCGCCCGAGCATTGTCTCTCGCCTGCCCTGTGTTATCACACCTACGGTGCGCTCATGAACCGGAAGATCGCGAGCGGTGTGGTCTCGACCTACACGGCCAATGGCCGATGTTTTCGCTACGAATCTAAAAACTTGGCGGGTCTCGATCGGCTATGGGAGTTTTCCATGCGCGAGATCGTATGGCTGGGTGACCGAGAAGCCGTCTTACAAGCGCGCGAGCGGGCGATCAATGCGGTTTGGCGACTGGTCGACATGTTGGATCTGTCGGCGCGGCTCGAAACGGCGTGCGACCCGTTTTTCGCAAGCGATTTTCCGTCCCTACGGTTCTTTCAGCTCGCCAATGATCTGAAGTACGAACTCAAGGTCGATACCGCGCCAGGGGAGGCGATCGCGTGCGCCTCTTTCAATTACCACGAGCGGTTCTTTGGAACGAGATTCGACATTCAAAGCGCTCATGGCGAGGCCGTCCATACGGGTTGCGCGGCCTTTGGGCTCGAACGTCTTTTGTATGCTTGTTTTTGTCAACATGGCCTGGAGCGGACGGCAGAGCTTGTCGATAACGCTATTCGCCGACTGTAGGCAAGGCTGGGTACCCCTTTTTAAAAGCTATTGTCGACGAGAGGAGGAATGGAACCGGCGGCAACGCCCGTTCACGTTTGCCATGAATATTGAACCCATTGAATTCTTCAACGAAGTCGAGGCCCCGGACCTTGGGGCCGCCAGCGCTTTGATGCGGGCCAATTGGACGCCTCCGTGCTGGCTCTACGAGCCCGACCTTTTGGCCATGCATATCCTGAGGCCGACCGGTGACCCTACGATGGCGTCGGGCTTACGCGCGAAGAATGGCGATCTGGCCGCATACCTTGCGTTTATTCCGCTGCGCGTACGCGTGTTCGACACAGTATACTCCGCGGTATTCGCAAGTTTCTTTACCGTCTCCCATCGCTACCGCCGTCACCACTTGAGCGACCGCCAGCAAGGTCTTATGGTGGATCGGGCCCGGAACCGGGGTTATGACCTGTATCTGGCCGTCACTGTGGCCGGCACCCCCGTCAATCAGACGGTCGCGCGGTCTTTTGGGACACGGGGCCTGCGTATGCGTCCGATCCACAATTTCCGCTACCTGGCGGGCGTGGCGCCTATCGTGCGGGGGCGCCTTAGCACGGCGGTGCTGCCCGGTGTGCGCCGCTACCGGCAGGACGATGAGGCCCGCGCCTTTGAGCTTTTGTCCGAGGCTGGCACCGAGGTCGATCTGGCCAAGGTCGTTGCGCGCGAGGACGTGGACTTCACCTTGCGGACGCGACCGCGGATCCAGACCTACGTCTACGAGACCGGCGGGGCCGTGCAGGGGCTTTTGAGCGTCGCGGTCTTGCCGGTAGTGGCGGGCCGCGTAGGCCTGAACGCGTATGTCGAGAGCGTCGCGTTTGGCCGGCTCGACACAGTGACGCGCGCGGCCTTCGTTGATACGGTGCTGCGTACGGTGCTAGCCCAGGGGGTCGAGGCGGTCATGATACCGGACACGGGCTATGCGGATATGTCGCCCTTTCGTAGGCTCGGGTTCCGGGCCGCGCCCCGCAAGCTGCGCTTGTTGCTTGCCCCTTTGCGCAGCGAAGTCCTCACGCTGCCGGAGGAAGTCGGCGGGTTTTATCTTGATGTGTTTTGACTATGAGTCGCGGCATCAAGGCCGTTCTCGGACCGCTGCTTGAGGCCTTGGGGGCCCTGACCGCACTGCCGTTCGTGGCCCTCGCCTTTCTGGACGGTCCCCGGGACGACTTCTATATGCTCGGGGCACAGGCCCTGGCCCTCGTTCCCGGGGCCCTAGGCACCGCCGCCCGCGGCGCGTACTACCGCCGTACTTTGGCGGAATTTGCGACCGGGGCGGTCGTGCAATTCGGGAGCTACTTCTCGAAACGGGGCGCGCGGGTCCAGGAGCGGGCGGGGATAGGCGCCTATTGTGTCCTGGGGCTCGTCGACATCGGGCCGGCGGTGCGTATCGCAAGCCGGGTCTCAGTGACCTCGGGCCTCCACTACCATGGCTCGGCCGCCGAAGGGGTGCGTAGCCGCGATTCGGTAGAGCGCGTCATCATCGGGGCCAACACGTGGATCGGCGAAGCCGCCGTTATCGGCGCCGATGTCGGGGCCAACTGCATCGTCGGGATGGGGTCGGTGGTCATACAGGCGGTGCCCGACGGGTCTACGGTGCTCGGGAATCCTGCCCGCCGCTTACCGTCGGCGGCCGCCTGAGGCCGGATGGGTTACGCGGGTTCGGGGGCGAGCAGGACGCCTTTCATGGTATCCAGGGCCTTTTTCTCGATCTGTCGGATACGTTCCGCAGACACTCCGTATTCGGCCGCAAGCTCGTGCAGGGTCGGTTTGTCTGCGGCGAGCCAGCGTCTGCGGATGATATCCTGACTGCGGCCATCGAGCGCTACCAGGGCGTTTTGCAGGCGGTCCTGTTGCGAAGCCTCGGCGTCGGCATGCGTGAGCAGGCTTTCGGGGTTGTAGCGCATGTCCTGGAGAAAACCCGCCGGCGATGACCGAAACTCCTCTTCGTCAGCCTCGTCTTGGGCGTCGAAGGGGATGTCGGTGCTCGCCATCCGGGATTCCATCTCCTTTACCGTCTCCGGCGGGACGTCGAGGTCAGCAGCGAGGTTCGATATCTCGCCCTCGTTCATCCAGCCGATGCGGGCCCGGGATTGACGCAGATTAAAGAAGAGCTTGCGTTGCGCCTTGGTCGTCGCCACCTTCACGATCCGCCAGTTGCGCAGGATGTAGTCGTAGATCTCCGCCCGGATCCAGTGGACGGCGAACGAGACGAGCCGCACCCCGTGGGCCGGGTCGAAGTGCTTCACGGCCTTCATGAGTCCGATATTGCCTTCCTGAATCAAGTCGGCCTGCGGCAATCCATAGCCTGCGAAGGCCCGCGCCACGCGGATCACATAGCGCAGTTGGGACAGCACGAGCAGGCGCGCCGCCTCCAGGTTATTGTGTTCGCGGTATTCGAGGGCCAACTCCCGTTCCTGGGCCGCGTCCAGGACCGGCGCGGCATTGGCAAGGCGCACATAATGCGCAAGACCGCCTTCAGCGCTGATGTTGACCGCGACTGGCAAGGTTTGCATGGCCATGATTTACCCCCTCGACTGTCCGTATCGACCTACACAGAATCTTAGCATTCTCGGCGTAAGAGTGCTAATGCCCCATGAAAGTTCCCCGCGTGGCGGATCTTCAGCCCTGATCCCGGCGCAACTGGTGTCCGACCGCGATGCGGGCCCCCAGCCATCCGAGCCCGGCGCCTAAGGCGAGTAGGCCTAGAGCCTGACCGGCGCCGAGCCCCACGAGTTTGTACGCGGAGCCGTAGAGGGTATCGAGCCTCTGGACGGGTCCGTCGAGGGCCCAGAGCGCGAGCTCCAGGAAGATGAGGGCGCAGAGTGCACCTAGGCCCCCGGCCAAGGCGCCCGCGTACAGGAAGGGACGCCGGATGAAGGCGTTGGTTCCCCCGACCAGACGTACGACGGATATCTCGGCGGCCCGGCTCGCAACGCTTGCGCGTGTCGTGTTCCCGAGAATGAGGACAAGGGCGAGCCCCAGCAGGGCCGCAAGGATGGCTACGGCGCGATGACCGAGGGCGAGCACGGCATCCAGGCGGCGCAACCAGGTGAAGTTCGACTCGACATGGGCCACCCCGGGCAAGGTCGCCACCTGGCGGGCGAGCGCTGCAACCGCATGGGCCGTCTGCGACCGGGGACGCAGTATGACGACCGCCGGCAGCGGGTTGTGGCGTAAGATCCCTACGGCCACGCGCAGCCGTGCCCTCGTTCGCAACTCCTGCAGGCCCTGTTCAGGGGATATGTAGCGGCTGGCGGCCACTCCCGGGAGCGCGTCGAGCCGCGCGGCCGTAGCCCGCGTGTCCGTATGCCGTTTCAGATAGACGGTCAGCGAGCCCCGTGGCTGCCAGTGATGGCTTAGGCGTTGCAGGTTCAAGAGCGCCACATAAAGGCCCGTGGGCAGCATAAGGGTGACGCCGATCATGGCGACCGTGAGCAGCGTAGCGGCCGGACTGCGCGCAAAATCCCCCAGGGTGCGCATGAACACCTGCGCGTGGCGGCCGAGGTAGGCCTTCATGCCGCATCGACCATATGGCCATGGCCCAGGCGGATGACGCGTTTGCGCAGTCGTTCCAGGTGTCGCAGCTCGTGGGTCGCGATCAAGACCGTGACCCCGTGATCATTGAATTCCCGGAACAAATCAATGATGTCGTCGGAGAGCTTCGCATCCAGGTTACCAGTCGGCTCGTCGGCAATGAGCAGCGGCGGCCGATGGACCAGGGCGCGGGCGATCCCGACGCGCTGTTGTTCGCCGCCGGACAGCGCCAGCGGATAGGCGCGTTCCCGGCCGCGCAGCCCGACCTTGTCGAGCGCCGCCCATACCCGTTTCCGGACGTCCTCGCCGGTCATGCCCGCCACGAACAGCGGCAGCGCGACGTTGTCGAAGACCGTACGGTCGTTTAACAGCCGATTGTCTTGAAAGACGACGCCGATTTCCCGGCGCAGATAGGGTAGCCGGCGGGGGCTTAAACGGCTCACGTCATGGCCGTTTACCACGATACGCCCCCGTGTTGCCCGCTCCAGCCGGCACACGAGCCTTAGCAGTGTGCTCTTGCCGGCGCCGGAGGGGCCGGTCAGGAACGCCATCTCGCCTTTGGCCAGCGTGAAACTCACGTCGCTCAGCGCCTCGGTCCCGAGTGGGTAGCGCTTGAAGACGTGGCTAAACTCGATCACGATCGGTCTCCGCGGGTAATACCGCATCGACGAAGGCGCGGGCCTCGAAAGGCCGCAGGTCTTCCGCCGACTCGCCGACGCCCACGAAATAGAGGGGTAGCGCGAAGCGCTTGGCGAGAGCAAATATCACGCCGCCCTTGGCGGTGCCGTCGAGCTTGGTTACGCACAGGCCCGTGACCCCGACGGCCTTGTGGAACTCCTCGACCTGCATGAGCGCATTCTGACCGATCCCTCCATCCAGGGTAAGGATGATCTCATGGGGTGCGCGGGGTTCCAGGCGCGCAAGCGTCCGCTTGATCTTGACGAGTTCGTCCATGAGCCCGGTCTGGGTGTGCAGGCGGCCGGCGCTATCGATAAGTAAGGTATCGATCCCGCGGGCGCGCGCCGCCTGAAGCGCGTCGTGGGCGACCGCTGCGGCATCCGCGCCCCGTGGCTGACTGATCATGGGGACGTCGGCGCGCCGGGCCCATTCGCCGAGTTGTTCGATGGCGGCTGCCCGGAAGGTGTCGCCGGCGGCGAGTAGTACGGATTGCCCCATGCCCTTGAGTCGGCTTGCGAGCTTACCGATAGTGGTGGTCTTGCCGGCACCGTTTATGCCGACCATGAGTACCACGAGCGGCCGTTCGCCGCCCGGCCACGGCCGTTCGCAGGGACGTGCTATCTCGTAGAGGACCTCTCGCAAGGCCCCGTAGACGGCATCGGCGTCGCCAAGCTCCTGGCGTGACACTCGGCGCGCGATATCGCTCATGACGGCGCTGGCCGTAGCCACTCCTAAGTCCGCCGTTATGAGCGCGATCTCGAGTTCGTCTAGCAGCCCTGCATCCAGCGCCCGTTTGCGGCGCAACAGCTGACCTACGTTGTCGCTTAAGGCTCGGCGCGTGGCCCCTAGGCGCTCGCTGAGCCGGCCCAAGAGCCCCGGTTTGGCGGCCTTGTCGTCTGACGCCTTACGAAACAGCGCCATGGGTCTTTAGCCGGTCTTGCGAGTCAGTGCCAAGTACTTCTCGTACAAGGATTCCTTGCTCTCTACGCGATCGGGATTTTTGGGGATGCAGTCCACCGGGCACACCTCAACGCACTGGGGCGTGTCGTAATGACCCACGCACTCCGTGCATGAGTTCGGGTCGATCCGGTAGATCTCCTCCCCGGGAGATATCGCCCCGTTCGGGCACTCCGGCTCGCAGACGTCGCAGTTGATGCAATCGTCGGTGATCATTAAGGCCATGGCAGCCCTCCTCGATAG
Source organism: Pseudomonadota bacterium (assembly GCA_021816625.1). Taxonomy (GTDB): domain Bacteria; phylum Pseudomonadota; class Gammaproteobacteria; order Acidiferrobacterales; family Acidiferrobacteraceae; genus Acidiferrobacter. Next base: position 44,478 of record JAKAXM010000001.1, on the reverse strand, counting down.
AGCGCCTAAGTCTACCGCAATGCCGCCGCCAATGCAGCCGTCACGGCCGGATGGACGAAGGCCCCGACATCGCCGCCGAGTGCTGCGATCTCCTTTACGAAGCTCGATGACAGCGCCCCGTCACGTTCGGAGGCTGGCAGGAACAGGGTTTCGACCGAGGCGTCGAGGCGGCGGTTCATACCGGCCATCTGAAATTCGTACTCGAAGTCGGAAAGGGCGCGCAAGCCGCGGATGATGACGCGGGCCTTGTGCGCGTGGATGAAATCCATGAGCAAGGTATCAAAGCCTATGACGTCGACCCCGGGGACGTCGCGCAAGGATTCCTGGGCAAGCGCCACGCGGTCTGCGAGCGCAAACAAGGGGGTCTTGCGGACGTTGGCAGCGACCGCCACGATCACGCGTGGGAATAGGCTGGCGGCGCGCCTGACGATGTCAGTGTGACCGTTCGTGAAAGGGTCAAAGGTGCCGGGGTAGACGACGGTCGTCATGGGCTGTCCTCACAAAAGGCGCGCGGCCAGGCCGAAGGCGACGGCGCCTGCCTGACTTGTGCGATGCCAACGCAGGCCGGGTGGCAGCGCACGGGGTAAAGAGTGGGCGGTCTCGATGTAGAGAAGGCCGCCGGGCGTCACGATGTCACCGGCGAGGATGGCCGTCAATGCATCGGCTAAGAGTGTCGTCCCAAAGGGCGGATCCAGGAAGATGATATCGAAGGACCGGGGGGCTAGACCCTTTATGAAGGCCAGTGCATCGGCCGCGATCAGGGTGGCGCCGTCCGCCCCCAGGGTCTTTTGCGTCGCGCGCAGCGCCGAGACCACGGTTACGTTGTTGTCGACCAGGGTGACCTGCGCTGCGCCGCGCGACAAGGCCTCGAAGCCGAGCACGCCCGAGCCTGCGAAGAGATCGAGGCAACGGGCCCCGGCGATGGTGCCGGCGAGCCAGTTGAAGAGGGTCTCTCGGACCCGGTCGGGGCTCGGCCGCAAGCCCGGTGCCGCCGGAAAGTCGAGGCGCCGCCCGCGCCACTGGCCGGCGATCACGCGTACACGCGATCGTTTAGGCGGGCCCATCGTACTCCTCGGCGGCCACGGCCCGGGTCTGCGCGCGCTCCACGAGCCGCCGCGCCAGACCCTGGTATATCGGTTCCTCGCACAGGAGTCGCGAGGTGAGGGTCGCCACGAAGGCCGCCGCCATGAGCGGGAACAGCATGGTGTTGTTGGCGGTCATCTCCATGACGATTACGAAGGCGGTAATGGGCGTCTGCACCGTGCCGCTCAAATAGCTCACCATTCCCAATATGACCGCGGCCTGCAAGGGCGCGTTCGGGAAGAAGCGGCCGATGTCGGCCCCTAGGCCCGCGCCGGTCGCGAGCGCCGGCGCAAAGAGTCCGCCGGGGATCCCGCTCAGGTAAGAGGCAAGGCTCGCCAGCCATTTCGTGACCGGGAAAAACCAGGGCAGGTGGGCGTTACCGAGGACCAGGGCACGGGCCTGGGGGTAGCCCGTCCCAAACGAGCTGCCCCCCGAGAGGGCGCCAAGCGTGGCGATCAAAAAACCCACGCTCAGCGCGAGCCGGTAGGGGTGCGTTGCCACGACCGTGCGCAGCCGGGCCCCCAGGTCCAGGATCAGCCGGCTAAAGAGCCCCCCGGCCAGCCCGCCGACGATGCCGCACGCCGGGACGATGAACCATTGCCGGGGCGCCAGTGTCGCCACGGTCACTCCGAAATAGGTGTAGTTGCCCTCGACGGCGACCGCCGTGAGCCCGGCGATCAGGATGGTTATGATAATGGTGGCGCTCGCGTGCTCCTCGAAGCCGCGCGCGAGTTCTTCGATCGCGAACATGATGCCGGCGATCGGGGTATTGAAGGCGGCCGCGATCCCTGCCGCGCCGCCCGCCAGTATCAGGGCCCGCTCCAGCCGCGCGCGCTTGATCCCGGCGAGTTGCCCGGCGGCCGATGTCACGGAGGCCCCAACATGGACGGTGGGCCCTTCCCGGCCGATCGAGGCCCCGGCGAATAGACCAAGCGTCGTCAGCATGATCTTGCCTACGGCGATGCGCACCGATAAAAGCCGGGTCGGTGATTCGCCGCCCCGCGTGGACAGTGCGGCGATGACTTGCGGGATGCCGCTGCCCTGGGCACCCGGGAAAAACCGCTGGGTAAGCCACAAGGAGGCCACAAGCCCAGCGGGACTTACGATGAACGGGGCCCACGGCCAATGCTCGTAGAGGGCGAGAAAGCTCTGGTTCGCGAGGTTGCCAAGCTCCGTGAGTGCGACCGCCGATAGGCCGACTAGGACCGCGCCGCCCCAGAACACCAGACGCAACGCCCAGTGGCGCCGCCGCAACAGACCGCGGAAGCGGCGCACCGGCCGCCACGAGTGCCGCACGCCTTTAAGGGGCCGCGTCGAGGTGGGCGCGTATGCGCCGAAACGCGGCGTGTGCGGCCCGATGCTGATCGCCGATCTCCTCCAGGACCTGTTTCAATTCCGCCATGCGCGTCTCCAGCGTGTCGCTTGCCTGATGGATGCGCTTTATGCTCTCCAGGCGGCGCCGCAGCTGGGCCTGGTGTTCGCGGACCTGGGATTCCATGGGGGCCATCATGTCGCGCAACCAATCGTCGGCGTCGCGATTCGCACTTACATAGATGGCCCTGATCTTGTTCACGGCCGATTCGAAGAAACCGCGCACAACGGATTTTTGCTCGGTCATGATCAGCGACAGGCCGCCCATGAACTGCTCGTGTTTTTCCTGGAGGCGTTTGATTTCCCGTAGGTAACGCATGACTGAAAACGCCGTCGGCTTGATATTGGCAAGCCCGTGCTCTTCCTGAAACTTCCGGTACACGCCGTCCATGAGTGTCTTGATCTGCTGGGAATCGTCGGTAATTTCCTCCATGCGCCCCCGCGCGTAGGAGAAAAACGCCTGCATGGCCGCCTTGAGGCCGCCCGTGGTCAGACTCTTTTCCATGCTCTTTTTGGTTTCGGCAATGACCGTATCCAGTTGCCGGAGGCCGATCTTGGCGTAGAGCGCCGCGCTTTGCTGCGCAAAGATCGTGCGGGTTGCGTGAAAGCGTTGCAGGCTGCGATCGAATTCGGCCTTGTCGGCGCGCACCTTGGTCATCATGTGCTCGATCACGTCCATGTTCTTGCCGTTCAATCCACTCAACTCCCCCCAGTGTTCCCGCAGTCCTTGCAGCCTCTGGTTTATGACCCGCTCGACGCTCGCTTCGACCTCATCGAATTCGCGTGCTACCGTTTGCGCCACGAGTCCGCCTTTGCCCGGCAGGAGCTCATCGGCCAGCGCGTGTTCGAGCGCTTTTATCCCGCTGCGCTCCTCGAGGGCCTGGTCTGACCGGACCTTGGCGCCCAGGGCCTTTTGGGCGGACACGGGGTAGATGCGCGCGCTCTCCACCCCTAGGTAGCGGGCAGTCTCTGCGACCTGACGGGCGATCTCGGAATCGACCTCGGCGCTCTGCCGCAGGTCGTCCCAAAGCCCATCGATCTTGTTTAGAACCACGAGGCGCCCCTTATGGCTGCTTGCGATGTGCTCCCGCCATACCGTGATCTCGGATTGGGTCACGCCGGTATCGGCGGCCAGGACGAACAAGACGGCGTGCGCGTTCGGCAGCGTGTTCAGCGTAAGCTCGGGCTCTGCACCCAGGGCGTTTAGGCCAGGGGTATCGAGGATGACCAGGCCCTCGGCCAGCAGGGGGTGGGGAAAATTGATAAGCGCGTAGCGCCACTTCGGGATCTCGACCTGGCCTTCGGCGCTGACCGTAGCCCCGGCCTTGGTGATGTCATGGCTTACCGTCAGACCGAGGGCGCGGGCCTCTTCGGCCGCTACGGTCTTGACCTCGGCGATATGCCGGAAGGCCGCGGCCATGCCGACGGGGTCTGTGATATCGAGCGGGATGGTCTGCCACTCATCGGGGAAACCCTTGAATTCCGCGACGGTGGCCCCGTTGCGCCGTGATTCGATGGGTAAAAGCCGTAGGCTCGGCGGCTTGCCCGTCTCGTAGAATAGTTCGGTTGGACACATTGTGGTTCGCCCCGCGCTCGAGGGCAGGACGCGCAGGCCCTGGGCCCCGAAGAATATGGCGTTTATGAGCTCGGATTTGCCCCGTGAGAACTCGGCCACGAACGCCAGATAGAGGCGGTCGTCCTGCAAAGTGCCGAGCATGCGGTCGAGTCGGCCGTCCGATTGCGGTTGATTCAGGGCGCGGTCGGAAAGCCATCCGCGGAGTTCTTGCAGGGCCGAGGCGAGACTGCGCCGCCACTGCCCGTACGCCTCAAATCGCTCTTCTATCGCCGTCTGACCCATGATCACCCCCGACCGTCCCCGGTCTCCCGCCCTTCTTAAGGGAAACAATTATAGGCCAAGTCTCGCGCTAACGCTGGCATCCGGGACAATAATACGCGCTGCGCGCCCCGCCGGTGAGCCGGACGATCATCCCGGGGCAGCGGGGGCAGGGGGCGCCGGAGCGGCCATAGGCCTTGAGCTGCTGCTGAAAGTACCCCGGCCGGCCGGTGCTATGGGCAAAGTCCTTCAAGGTTGTGCCGCCCGCGGCGATGGCGCCTTCGAGCACGGTTACGATGGCGTGCGCGAGCGCATCGTAGCGCGGCGCGCTGATGCGTCCGGCGGCGCGGTGGGGGTGAATGCCAGCGCCAAAGAGCGCCTCGTTGGCGTAGATGTTGCCAATACCGGCCACGATCTGCCCATTTAACAGGAAATCGCGGATGGCGATGGTGCGGCCGCGGGCCCGCCGCCAGAGGTAGCTGCCGCTAAATCCGGTCTCCAGGGGCTCCGGGCCGAGGCTCGCGAGCAAGGGGTGGGCGAGCGGGCGATCACTGTAGAGCAGGGCCCCGAAGCGGCGCGGGTCGCGCATGCGCACGCACAGCCCCCGATCGTGGCCGAATACGAGATCGAAGGGCTCTAAAGGCCCAGGTGGGGTGCCCGGTGGAGCCAAGGTCAGGCTGCCCGACATGCCGAGGTGAATGATGAGCGCGCCGCCCGTATCGAGGGTAAGGAGCAGGTATTTTCCGCGCCGCAGCACGTCGCGAACCGTGCGTCCGCGCAGGGTGTCGCCAAGATCCGGGTCGATCGGCCAGCGCAGACGCGGCTCGCGCACGACAAGCTCGGCGATGGGGGCGCCTACGAGCCAGGGGTGCAGACCGCGGCGCGTGGTCTCGACCTCAGGAAGCTCCGGCATGCCGCCCCATGTGCAGCAGCTGGTCCCCGACCTGTTCGGGGAAGTGGTATTCGAGCCCCTGGTCGCGCCGCACCAAGAGTAACTCGGGGTGGGTGGCGATGATGTCGATGACCAGGGTACGCGTTGCCGCGGCCTTTTTGAGGCTTCCTTGCTCGTAGCGGATCACGACCTGCCCGATGGGCCGCGCCCCGTGGTAGCGGGTCACGGCCAGCGCCCGGGCGTAGCGCCACTTGTCGACGAAGGCGTTGATGCGGTCATGGGAGAGCCCCGGCGGATTCGGGTCGAGCCCCCATACACCATGGTGACGGACCACCCGGAAGCGCGGCAAGGTGAAGGCCACGGGATGCACGCGGGAGCCGAGCAGCCGCGTGCTGACGAAGCTATCGCTGGTCAGGCGCCGCGGATGGATGATCTCCGCGGGTACGAGCGCTATGGTATTGCCCACGCGGACGTAGCGGAGGTCGCCGAACGGCCGCCGCCGTCCTATGGCGATCGGCTGATGCCCGAAGCTCACCACCGCCATCGGTGGCGCCAGCCCAAAGCCGGCGAGCGAGGTCTGGGGCGCCGGAAACCGGTCGCTTGGCCGGGCCGTGCCGATATCGGTCAAGGCCTCCACGCGGAATCGGTCGGCGCGCGCCTTGAAGGGCCGCTCGAGGAGCCAGCCTGTGCCGGCGCGCTGCAAGCGGATCATGGGGTGGCCGGGACGTGTGATCGTGATGTCCGTGATGCGATGCGGGGCGAGGGCGGCGAGCGGTGGCCGCGCACGTGGCGGCCGGTGCTGTGGCCGATTCCAGACCAGCGCGCCCAGGGCGATTGCCGCCAGCAGCAACGCGGCATTCGTGAGCGCCCGGCCCTTGGCGTTCACAGGCGCCGTCTCCGCCACCAGGTGGCGACGCCGCCGCCCAACAAAGCGAGCGGTAAGGCGACGAGAAAGCCCAAGGCAATCACGTCCTCTTCGCCGCTTGTGAGCGTCAAGGTTAGATCGGGCGAGGCGCGGTTGGGGAGGTTGATAAAGGCCTCATCGTGGGCCATCCAGTTGGCGAGGTTCATGGCCAAGGCCAGGTTGCCGCCTTCGCCGATGTAACTGTTCGATAGAAAGTCCGTGTCTCCCAGCACGACGATGCGCTGTGCGCCGCCGGTCTTGGCTTCGATCCCGGCCCCGAGCGTGAGCACGGTGGGTTTAACCCCCGCTGGCGGTGCAACGAGTCCCTGGAGGGGTGCGATCTGTGTCCAGGCGTCATTGCCCGTAGTCAGGACGGGACGCACGCGATAGGCGCCCTCTTGTCCGATACGCAAGGCGCTGACGGTCGGGAACACCGTGACGAGGCGCAGGCCGCGGGCCGGACCGCGGTTTGGGTACTGGTGGACGGCGATGAAGGCGGGGCTTGCCCCGGTAAGCAGGCTCGAGGCCGGGTCCACCACGAAACCGCGCCGTACATGAAGCCCGAGCGGCGCAAGCAGGGGCGCGAGTCCGGCATGGTCTCCGGGTTCGAGCAAGACGAGCAGGTCCCCGCCGCCTTTGATAAAGGCCTGCAGATGCGTAAGCTCACCTGGCAGAAAGGGTACGCGCGGATCGGCCAGGACCACGATGCCCGGATGGAGAGGCCAGGGTTTGCCGGCGCCGGGGTTGAAGGTGGTCACATGGAAGCCGCGCGCCCGTAGCTGTCGGCCCCAGACCGACAGGCCCAGGACCGAGCCATCATCGATCTTACGTTCCTCGTTGCCCACAAAAAACGTGAGGCGCCGCACGCCCGTGCGTTCGAGGCTCGCAAGCTCATTCGTGACCCCGGTCTCGGTAGGACTCAAGACGAGGGCCTGGCGCCCCTGATAACGCACCTCGATCTCGCCGTTGAAGCGGATGCCTAGGCGGCGGACCAGCGCCGGATGCCGGTCGGGATTGATGAAGCGCAAATGGATGGCGGGGTCGACGCGGCGGTATTTGGTGATGAGCGCGGCCAGCGCCCGGCGCGGCCGCGCACCATGGGCGAAAACTATGATGTCGACGGGACCGCGCAGGGCCTTTACGATCGCGCGGCTCGGCGCGCTCAGGCTGTTGCGGCCGGTCGCCGTCCAGTCGGCCGTGTAGCGAAAGCGCGCCGCGGCATACAACGCGAGAGTGATCACGATGAGCCAGAGCGCCACGAATAGTGCGCGGCCGCCCGCCTGAAAGAGTCGTGCGGCCGTCATCGCACGCTCACCCGGTCGAGTTCGAGCCTACGCACGCTGAAGAGGAGGCAGGTGACGGTTAGACCCAGGTAATAGGCGACATTGGAGGTATCGAACAAGCCGCGCAGGAACGGTTCGTAATGATTGACGATCGAGAGATAGGCGACCACGGCCCCGCCCGCGCCGCGCGCGTGGCCGGCGTAATCGACGATCCACAGGAAGAACACGGCGCCAAAGGTTGCCATCGCGGCTACCGCCGGGTGACGCGTGAGCGTCGACATGAAAAGTCCGATGGCGGCCAGGGTCGCCGCGAGCAGGACGAGGCCGAGCAGGCCGCAGCTGAGGGTGCCCCAGTCAAGCTCGCCACCCAGCAACAGCGAAAGCGGCATGGCGAGACTCATCAGGATTATGACACCGTAGAATCCGAGTATCCCGAGATATTTACCGAGCACGATCTGGGTGCTCGACAACGGCGCCGAGTAGAGTAGCGGCAAGGTACGCTGGGCCCGCTCGTCTGCGATTAGGCGCATGGTGGCAAGGGGGGTTATGAGCAAGAGCAGCACCCCGGTGTTGCCAAGCAGGGGGGTAGCCACGAGGGTCGTAAGGCCTGGGGCATTGGGGAGCGACGCGAGCCGCCCTTGCAGCATCAAAAAGAGATTCACATGGCCCAGAAAGAGCCGTGCGAGGATGACTTGGGTGACCCCGAGGATGATGAAGGCGAGTGGCGACAAAAACAGCGCGCGCCACTCGCGCCCGGCGATGGCCCGTATCATGATGTTTCGGCCGCCGCGCCGGTCAGTTCGACGAAGACCGATTCCAGCGACGACTGTTCCGGATTGATCTCATAGAGGCCCCAGTCTTGGGCAACGGAAAGACGCACAAGCGCATCCGTCGGATCGCGGCCCGGCTCATGGGTGATGCGCAGCCGTCTGTCCTCCAGAACATCCACCGATCGTACCTCCGCCAAGCCCTGAATCAGGCCTTGGTCGGGCGTTTTGCGAAAGGCGGCGATCAGGACCTGGGATTCCATGCGCGCGGCCAACTCCTTGATCCCTTCATTGAGCACGAGCTGGCCGCGGTGGATGATCTGGACGCGGTCGCAACTCGCCTGCACCTCGGAGAGGATGTGCGTCGACAGGATCACCGCCCGGTCTTCGCCCAGTTCGCGGATCAAACCGCGGACCTCGCGGATCTGGATCGGGTCCAGGCCCACAGTGGGCTCATCGAGCACCACGACGTCGGGTTCATGAATGATGGCCTGCGCAAGCCCCACGCGCTGCTGAAAACCTTTCGACAGATTGGCCGTAAGACGGCCGCCGACCTCCGTCAACCCGCAACGGGCCTTGGCGCGTTCGCGCGCGGCCTTGCGCCCCTTGCGCGGTATGCTGTGCAGGGTGGCGCAGTAGTCGAGATATTCGTCGACTGTCATGTCCCGGTAGAGGGGCGGATGTTCCGGCAGATAACCGAGATGACGCTTGGCCTGTTCGGGCGCGGTCTGCATGTCGTGGCCGGCGATGAGCACGCGGCCCTTGGAGGGGGCGAGATTGCCGGTCAGCATCTGCATAGTGGTGGTCTTACCGGCGCCATTGGGTCCGAGAAAACCCAAAACCTCGCCGCGTCGTATGGCAAAGCTCATATCGGCCACCGCCACGGATTTCCCGTAGTAACGGCTCACGGCATCGGTCTCGACGAGGACCTCGGAACGACTCATATCCTGATCGGGGCCTCGTTTTGCATAGCCGGCATTAAAGGCCGGGCATGCCGTTTTGTCAACGCATCCGGGCGGCTCGCCGCCCGGATAAGCGGGGGCCTGGGATCGCGTGATCCGAAAGGGGGAATGCCCACCTTTCGCGGGGCGGGCCTTTTAGGGACAATAGGGGACACTTCTGCATCAGGAACGGTGACCCGTGAAAGTCCGAATCGAGCCCAGCGGCCATGAGTACGAGACCGCGCCCGGAGAGACCATACTCGAGGCCGCGCTGCGCGAGGGCTTCCATCTGCCCTACAGTTGCCGTAACGGCGCCTGCGGGACCTGTAAGGGGCGGATCATGGCCGGCACCGTGACCCATGGTCGCTATGAGGGCAAGGCCTTGAGCGAGACTGAAAAGGCCGCCGGGCTCGCGCTTTTTTGCCGCGCCGTGCCGAGCGGTCCCGTGGTTATCGAGGCCCGTGAGATCGGTATCGCGAAGGACATCATCATAAAGACCTTGCCCTGCCGCGTCGCGCGCATGGAGAAACTCGCCGCCGATGTCATGCGCCTTTTCTTGAAGCTGCCGCAAAACGAGCGGCTTCAATACTTGGCGGGTCAGTACATCGATATCCTTTTGAAAGACGGCCGGCGCCGCAGCTACTCGCTCGCCAATGCGCCCGGCCAGGACGAACTGCTCGAGATCCACGTCCGCCATGTCCCGGGCGGACTGTTCTCAGGTCACGTGTTCAACGCCATGCAGGAACGTGCCTTATTGCGCTTCGAGGGACCACTGGGTACGTTCTTTCTGCGCGATGATTCCGACAAGCCCGTTATCCTGATGGCCGCCGGCACGGGTTTCGCGCCGATGAAGGCGATCGTCGAGCAGGCCTTGGCAGGTCATGGACGGCGGCCCCTGCATCTCTACTGGGGGGCTCGTACGCGCGCAGACCTCTATTTGCACGACCTCGCGTGCACATGGGCGGCGACCCACGAGCCCATCCAGTACACGCCCGTGCTGTCGCGGCCCCCGACGGGCTGGACGGGGCGGACGGGTTATGTCCAAGAGGCCGTGGTGGCCGATTTTCCCGATCTGGCGGGCCGCGAGGTCTATGCGAGCGGGCCACCAAAGATGATCACGGCCGCCAAACAGCTATTAGTCGATCACGGTCTGCCGCCCGAGGCCTTCTATTATGACGCCTTCGAGTACGCCCAGGATCCCACCCCCCTATGAGCGCGCATCATGCGCATCACGGCCATACCCATCACCATCACCATGATGACCATGGCCACGCCGACCACGCAGGACCGGAAGGCCGCGGCCTGCGCGTCTCGCTCTTATTGACGGGCCTCTTTGCAGTGATCGAGGGCGTCACGGGGCTTCTCACCCATTCTTTGGCCCTGTTGAGCGACGCCGGCCATGTCGCCTCTGACACGCTCGCGCTCGGCTTGTCCCTGTTCGCCCTACGCATTGCCCGCCGCCCGCCGTCGGCGCGCCACTCCTACGGTTTTGCCCGTACCGAGATCATAGTGGCCTTTCTAAACGGCCTCGTGTTGCTCGGGGTCGTGATCGCCATCGTCGTGGCCGCCATCGGCCGACTGCAGCACCCCCAACCGGTAGCTGGTGGGGCCGTCATGGCGGTCGCAGCCCTCGGTCTCCTCGTCAACGGTGGCATCGTGTATGTCCTCAGTCAGGAACGCCACACCCTGAACACCCGCAGCGCCATCCTGCATGTGCTGGGCGACCTCTTGGGTTCGGCGGCTGCGTTGGTCGCGGGTGCCGTGATCTTCTTTACCGGATGGTTGCCGATCGATCCGATCCTGTCGCTCGTCATCTCGGGACTCATCCTCTACTCCACGGTGCAGCTCCTGCGCGAGACCATTAATATCCTTATGGAAGGGGTCCCAAGCCATCTCGATCTGCGCAGCGTCGGTCAGGCCCTCGCCGCGACCCCGGGGGCGATATCGGTGCACGATTTGCACATCTGGACCCTATCCTCGGGCCGGCTCGCGCTATCGGCGCATGTCGTGCTCGATGATCCGGGACGGTGGCCGGAGCTACTGGACGCCATGCAGGGGTTGCTGCACGATCGCTTCGATATCGATCATGTGACCTTACAACCGGAGGTTATGACAGCCCCCGGACCCCGCGGACGTACCGTGATCCCCATCCACCCCTGCCGCTAAACGGCCGCCCCGACGACCTGGATGAGTCCCTAGCTGCGGAGGATGGTCGCGAGCAAACCATCGGTGCGCGGCCGGTCGCTGCGGGTTTTTTGGAGGTCGAGCCCGCGCCGGCAGTACTCGCGGGCCCGCGCGTCGTCTCCCAGCTGTTCCATGAGCGTCGCGAGCTCCGCATACGCCTCGTTTGGCGGGTTGTGGCGCGCACAACGCTCGGCGTATTCGCGGGCCTTGCCGGGCAGGCTCGCCGCCTGGGCGAGCTTGGCTGCGCACAGCAAGAGCGCCGGGTTCTGGGGGTGGGTCTTAAGCCAAGATTCGGCGTGCGACAGGAAGCGCAGGCTGTCGCTGCCCCGCAGTTCCCCGTACACCCCCAGGAGTTCGTCGTCGAGCTCATGCCGCAAGGCCGGCAGCAGCAGTTGCTCGGCGTCTTCGAAGGCGCCCTCCCGGATCAGATGGCGTGCCTGGACGGCGACCAAGGCGCGATGCTGGCGGTGCACGCGCGGTATTGCCTGCCACACCTCGCGACCCCCCGCGGGGCCGGCGAGCAACAGCAGTTGGCGGTGCGCATCGCGTTCGATCTCATCGATCGCGGCCGGCTCCATGGCCTTGTAGCGGCGCAGTTCCGGTGCGAGCTGCGTAACTGCCGTCCAGTCGCGCAAGCCACGTGCCCGTTGGGCGAGCAGGCGTAGCACCGTGCGATTGCCGGGGTGCGTGATCCGCAAGGCATTCAGGGTGGCAAGCCCGCGCTCGAATTCGCGGGCCGCTTCGTGCAGATGGGCCTGCAGAAGGCCTGCGGCGAGCGCGAGCCCTGGGGCGCGCTGCGCCTGTGTCAGGTACCGGTCGCGCTGTTCCTTGTGCCCTTGCCCTTGGGCCGCGCATGCCGCCACGAGAAAGTGCACGCCCGGCACGTCATCCCCCTTAAGGTCGCCCACGAGATCCTTCTCGGCGGCGCCGTAGTCGCCTTCCAGGAACTTAGCAAGCCCCGTGTGCAGGGCCTTTTGCTGATGACGCAAACGCCGGTCGATGCGCCAGCGGCCGACGTCCCTTGGGAGGCGCAACAGGCGTATGGTCAGGTGCAGTAAGCCATAAAGCAATATGACGAGGGCGATGAGCAGCAGCACAAACAAGGTGAGCGGCATCTCCACGCTCCAGGGGCTGCGTTCTATGAGGACGTAGCCCGGGTTGTGCAGGGCCGCTAGGGTGACGAGCACCGTGGCGGCCAGCAAGGCCACGATGCCGGCTAGCGTCTTCATGAGCCCGTACGCGCCAGGGCGCGCAGCAGATGCAGCGAATGGGAGATGTCGGGCCAGGCGAGCTTTGCGGTCTTGGCCTGCAGCTCGTGTAGGTGCGCAAGCACCGTCTGAACCGATCGGCTGTGGCCATCGAAATATTGCGTCACCCAGGCCGCGGAGGCCGCGAGGTCGGCACGCATGACGGCCGGGTGGTGCTCGAGAAGGGCGAGCTGTGCCGCATAGAGACGCAGGGCAAGGTTCTGGCGCAGAAAATAGGCGCGTTTGGGCGCGAGCAGGGCCTGTTCGTGGATCGGGATCTTGTGAATGCGGATCAGTGTGGTGAAGTCTTGCCAGATGCCATGGACGGCCCGCCGCCAAAAGGGTTCGGCTACGCGCTGGGGCGCTTGCGCCGGTTTCCTCGTCAGCGGCCGGGGAACGGCGAGCGGTAAGGTCTGTACGCTGTGGGCGAGCGCCACGAGCTCCAATGCCATGGTCGAGGTGTGGGTGCTGCGCACGGCCTTCAGACGCAGGATCTCCTGGAGGATGGCGGTACGCACCGGCAGCAGCCGTGGATCCGCTTGGCGCCGGAGCGTGCGCTCTGCTTGGTGGAGCGCGAGAAGCGCAAGCGGCACATCGTGCTCGAAGCGGAGCTGGTCATTGGCGATGAGCAGCAGGTCTTCGGCCGCGCGCACCTCAAAGTGATGTCCGCCCTGATGGCGGTTGGCCAGGGATTCCTCGCGGCGTTCGACCGTCCGCAGGAGCCGCTGGTCTGCCTGCCGCTCCTGCTTTAACGCCTGCAGCTCCGTGTCGATGCGGGCAAGCCTTTGGCCTTGGGTCTGTAGCCGGTGGGCGACGTCGATGCCGACGACATCGGATTTGTAGGACATGAGGTACCAGAGGTACACGACTCCGATCAGCGCGACGAGCGACAAGAGCAGGGCGAGCCCGCCGGTCACAGAGCGGGTCGGCCGCGGCCGCGCGGAGGGGGCGGGCACGGGGATCTTATCGGTTTCGTCAGCCATGGGGACTCTTTGTTGTTTTAGCGATTATAGGGGGTTTTGGCCGGCGCGCCAGGAAAGTAAAGCGGCGATCAGGGCCTCGTCGTCGGCGCCGGAGGCAACCACTATCGGGCCCTGCAGGCCGAGCGCCACGCAGGCCTCGCGGATCCGCGGGCTCGCGACCACAAGCGCCGTGCGCACGAGCCATTGGCGCCCCACATGCCCGAGCGCCCCGTAGAGGTGGTGGACGCCCTCGACGCTCGTCAACAGCACGGCATCCATGCCCTGGCGGGCCCACAGGCGCAGCAGCACCGACACATCCGCCGAGGGCGCGGTGCGGCGATAACATTCGGCGTATTCGATGTGCGCGCCGCGGGCCTTCAGGGTGTCCCCCAAAAGCTCCCGGCCGCCTTCGCCCCTCACGATCAGTATGGCCTTGCCCGCAACGTCCTGCAAAGGGTCCATGGCCAGTAAAGACTCACTGTCGAACCGTCCGGTGGGGACCAGGGCCTCCGGGTGGCCTACGCGCTTCAATTCCCGAGCGCTGCCTTTGCCGATGGCCGCGATCCGAACCGTGGCGGGCCAGGCCTGGCCCCAGCCCTGGAGCCAGTTGAAGGCCTGGGCGACGGCGTTGGGGCTTATGAAGATCGCCCAGTCGAAGTCCGTAAGCCGCATCATGACGGCCTTTAGGGCCTCGATGTCGCGGGGCGCGGCGATCTCGACGGCCGCGAAGGGAACGGGACGGGCGCCGGCCGCGGCCAGTTTGTCCACCAAGGCCTGTGCCTGCGCGGCAGGCCGGGTCACGAGGATCGTAAGGCCGGCCAGGGCGCTCACGTCCCGTCCTTCAGGAGCCGCTCGATGATGGCCCCGGCCCCTTGCGCCAGCAGGTCGCCCGCCACCGCTTGGGCCAAGGATTGGGCCGTGGTCATGGGGCCAACATGGCTTGCGCGGATGAGGTGCGTGCCGTCCGGCTCCCCGACCAGGCCGCGGATAGTCAATTGGTCGCCATCCAAGGCCGCGAAGGCGGCGATCGGGAGGCGGCAGCCGCCGGCAAGCCGCGCCGTCACGGCCCGCTCGGCGTCCACACACAAGGCCGTCGGGTGGTGGTGGAGGGGGCTTATGAGCGCGCGGACGTGGTCGTCTCCGCTCCGGCACTCGATACCTACCGCCCCCTGGGCCGCCGCCGGCAGGCTCTCTTCGGGGCGCAGGTAGCCGCTGATGCGGGCGGCGAGGCCCAGGCGCTTCAAGCCCGCGGCGGCCAGGATGATCGCCGAGAATTCCCCGGCATCGAGCCGCGCGAGCCGGCTGTTCACGTTGCCGCGCAGGTTTTGGATGGCCAGGTCGGGACGCAGTGCGCGCAGTTGACAACTCCGCCGCAGGCTCGCCGTGCCGATCCGGGCGCCCGCGGGGAGTGCGGCGATGGTGCTTACGCCCAGAAGCGAGACCAACGCGTCGCGCGGATCCTCGCGGGCGAGGATGGCGCCGATCTCCAGGCCTGCGGGCAATTCGGCCACGACATCTTTCATGGAATGAACGGCGATGTCGATACGTCCTTCCAGCAGGCCCTGCTCGAGCTCTTTCGTAAACAGGGCCTTGCCGCCTGCGGCGAGCAGCGGTCCGGAGAGCTGGCGATCGCCTTCCGTCGTCATGGGCACGATCACGACGTCAAGGCCCGGGTGCAGGGCTGTGAGGCGGTCGCGGACATGGGTCGCTTGCCATAAGGCCAGGGCGCTCTGGCGGGTCCCGAGATGCAATGTGGTCACGGAGGGTCCGGGTGATGGGGTGTTGGACTTGTCATCGTAAGAAATTGGCGCGGCTTACGCAAACCGAAGCCGCCGCCGGCGCGTCGGCTCCGGCGCCGTACCGCGGTGCGCTAGCCCGCCGCGGCCCCCCCCTCCATCCGCGCTCGCCATGCCCGCGCTTCCCGACCGCCGTCGACCACCGGCGCGGGCCTCTCGATGTCCTGATGCGAGTCACCGGCGTCCCGGCCGGGCGCCTTGTGCGATCACCCCCGTCATGAACCGCCGCGCCCCGCACCGCTCGAGCACTGTCACCGACCGCACCTACGACCTCCCGGCGGGCGCCCACTGGTTCCATGTCCGCTGTGTTCCTGTTATAAAGTCTTTCGACACACAAGGAAATGAAGCAGTTGCTGATAGACCGCCGCACCGCGTGCTATCGCGTTCACGAACGGCGGGGCGGACGGGGCCCTGTGCGATAACAAATGGATATTTATCAAAACCCACCAGAGGAGCAATGTGATATGAGGTATCAAGCGATTCAGCAGCGGTTCGTAGCGGCGTTTGCCGTTCTCGTCTTCCTGGCCTGTGCGGCCCCGAGCTACGCGGGTCTGCAAAGCCACGCCTTCGCGACCCATCGTGTGGTGTTTCAGATCAGCAACGGTTCGGCGCAAGAGCAGGAGCTCGTGCTCGCCAACGCGGCCAATGTTCTCAAGTATTTTGGGCCGACCAAGGTGCAGCTGGAGATCGTGGCCTTCGGCCCGGGCTTGCGGCTGCTCTTGAAGAATAACGTGCATTCGAAGATGATTCAGAGTCTGCATGCCGAAGGGGTCGAGTTCGCGGCCTGCCATAATACGATGATGAAGCTACATCTGACGAAGGCCGACCTGAACCCGGTGTCCCACGTGGTTCCGGGTGGCGTGATCGAGATCATGCGCCGGGAGAG
Organism: Pseudomonadota bacterium; assembly: GCA_021816625.1. Lineage (GTDB taxonomy): Bacteria > Pseudomonadota > Gammaproteobacteria > Acidiferrobacterales > Acidiferrobacteraceae > Acidiferrobacter. The sequence continues at coordinate 28,328 of JAKAXM010000001.1, read as the reverse complement.
TGAAGGCTGGAATTACATCCGTCCGTAACGAGATCGTAACGGCGGCTTGAATAAAACATTAAAAAAGAGCAGTCCCATCTAGGAGGAGTTCATGAAAAAACAGTCGTTACTGGCGGCGGCGGTGGCCGCTGCGTGCTTCACGGGGGGTGCACACGCCACCAACTGGTTCCAACTCCAAGGCACGGAACCAAGCGGCATCGCCGCCCCCTACCGGGTGTTCGGTTTCATACAGCCCACCTATCAAGACAGCGGCGGTTCGGCGGTCAACGGACTGGCCGGCCCCGCGGCTCCTTATAATGGTTCGGTGCCGAAATTCAACGAGGTCGCGCCCCAGGATACCTCCAGCAGCAGCTTCAATATCCAGCGCGCGCGCATCGCGGTGCGCGGCACGGTCCTGCCGATCAGTAACAAGATCGACTATTTCATCATGGCCGAGTTCGGTAACAATCAGTACACGAACGCCAATGGGACCTATACGCCCCGGCTCACCGACGCCTCGGTAACCTTCAATGAGATCCCGGGTGCGCGGGTGCGCGTGGGCCTCTTCAAGACCCCGGGTCCCGAGGAGGTCTTGCAGGGCATACCCGATTTCGACTACATCAATTTCACCAATGTCAGCGGGCAGTTGATCCAGAATCAGTTCATCGGTTCGAACAACGCGATCGCGGAGACGGGTGTACCTGGGGCCTATGCCGTGCAGGCCGCGCCCATAGACGCCGGCCGCGACCAGGGCGTGCAGGTCTTCGACTGGTTCAATACCGGCCCCTGGCAGTTCGCCTATGCCGCCATGATCGGCAACGGCTCGCCGCTCTATGCCAACGCCCAGACCAATAGCGCCAGCTATTACGGGCGTCTCCAGGAATCCTATATCTTCCATCACAGCAAGGGCCCGCATCAGGCCGGGGTCACGGCCTGGGTCTGGGACCACCTCGGACATGAGGCGCTCAATGTGAGCACGACCGGGGCGACGACCGGAGGCTTTCAACGCCAGAAATACACCTTCAAGCGCTACGGCCTCGGCGCCCAGATTCGCACGGGCTTCATGCAGCCGGGGGCCTTGCGGGTGACGGGCGAGATCATGCGCGGCACCGGCTGGATACTGGCGCCGGCGGCCTTCAGCGCCCCTGCGAGCGGTACGGGCTGCGCAAACAATTCGCCGCTCTGCCAGGAGACCCTCTATCCCGGCGCCAACAATGCCGCGGTGGGCGGTTATATCGAGACCGGTTTCTTCGTCACCAAGAACTGGGACCTCGAGGCCCGCTATGATCAGTATGACCGCATGACCAACAACCCCGGTCTCGAGCGCATCTTCAAGACCACGACCCTGGGCGTCCAGTATTACTTCTCGCCCATGGCGCGGGTCACGGTGAACTACGCCATCAACAGCATCGACGTGCCGCATTTGTCGTCCGTTGCGGGGGGAGCGGTTGGGCAAAACAACGCCTCGGCGATTGCGGGTGCCAAGGACAATGTGATCGCCGTCCAGACGACCCTGATATTCTAAGGGATGATTGAAGGTTAAGGAGGGTACGTGAAAAAAGGCAGTTTATGGACAGCGTTGTCCTTCCTCGCGGTCAGTGCCCCGGCACTGGCCGTCGAGGGTGCGGCGCACTGGCACACGATCCATATCCAGATCCCGGTGCGGCTTACGCACGCCAAGGTGGTCTTCAATATGGATCATCCGGTGTTTATTCCACATACCAAGGAACCGGTCGGCCTGTCGCAGCTGCGCATGATGTTGGCCAAGTTCACGCGCGACCATACCCGCTGGAAGATCGATGCGGTCTTCCAGGGGGCCGATGGTTATATGCTCTTGAACGACAAGGCCTATGACCGCTTTATGCATGTGCGGACGGGTAATCCCTACAAGGGACAGATCGAGGCCCTCTTCCACAAGGGCGTCGATATCGAGGAATGCGGGGTCACCATGCGGGCCCATCACTGGGGCAATAAGCAGCTCTTGCCCAATGTGAAGGTGAACGCCGGTGCCGTCGCGCGCATCATCTGGCTCGAGCAGCACGGTTACATCGAGGTCAATCCCTAGCGGATGCGGTAACGCGGAGTACCGTCGCGGGTCAGGATATGGGCGAGGGTCGGCACGACCTCGCCCATTCTTTTTTTGAGGCCGTAGGGGGGGTTTAGGATGAATAGCCCAGATCCGTTCAGGCGGCTGCGCACATCGGCGGGCCACGTGAGCAGCTCCACGCACAGGTGTTCCCCAAGCGGTGCGAGCACCGCGACCAGCCGCTCGGCGTCACGAGGGTCTTTGATGGGGTACCATACGAGATAGATCCCCTGCCGGAAGCGTTCGAGCGCGGTCTTTAGGCCGCCGAGCAGGGCGCTGCGTTCGGTGAGGCGCTCGTAAGGGGGGTCTATCAATATGACGCCGCGCCGTTCGCGCGGGGGCAGGAGCGCCTTCAGGCCCTGGTAGCCGTCCCCGAGAAAGATCTGGCTGTGGGGCGCGCGCAGCACCTCTTGCAAGGCCGCGTGGGCGGGCGGCGCCTCCTCGACGGCCACGAAGCGGTCACCGGCGCGTAGGCTTTCGCTGATGAAGAGCGGCGAGCCCGGGTAATTCTTAAGCTGGGTGCCGTTGAAGCGTCCCACCACCGCGAAATAGGCCGCAAGCTCCGGCCACTCCCGGCGCCGATCCCACAGGCGTTTTATCCCCTCATCGGCCTCGCCGCCGCTTGCCAGCCGGTAGAGGCCTTCGCCGGCGTGGGTGTCGAGGGCGAATAGGGGTTTTGGTTTGTAAGTCGCTAGCGCGAGGGTCTCGAGGAGGACGACGTGTTTTAGGACGTCGGCCGCGGAGCCGGCGTGAAAGGCGTGTCGGTAATTCACAGGTAATCCGTATATTTGCGGGCACTGCCGCGGACCTTGTCGGCCGGGTATTTGGCGGCGTTTTTCTCGATCTTCGCCCAGGCGGCGCGCTCGAGATCGATCTGCAGGCGGTCGGCGAAGCGCAAGAGGTAGAGCAGTACATCCGCCGCTTCCTCGCTCACCGCCTCGTGTTGCTCGGGTGAAAGTCTCCGGGTCTCTTCCTCGCTCAGCCACTGCAGCTGTTCGACGAGCTCGCCCGCCTCGACAATGAGGGCCATGGCCAGGTTCTTCGGTGAATGAAACTGTTCCCAGTCGCGCTCTTTGGCGAAGTGGGCCAGTTTTTGGGTCAGATCATCGAAACAGCTCATGGGTTCTCCTGCGCAGCGCGCTTGGGTCGGACGCGGGGGCGTTGGGCGGCCGGTTTTAAGGCCCAGAGTCTAACGGATTTCGCGGGCCCCTGCCGGCCGGGCCTCGCGCTCGACCATACCACCCCCGCACTCCTGCCGTCATGCTGGTGTCACGTAAGGCCGCGAGCATAGAGATCGTCCGGGAACCCCGGGCGCTCGCTACCCTTAACAATGCATCCGCCACGACGTGGCAAGGAGACTGGTATGGCCGAAGACCGAGCCTCGATCTTGAAGGCGCTCGATGGGGCGCCCGTGAGCTTTTTCCATATGCGCGCGGCGGTGACCGCCGGGATGGGCTTTTTCACCGACGCCTATGACCTCTTCATCATCGGTATGGCGCTTGTCTATCTAAAGCCCGAGTGGCATCTGACCCCGGCCCAAATCGGGCTCTTGGGTAGCGGCTCGCTTTTCGCGGCCTTTCTGGGGGCGCTCACCTTCGGGCGCCTCGCCGACCTCATCGGCCGCAAAACGATCTATGGTCTCGAGGCGGCCTTGATGGTGCTCGGGGCCGTGGCCTGCGCCTTTGCCCCGGATTTCACATGGCTCCTCGTCTTTCGTCTGGTCCTGGGCTTTGGCATCGGCGGCGATTACCCGATGAGCGCTGTGCTCATGGCCGAATACAGCAATGCCCGCGAACGGGGCTCGCTCGTGTCGCTGGTATTCGGCATGCAGGGGGTGGGGCTCGTCTTTGGCCCTGTCGTGGCGCTCACCTTGCAGGCCGCAGGCCTCGATCACGAAAATATCTGGCGCCTCATGCTGGGTCTGGGCGCCTTGCCGCCGCTCGCGGTCCTCTATCTGCGCCGGACCATGCCCGAGTCTCCGCGCTATACGGCGCTCGTGCGTGGTCAGTCCGAGCTCGCGGCCCGCGAGATGGCGATCTATTCGCAGGGCCAGCTCGCAAGCGCGGGGGCGACCACGCGGCCGCGCAAGATCTCGCTTGCCACCTTCCTCGGCAACCGGCGTAACCTGATCTTGATACTGGGTACGGCCGGCAGTTGGTTCCTGCTCGACTACGCCTTCTATGGGAACGTCATATCCACGCCCCAGATCATCGGCATGCTCGCTCCCGGTGCGGGTCCTGAGCACGGCACGGCCTGGGCCCTCATCATCTTCGCCCTAGCCGCGGTACCGGGCTATATCGCCTCCATTCTCCTGATCGACCGGGTTGGGCACCGGCGCCTGCAGATGCTCGGTTTCGGGATTATGGCCCTAAGCTTTGGCCTCATAGCCCTATGGCCGCATGTTACGCGCGAGGCCCTGCCCTTCCTCCTCCTCTATAGCATGAGCTTCTTTTTCACGGAATTCGGCCCCAATTGCACGACCTTCGTCATGCCCGCCGAGGTGTTTCCGACCGGCGCGCGGGCCACGGGTCATGGTCTGGCCGCGGGCATCGGCAAACTCGGTGCCTTTCTGGGCACCTTTCTGTTCCCGTTCATAAGTCAGGCGGGTGGGTTGAAGGGGGCCATGCTGTTTGCCTCCGGCGTCTCGCTCCTCGGGCTCATTCTGACCCAACTTACCTTACCCGAACCGAGCGGCCGCTCTTTGGAGGTCCTGTCGCGGGAAGACGAGGCCCCGGCGACCACGCCGTCTTTGATCCGCGACGGTTTCTCGCCCTCGTAAAAACGTCATTAAGGGGGCTTGTGCTCGCCCATCTTGCGCGCTCGCGCGCCCCATGAGACGCTTTAGCCCATCAGCTCGCCCCCCAACCCACCCTGGAACTTAACGGGTGCGGGGGCGGTCTCATAGGCGGCCTGGAGCAATGGCCGGGCTGTCGAATTTCGGAGGATGAACGCGATGGATTATCAGCAGGCAGAAAATCAGTTGGCTCAGGTGCAGCAGCAGACGCAGATGACGGTGCAGAAGTTGCAGGCCTTTGCGCAGAAGCTAGCAGCCGCGGCGCCGGATGCGACGACGGGCCGCGAATGGGCCATGGATCTCCGCGAGATCGCGCTGGCCATGCAAAATCAGTCCCAGAACGCGACCATGCTCATCCAGCAGATGGCCCAGTACATACAGCAGCTTGAGATGAATCTTGGCGGTCAGGGCAATGTCGCCGCGTCACGTGGCTGGACCAATCAGCCGCAGGCCGGTGCCGGCAGCGGTTTTCTGGGTTCGCTTGTGAGCGGCCTGGGCATGGGCGCAGGTTTCGCGGCCGCCGACGACATCGTAAGCGACATCTTCAACCTCTTTTAAGGGCTCAGCGCGGCCAGGGCGGCCAGTCGTTCCTGGCCGCGCGTGATGGCGGCCCGTACCTGCCGGGGGGCGGTTCCGCCCCGGTGGTCCCGGGCCGCCAGAGAGCCCTCAATCGTCAAGGCCGCGAATACGTCGTTTTCGATGAGCGGTGAGCAGGTCTTGAGGTCTGCGAGCGGCAATTCTGCCAAGTCGGCTGTGCGTTCTATCGCAAGCCGCACGGCGCGGGCCGCAGCCTCGTGGGCGTCCCGGAAGGCGAGCCCGCGACGCACGAGATAGTCGGCAAGATCGGTGGCCGTCGGGTAGCCGCGCAGGGCCTCGCGCCGCATCCGCTCGCGATGAAAGGTGGTCGCGGGCAGCAATTCCGTCAGGGCCCGCACCGAGTCCCGGACCGTATCGAGGGTGTCGAAGAGCGGCTCCTTGTCCTCCTGGTTGTCCTTGTTATAGGCAAGCGGCTGGCCCTTCATGAGTACGAGCAGGGCGGTGAGATTTCCGATCACCCGCGCGCTCTTGCCGCGCAGGAGCTCGGGGACGTCCGGATTTTTCTTTTGCGGCATGATGGATGACCCCGTGCAAAAGCCGTCGGCGAGTTCGATGAACCCAAACTGGGGCGTCGACCAGAGCACGAGTTCTTCGGCCATGCGTGACAGGTGCACCATGATAAGGGCTGCGGCCGCCGCAAACTCGATGACGAAGTCCCGGTCGGAGACCGCATCCAGGGAGTTTTCGGCAGGCTGCGCGAAACCGAGGGCGCGGGCCGTCATGTCCCGGTCGATCGGAAAGCTCGTGCCCGCCAGAGCGCCTGCCCCCAAGGGCATGACGTTCACGCGTTTGCGGGCGTCGATCAAGCGCTCCGCGTCCCGCGTGATCATCTCAAACCAGGCCAGGATGTGGTGGCCTAAGGTCACGGGCTGCGCGACCTGGAGATGGGTAAAGCCGGGCATGACGGTCTCGGCCTCGCGCTCAGCGAGCCTTAAGAAGACCGCCGCGAGACCCCGCAGCCCGGCGCCGAGCTCGTCTATGCCGTCGCGCAGGTAGAGCCGTACGGTCGTGGCCACTTGATCGTTGCGCGAGCGGGCCGTATGAAGCTTTTTTCCAACCTCCCCTATGCGCTCGGTTAGGGCCGCCTCGATGTTCATATGCACATCCTCGCGCGCCACCGACCATATGAAGGTCCCGGCCTCGATATCCGCTTGGATCGCCGCAAGGCCCGCTGCAATCGCCTCGGCCTCATCTTGTGTCAGGATGCCCACCTGGGCCAGCATGCGGGCGTGGGCAATCGAACCGGCGATATCGTGCCGATACAATCGCTTATCGAAGGCCACCGAGGCCGTGAAGGCCTCGACGAAGGCATCGGTGGGCTCGGCAAAACGGCCTTTCCAGGCCTTGTCGGACGCAGACATGGGGGTGCTCGGCTAGTAAGGTGCGCCCATAGTACCCAAGGGCCGCTTCCACGTTAAGAGCGGCGGCGGCGTTTCCGCCACTTATCCGTCGCCGGCTCCCGGTCATCGGTGATCGGTTGAGGGCCTGCCGTCGGTCGACTAAGGTTTCCTCGTAGTGCCTGGGCCGGACTCTCCTTATGCACCCCCACCCCGAAATGCCGGCCCGGGGTTGCCGGCCCCCCGAGGATGACTCGGGGGCCCTTTTTTCCTGGTAATCTAGCAGGCCTGCTTCCATTCACGGACGACCAAGGCCCGATGCCCAGTGAAAGGTATCCATGAAGGATTCGACCAGCTACTTCCTCCCTGATTTCGGGTCGCTTGCCATTGCGGCCAAGGTGTTGCTCATGGCCGAGGCCATCGCGGTCATCTTTACGATCGCGTCGACCAACTCCTTCGGGGTTATCGCATGGCGCAATTTTCTTTTTCTGTCGGCCTATACCCTGACGGTCGCCGTGGTAAGCCTCGGACTTTTGCGGCTCCTCAATCAGGCCTTGCGCAAGCTATCGGCAATCGTGGGGTCCCTGGTCGTCATAGCCCTGATGCTGGTCGCGCTCGTGGCCGTGACCGAAGGCCTCATCAACGGGCTCTATTTCGCGGGGGTATTGCCCACGCGCTCACCGGTATGGCAGATGAGTCTGCTCGTCCACAGCGTCCTCATCGGTTCGATCGTCATGCTATTGGGGCTGCGCTACCTGTTTGTGTCGCATAAGGCCCAGATCGACGCCAAACTCGAGCAGGAGGCGCGCATCCAGGCCCTGCAGTCGCGCATACGGCCGCATTTTCTGTTCAATAGCATGAATAGCATCGCAAGCCTTACCCGTAGCGACCCGCCGCGCGCCGAGGCGGCCCTGCAGGATTTGGCCGACCTCTTCCGGGTGCTTTTGGCCGATGCCCGCAAACTGGTACCGATCTCCGCTGAGCAGGAGATATCCCGGCAATATCTCGAGATCGAAAAATTGCGCCTTGGGGACCGTCTCCAGGTCCACTGGACGGTGAGTAATGTACCGCGTAATGCCCTTATTCCCACATTGACCTTGCAACCCTTGTTGGAAAACGCCATATATCACGGGATAGAGCCGCGTTTCGGCGGAGGCGTGGTCAGGGTCGAGCTATGGGGCGACAACGGGGGTACCTTGAACATCCTCATCAGTAATCCGGTCCCGGAGGTACGCAAACACGCTCACGGCCGCGGCAACAAGATCGCAATGGACAATATCCGGCAACGGCTTGCCTCGCACTTCTTCGAAGCGGCATCCCTGCAGACTTTCGAGGAAGGCGATCAATATCACGTCAAAATAAAGATGCCGATTGTAAAGAACCAGGGGGATAGAATCTTAGCGGAGAGCGCACGATGAGAGAGACAGCGATGCCTGCGGAACAGAGGAGGGACGTAATGAAGGTCCTGATCGTTGACGACGAGAAACTGGCACGGGATCGGTTGCGGGAACTGGTAGGGGAAATTGGCGAGCATACGGTCGTGGGCGAGGCCATGAACGGCAGCGAGGCCATAGAGCAGACCGAGCGCCTGAACCCCGATGTGCTACTCATGGATATCCGTATGCCCGGCATGGATGGTCTGGAAGCAGCCATGCATCTCATGGGCTTGGATACGCCCCCGGGCGTCATATTTACTACGGCTTACGATCAGCATGCCCTCGACGCCTTCGAGGTCAATGCCGTCGACTATCTCTTAAAGCCGATACGTAAGGACCGGCTCGCCAAGGCCTTGAGTAAGGCTGGCAAGCTCACGCTCCAGCAATTGCAAGACCTGAACCAGGCACAGGAGTCGCCTGTCGTGCGGACGCATTTGAGCGTCCATCTGCGCGGAAATATCCGCTTGGTCCCGGTCCAAGACGTTCTCTACTTTTTGGCCGACAACAAATACGTCACCGTAAGGACCACATCCGAGGAACACCTGATCGAGGACTCGCTTGTCAATCTCGAACGCGAGTTTGGCGACAGCTTTTTGCGCATTCACCGCAATGCGCTCGTCGCGACCCCTTATATCAGCGGTATCGAGAAAGACAGCAGTGGCACCTGGCACGTGACCTTGAAGGGCCTCGACAAGCGCTTAGCGGTGAGCCGCCGCCATGCGGCCGCCGTCCGTCGCTGGGCGCGCCGTTAGCGCCCCTAACGGCGCCAGAGTGCAGCCAGCGTCCGTTCGCCCGGCCCGTCGTTCGTGAGCGGAAATTGGTGATGGCGGATATCGTCCAAGGCCTCCGCGACCCGGGCGAAGTCGTATTTGAGGCGCCGGTAGACCTGCGCGCGTTTGCCGTTCTTTTCAAAGTCCGCGGTCTGTCCATAGGCGCTGCGGCCGTGGTCTGCGTAGTACGACAACTGGCCACGCGCGCGCAGCCGCTCGCGGAAAAAGCCGCTCATGAAGAGCGTGTATTCCGCGAGATGGCGGACCACCACGATGGCGTGGCCGCGGTCGTCCTTGTCGGCCACGCGCTGTTCCCGCAGGAATTGCACGAGCGTGGTCAGTGGACGCTGTTCCTGGTCATTGAAGGGGTAGAGGGCTTCCGTGCGGGCAAAGCGCGTCAGCAGATCGCTTACGTAGGCGACGGTCGCAGGTTCGGTGATGCCGACGCGCCCGAAGCCATGCTGGACATGGCGATGAAAGAACTGGTAGAGAGTCGGCGTCACGATAACCTCCTAACACGATCCTCTAGTTTTTATTATAGTCAATCGCCGGTGAAGGGGAAGGCCTGAGTGAATAGTCCTCTATGACCGCGGTGACTGGGGGCGGGCGAGACGCGTGGCGTCCGCGGCCACCTTGCGGGCGGCTTAGGGTCGCGGGCGTTTGCATGCCATGAGCGCGGGTACCGTCACCGTCATCATGCCGGCCTTGCACGCCGCCGCGACGATCGTCGATGCCGTGGATTCGGTCCGGGATCAAGACTATGCGGACTGGGAACTCGTCATTGTTGCGGACGATCTTTGTGATTATGCTTCGCTCTTGCCGCGCGACCCGCGACTCATATGTCTGCGCACGGCCAAACCCCGCTCCGGACCCGCCGCGGCGCGTAACGTCGGACTCGCCCGAGGACTGCAGCCGTTCGTTACCTTTTTAGATAGCGATGATGTCTGGTATCGGGACAAGCTCAGTCGCTTGGTGCCACGCGCGCAGGAGTGGGGCATCGCCCTCGATAACGTTCGTTTTCGCGCCGCATCGGGTCAGGGACCGGAGGGGGTCTATTGGGACGCGCCCCGGGCCGGCCATCATGAACCCTCCTTCTTGGCGGCGGTGAGCCAAAGTCTCTGGCCCGTCTTCCGCCGCGAAGTCGTAGGCCCCCTCCGGTTTTCCGAGGATCTGGACTTTGCCGAGGACGCGGTTTTTAATCTCGCCCTTATCGCGCGCAACGCCGGGGCTTATCTCCACCCGCAGCCCCTGCACGAACAGCGGCTGCGGCACGACACCCTATCGCGGTCGGTGACTGCCGTCCGCCGTGCCGGGGATGCCTACGACCGGATCCTCGCTGCCTTGCAGGACGGCACGGACCGCTCGTTTGCCGCGGCGCAGCGGCCGTGGGCCATGGACGTCTTCCGGCGGCGCCAGGCCTTGAACCAGGCCTTCGCGATGAGCGAGGCGCTCTGGTTTGAAGCGTTCGAGGTGGCCTGTCGGGCGGCGCCGGACGCCGCGGCAGGATGAATGCCCGCCGCAGTGCGATGCGCACCCTTGATGGTTTTCGTGAGGACCGTAAATCATGCCAATAACTGTCATCGACGCCATGACCGCACTGGTCGTGGTCGACCTTCAGAAGGGGATCGTAGGCCTGCCGCTGGCTCATCCGGCTACGGCCGTGGTGACGCGCGCCGGCGATCTCGCCCGGGCCTTTCACGAGCATGGCCTACCGGTCGTATGGGTCACGGTCAACGGGTCGGCGCCGGGACGTGTGGAGCGGTCGCGCGCTAACGCACCGCGCGCCCCCGGCTGGAACGAGCTCATGCCCGAGCTGCCGGCCGCGCCGGACGACATGTTCGTGGTCAAGCGGACGTGGGGCGCCTTTACGCACACAGATCTCGAGGCCTCCTTGCGGGCACGCGGGGTAACTCAGGTGGTGCTCGCCGGCATTGCGACGAGCATAGGGGTCGAATCGACGGCTCGTCAGGCCTATGAGGCGGGCTTTCATGTCACGCTCGCGATCGATGCCATGACCGACCTTTCCCGGGAGGCGCATGAGCAGAGCGTGACGGCGATCTTTCCGCGGCTGGGCGAGACGGGCACGACCGCCGAGGTGTGCGCCCATCTGGCGGCGCGCCGCCGCTAAGCGGCGGGCCATGCCCGTCGCCGGCGAAATGGAGAATTGACAGGCCTGGGCCCGGGCGTATGATGCCCGGCCATCATACCTACCGCGTTTCTTGGAGTCCCTCATGACGGTTTTGGGCACCCCGCTTACACGTGATGCCGTACGCCTGCTCTTGCTTGGCAGCGGCGAGCTTGGCAAGGAGGTGGCGATCGAGGCGCAACGGCTGGGCGTCGAGGTCATCGCCGTTGATCGTTATGCCAATGCCCCGGCCCATCAGGTCGCGCATCGCGCCTATGTGATCGATATGCGCGATGGCCAGGCGGTGCGGGATGTGATCACGCGCGAGCAGCCGGATTTTGTGGTGCCGGAACTCGAGGCGATCGCTACCGAGACGCTCATGGAGATCGAGAACGAGGGCTTGGCGGAGGTCATTCCGACGGCGCGCGGGGCATTTCTCACGATGAATCGCGAGGGCATTCGCCGGCTTGCCGCCGAAGAGCTCAAGATCCCTACATCGCGTTATGCCTTTGCCGGCAGCCTCGAGCAGCTGCGGGAGGCTGCCGCCACCGTCGGTTTTCCGTGCGTGATAAAGCCCGTTATGTCATCTTCCGGCAAGGGTCAGTCGACGGCCTTCTCGGAGCCAGAGCTCATCGCGGCCTGGCAGGAGGCCCAAAAGAAGAGCCGCGTCGCCCTGGCCCGCGTCATCGTCGAGTCCTTCGTGGAGTTCCAGTACGAGATTACGCTGCTTACGGTGCGCGCGGCCGGCCCGGGCGGTGTCGTGGAGACCCACTTCTGCGAACCCATCGGCCACCGCCAGGAGCGGGGCGACTATGTGGAAAGCTGGCAGCCGCAGCCCATGAGTGAGAAGGCCCTCTATCGGGCCCGCGAGATGGCCGCCAAGGTCACGGAGGCGCTCGGCGGCCGCGGTATCTTTGGTTGCGAGTTCTTCGTAAACGAGGACCAGGTCTGGTTTTCGGAAGTGAGTCCGCGCCCTCATGACACCGGTCTTGTGACCCTCGCCAGTCAGTATCAAAGTGAATTCGAACTGCATGTGCGCGCTATTCTCGGTCTACCGGTATCGACCGAGTTGCTGCGGCCGGCGGCGAGCGCCGTCATTTACGGGACAGGGACGGGTGTGGGCGTGCGCTTTGCGGGTATCGACGCGGCCCTGCGGGTACCCGGCACCAAGCTGCGACTCTTTGGCAAACCCGAGAGTTACACGCGCCGGCGTCTTGGTGTGGCGCTCGCCATGGCCCCCGATATCGACAGCGCGCGGCGCCGGGCTCAGGAGTGCGCGTCCCTGGTCGAAGTCCAGCCCGCGAGTTCCGTTTAGAGACCGATACCGATCCCAAAGCCAAAGCGCCAGGGCGAACGCCGCCGAGGCGGATAGAGGCGCCAGATGTGGGTCGCGAGCACATGGAGACGCGGATAGAGGTAGTGCGCCTGACCGATCAGGCCCGGGCGGGTACCGGCGGCCGTCCCGACGATGGTCACGAGGCGTCCCTGGGCGAAGAGTATGGGGTCTAGGTAGCCATGACTGACTGCCTGGAACCGTCCGAGCGGCATGCGCCGTAGTAAAGGCCGCCCCTGCGCGTTCAGGGGATAGGCGAGGATGGTGAGCGTGCTGTGGGTCGGACCGATCTGATCGCTCACCACCATGCCGCCCCAGCGCACGCGGACGCCCCGGGTGCTCCGGGGATGGGCGCGCACCTGGGCAAGCCCCACCCGCCGATCGACATGCGGCGCCCGGGGCCGGGGGTGTACGGCGCAGCCGGCCAGGGCGCAGGCCGTGGCGAGTCCGGACGTCAAGACCTTAAGCGGTCCCTGCCTCATTCTCGCTTCCTCCTCGTCTCCCGGACGCGCGCCTGTTACGGCCCGAAGCCTGGCCCATCATCATCATCGTGCCAACCCCAACCAAAATCGGGTCCAAAACCCACACCCCAGCCCCAGGGCCAGGGGTTCGCGTAGTAATAGCGCCGGATCGGGCGCGGGCGCCAGAGGTAAACCGATAGGGTACGGACCACGGGGAAGTCATAGAGGTAGGTCCCGATCGGGTCCTTTTCGTAACCGGAGAATATCCCCACGACCGTGATCTTGCGTCCCGGGGCGTAGAGCGCGGGGTCTAAAAATCCGGGCACCCGTGCGAGGAAGCGCCCCGCACTGAATCGTACCCGCCGCGGCCGCCCGTCATGGCGCAAGGGTTTGCTAATGATCTGGACCCAGGTCGCGTGCGGGGCGTTTATGACCTTGACGATCACACCTCCCCACCGTACCCGCGACCCCGTCGGTGCGAGATGGGCGCGGGCCGCGGCTACCGTGACCCGGGAGATGCCCGGTTGACGCAAGGCCTCGGGTGCGGGTGTTGCGCACCCGGCCAGCAGGAGAAGACCGCCCAGTATCCAGAAAGTCCTCATCGGCATCTGCCTCTTATGCGTATCTTGCGCAATCCGCCGTACAATTCATGATAAGACCATCGCTGGCCCCTTGACCAGGGGCGCCGGCTGCTTGACCATCAGGACCGATTGCCACCCCTTTACATGAACGATAAGGGTCCCCGCCTTGAAGCCGGCGGCGGCGGCCCCATTAAAACGCAGGTCCCTTTAACTTTGAGGCGAGCGACCCTGTTCATGACTACAAGCGACCCCGCATCCACGTCCGCCTCCGGCGGGACCCTGGCGCGCCCGGGCGATGTTCTGCCGACCACGCTCCTTGTCGTGCCCATCACCAACCGGCCCTTCTTCCCGGCGCAAGCCATTCCGCTCGTGCTTGATCGGGAGCCCTGGACATCTACCATCGCGGCGGCCACCGAGGCCCCCCATAAAGTCCTCGGACTGGTCTTGATTCGCAAGGATCAAGCCGCCGATGTCGTCAGTAGCGACTTCTACGATATGGGGACTGCATGCCGCATCCACAAGGTAGTGCAGAATGATGACAAATTGCAGATCTTCGTCGAAGGGTTGCAGCGGTTCCGGATCGAGCAATGGGTCTCGGGCGAGCGGCCCTTTGCCGTTCGGGCACGGTATTTCCCGGAACCGGAAGGCCACGAGACCCACGAGACGAAGGCATATTCGGTCGCGGTGATCAACACGATAAAAGAGCTTTTGCCGCTCAATCCTCTCTACGGTGAGGAGCTCAAATTCTTCCTGACCCGCTTTGGGCCCGATCAGCCGTCCCGGCTCGCGGATTTTGCGGCGAGCCTTACGACCGCCACCAAGGAGGAACTACAGGACGTCCTTAAGACGACGGCGCTCGAGCCCCGGCTCGAGAAGGTCCTGTTTCTTTTGAAAAAGGAACTGGAGATCGCCAAGACCCAGGCACGCATCAGCGAACGCGTCGAAGAAAAGATCAATGAGCAGCAACGGCAATTTTTTCTGCGCGAACAGCTAAAGGCCATCCAGAAGGAGCTCGGTATTGCCAAGGATGACCGGACCGCCGAGATCGAGGTATTCCGCGAGCGCATCAAGACGCTCGCTTTGCCCGAGGCCGCCGACAAGCGCATCGAGGAGGAGTTGCAAAAGATGGCAGTACTGGAGATGGGTTCTCCCGAGTATGCCGTCACCCGCAATTATCTCGAGTGGCTGACCATGTTGCCGTGGGGCCGGTACTCAAGCGACAAGATCGACCTGAAGCAGGCCCGGACGATCCTAGATCAGGATCACGATGGCCTCGATGACGTGAAAGATCGCATCATCGAGTTTCTCGCCGTCGGTGCCATGAAAGGTGAGGTGGCCGGTTCCATCCTCTTGTTGGTCGGCCCCCCGGGGGTCGGAAAGACCTCGATCGGGCGATCGATCGCCTCGTCCCTGGGGCGTAAATTCTATCGCTTCTCTGTCGGCGGTATGCGCGATGAGGCCGAGATCAAGGGACACCGCCGTACCTATATCGGAGCGATGCCCGGTAAATTCATACAGGCCATCCGCGAGGTGGGTGTCGCAAACCCGATCATCATGCTCGATGAGATCGACAAGATCGGGTCTTCGTATCAAGGGAATCCCGCCTCGGCCCTGCTCGAGGTCTTGGATCCGGAACAGAACGTCGACTTCCTGGATCACTATTTGGATCTGCGTTTCGATCTATCGAAGGTCCTGTTTGTCTGTACGGCCAACCAACTCGACACCATCCCTAGGCCCTTGCTCGATCGCATGGAGGTCATCCGTCTCGCGGGCTATATCACGAGCGAAAAGATGGCGATCGCCAAACACCATCTCTTGCCCAAGCAGATGGACCGGGTCGGGCTGAAGCCCGGCCAGCTGCGCATCGAGGATCAGGCGATCCGTGAGATCATCGAGGGCTATGCGCGCGAGGCCGGGGTCCGCAGTCTCGAAAAGAAGCTTGGCTCGATCGCCCGCAAGGCCGTGGTGGCCATGATCAATGGCAAGACCCCGCCGATCAAGGTCGGGAAGCGTAATCTCGAGCAATACCTCGATCGCCCTGTCTTTCAGCCGATCAAGCCCTTGCGTGGCGTAGGGGTGGTGACGGGTCTCGCATGGACGCCCATGGGGGGTGCCATACTCGACATCGAGGTGACACGGGTGCACCGGACCAACCGCGGGATCAAGATTACGGGACAGTTAGGTGAGGTTATGCGCGAATCCGCCGAGATCGCTTATAGCTACATCTCTTCGCACTGCAGGGCCTATGGCTGCCCGGAGGACTTTTTCGACAAGGCCTCCCTGCACTTGCATGTGCCTGCCGGGGCGATCCCCAAAGACGGGCCAAGCGCCGGTGTCACGATCGCAAGCGCGCTACTGTCGCTCGCCCGCGGCAAGCGGATTACCCGTCCGCTTGCCATGACCGGCGAGATCACGCTGACCGGACATGTTCTGCCGGTGGGTGGCATCCGCGAAAAGATCATAGCGGCGCGCCGGGTGAAGATCCCGGAGATCATAATCCCAGAGGCAAATCGTAACGATTTCGAGGAGTTACCAGAAAATGTCCGTGAGGGCCTCACTTTGCATTACGTCAAGCATTACCGCGATGTGGCGGCCTTGATCTTTCCGGGGGCTGGCGACCGTGGGACATAAGGTCGATTTTGTCTGCCGCGCTTGCCGGTATGAGGAGCGGGATCTGGGGTTGGGGCGGGGCCGGATGCCGGTCCCCTATCTGCGGCTT
This sequence comes from Pseudomonadota bacterium, assembly GCA_021816625.1. Taxonomy (GTDB): domain Bacteria; phylum Pseudomonadota; class Gammaproteobacteria; order Acidiferrobacterales; family Acidiferrobacteraceae; genus Acidiferrobacter. Next base: position 12,110 of record JAKAXM010000001.1, on the reverse strand, counting down.
TTTTCTTGTGATAATTGCCACTCGGTCGGCAGTACCTGGGTCGACGACGCGACCACGCCGCGCTGCAGTCTTTGTTACCACGACGGCATCCAGCTCTTGGCCGACGATGCTGAGACGTCTGTCTGCCCTAAATGCGGGGAGCGCGGGGCCTTCATCCACCACCGTGACCAGATTTGGGAATGAGGAAGCTTAGCGTAGACGGACGGGCTTCCGGAGCTGGCTGCTGGCGAAGGTCTCGAGGTCGGCGATGAGTTCCCCGCCGCCTCCGCGCAACCAGGTTCCGGACGCGGCGTCGTAGTCGTAGTGAAAGCCGCCCGCGCGGGCGGCCAGCCAGATCTGCCGCAGGGGACGCTGCTTGTTGATGATGATGCGCGACCCGTCGGGGAACTCGAGCGTCAATATCTCGTCTTCGGTCTCGTAGTCGATGTCGGGGGCATGGGCTTCGAGGGCTTGTTCGATGGTGTCCAGGGTCGCGCGCGACCGGTCTTCAAATTCCGCATCATTCAACACTGTAGCTCCTTAGGCGACGCCGGTCGCGCCGCTACCGCCGTTCATCTCGTCGGGCACGGGGGCCATCCGCCGCGGACAGGGCCGGCGCCGGGGCCGTCGGGCCCATGGTAGCGGGCTTGCGGCCAAACGAACAGGCCAGTGCGGGTCCCCGCGGCAAAACCGGGCCGGATAGCGGCGGGGCCGCCCGCGGCCTATGCCTTGAGTCGGCGGCGGTTTACCCTCTATCCTTGCCGCATGACAAAGAAAATCCTGATCTTGGGCGGTTACGGCACCTGCGGGCGGCGTATAGCGGAGCTCTTGATGCGCGACCCGGAGGCGGAATGTGTGCTGGGGGGTCGGGATACGGTGCGCGGACCGGCCGTAGCGGCGCAACTCGGTCTGCCCTTTGTAGCGGTCGACATCCAGCGGCAAGGATCGCTGAATGCGGCCCTGGACGGCGTATTCGCGGTGGTCAATACGTGCGGACCTTTTCGCGCTCACGATTACGCCGTGGCCGAGCGCTGCGCACGCCGCGGGGTCCATTACGTGGACATGGCCGACGAGAAGTCTTATATACTGGGCATCCAGGCCCTGCATTCGCGCGCGGTCGAGGGTCACGCCTGTCTTGTTTCTGGGGCCGGTTCGGCCTTGGCCTTCTCCTCCGTTCTCGTGGAGACCGTAGCGCCGGGTTTCGATACGATCACGGAAATCGAGGTGGCCATGTTGTCTGGGAACCGCAATCCGCGGGGACTGGCGAGCGTACGGGCCTTGCTGGAGGCGCAGGGGCGACGCGCATGCGTCTATGAGCACGGGGCCTCGCGTGAGGTGCCGGCCTTCACCCATGGCCGCATGGTAACCCTTCCCGCACCGTTTGGCAGGCGCCGGCTCTATGTCACCGATGCCCCTGAGATCGAGATTCTGAGCAAGCGTTACGGCGCGGCGGTCACCTATCGAACCGGTCTTGATCTACCGGTCTTGAATCATGGCCATGTCTGCCTTGGTTTTCTGAATCGCCTCGGGGTGATTGCCGATCTCGCGCGTCTCGCGAAGGGGCTCCATTTCGTCCAAAAGAGGCTCGCGCGCTTTGGCCAGGCCGCGTTTGGATTGAGTGTGGTGCTGCGAGGCGAACGCGGGGGGCAGCCGCTTGCACGCAGCGCGGCGTTGGTGTCGCCTGAGGACGGCCTGTCGGTCCTTTGCATGCCGGCCGTGGCCCTTGTGCGGAAATGGATGGCGGCGACAGGGGAGCCCGGGGCATCGGTATGCGCCGGGGTGTTGAGTCTCGCGGATATGACCCGGGAGTGGGCGATGCGTCAGGTGGTCTTGCAACTGTCATGAGTTACCGATGGATGATTCTTGTGTGTCTGTGCGCTATCACGGCCTGCGGTAAGGAAGGCCCCTTGTATATGCCCCACGCTAAGCCGGCTCCGGCCCCCGCCGCTCAGCCCGCCGCCGCGCGTCACCCATGAGTACTTTTCACTATGTGGGTGACCGACTGTGCGTAGAGCAGGTCCCCCTGGCCGACATTGCCGCAGAGATCGGGACGCCGTGTTACGTCTATAGCCGCGCCGCCCTCGTGACGGCCTACCGGTCGTTCGCACAGGCCCTGGGCGCCCAGCCTGGACTCATCGCCTATGCGGTCAAGGCCAACAGCAACCTGGCCTTGTTGGCTATCCTCGCCGACCTGGGCGCAGGTTTTGATATCGTCTCGCAGGGCGAGCTTGAGCGGGTGCTGGCGGCAGGCGGCCGGCCTGAGCGCATCGTTTTTTCCGGGGTCGGTAAGACAGAGGCCGAGATGCGGCGTGCGCTCACCGCCGGCATCCGCTGTTTTAACGTCGAATCGGCCGCCGAGCTCGCGCGGTTGAATGCCGTGGCCGGGGCCCTGGGCCTGCGCGCGCCGGTGTCCTTGCGTGTCAATCCCGACGTCGATGCGCGGACCCATCCCTATATTGCGACCGGGCTCAAGGAGAGCAAGTTTGGCGTTCCCTTGGCCGAGGCCATCGCCTGGTATCGTGAGGCCTCGCGTTTTCCTCATCTCGCCTTCATAGGCATCGATTGCCATATCGGTTCTCAATTGACCGAGCTCGGACCCTTCGCCGACGCCCTCGACCGCGTGCTTCCCGAGGTCCTGGCCCTGCGGCAGGCGGGGTTGCCCTTGCGTCACGTTGACGTGGGCGGCGGCCTTGGTATTCGGTACCGAGATGAAGACCCGCCCAGCGTGACCGCTTACATGGCACTCATCAAAGAGCGCCTCGCGGTCCACGGTCTTCAGGATATCGAACTTATCTTGGAGCCTGGTCGGGCCATTGTAGGGGCGAGTGGCGCGCTTCTGACCCGGATCGAATACATCAAGGAGACCGAGGAGCGGCGGTTTGCGATCACGGATGCCGGGATGAATGACCTCATACGCCCGGCCCTGTATGAGGCTTGGCAGGAGGTGCGCGCCGTTTTGCGGCGCCACGAGACCCCTTGCGCCTATGACGTGGTCGGTCCTGTCTGCGAGAGCGCCGATGTCTTGGGGCGCGGCCGGCAGCTCGCCATCGAACCTGCCGATATTCTTGCGATTCTCGACGCGGGGGCCTACGGTTTTGCCATGAGCAGCCAGTACAATGCCCGCCCCCGGGCCGCCGAGGTCCTGGTCGATGGGGCCAGGTTTCATGTGGTGCGCACGCGTGAGTCCTACGCCGATCTCATGCGCGGCGAACGCATCGTGCGCGAGGCCCTGTTATGACGCAGGCCTTGCGGTTCACGAAGATGCATGGGCTCGGCAACGATTTTGTAGTCCTGAATGCGCTGGAGCAGATGCCCGATCTCAGTCCCGCCCGTATTCGCCGGATCGCGGATCGCCACTTCGGCGTGGGCTGTGACCAGGTCCTGGTGGTCTTGCCGGCAGCGGAACCGGGGGTGGATTTCGGCTACCGGATATTCAATGCCGATGGCGGGGAAGTCCAGCAGTGTGGTAACGGCGCACGCTGTTTTGCGCGTTATGTCCGTGACGAGGGGCTTAGTACCAAGGACACCATAACGGTTCGGACGGCCGGCGGCGTCATCGCCTTGAGTCTACAAGCGGACGGCGATGTGCTCGTCAATATGGGGCCGGTGCGCTGGGATCCGCCGAGCATTCCCTTCCTCGCCGATCGGGAAGAACGTTCGTATGCCCTGAATCTCGGCAGCCGGGTTGCGCAGATCACGGTGCTGTCGCTTGGCAATCCGCACGCGGTGCAGGTGGTCTCCGACGTCGAGCAGGCCCCGGTGGCCGTGGAAGGGCCGTTGATCGAACGGCACCCGCGGTTCCCGGAGGGAGTGAACGTCGGTTTTATGCAAGTCATCAACCGTCGGACCATTCGTTTGCGCGTCTATGAGCGCGGGGCCGGCGAGACGCTAGCTTGCGGTAGCGGCGCGTGCGCGGCTGTCGTCGCCGGGCGCGAGCGCGGACTCTTGGATGACTTAGTCGAGGTCATGCTGCGCGGGGGTCGGCTGACCATCCAGTTTGACGGCCACGGTCCCGTCTGGATGCGCGGGCCCGCATGCCGGGTGTACGAAGGCTGGTTCCATGATGAGGGGTTGGGCTGTGAAGGGACCGACTGAGGATCGTTCCTGGGAGGCCGGGGTGGCGCGTCTCCTGCGCGAGAACCCGGATTATTTCGAGCGTCACGACGACCTGCTCGAGGTTCTGCGCATCCCGCACCGGGGACGCGGCCTTGCGACCTCGCTCATCGAGAAACAAGTGGCCGTTTTGCGCGAGCGGCTTGCGCTACGCGATCGCGAACGCCAGAATTTTCTCGCTACCGCTCGTGAGAACGACGCGCTGTCCGAAAAGCTCCACCGCCTCGCGGTCGCCTTGATCGACGCGGCCTCGCTTGACGATGTATTTGGTAGCATCTACGACCTGGGGCGCAACCAATTGAAGTTGGATGCGGTGGTGATCGTGCTGGGTATCGACGGAGGGCCTTTGAACGGCCGGGCCGAGTTTGTGTCCCCCGATGATGCGCGCTTAAGGCAAGGGCTCGCACTGGCCCGCGACCGGCCGCTGTGTGGCCCCAAGACCATCTTGGCCACCGTGCGTGGACTACTGGGAGCCGATGAGGGCCGCGTGGCCTCGGTCGCCCTTACCCCTTTACGGGACCCCGTACGGTCCGGGCTTCTGGTCTTTGGAAGCCAGGACCCCGGACATTTCCCGGTCGGTATCGGCACGGTGTATTTGAGTCGCCTGGGGGAGTTGCTGATGCGTGCGGTGGCTCGCCATCTGGATCGGCCGTGACGGCGGATGCCTGGACGCTCACGATAGATGCCTGCCTCAAGCGGCTGGCCTTCGAACGGCGTTATTCTGCGCATACCCTTGCCGCCTACGCCCGCGATCTGGCCGAGCTTGCGCGCTTTGCGCGCGCCCAAGGCTGCGCGCAACCGCAGGCGTTGAGCCAGGAGCTCGCGCGGCGCTTTGTGGGGGGGCTAAGCCGCCAGGGACGTAGCGGCCGCACCATAGCCCGGGCGCTGGCCGCGGCGCGTACCCTGTACCGGGAGGCCGGTCTGCCGGCCAACCCCTTTCGCGGCGTCCAGGCCCCGGCCACGCCCCGCGCACTGCCCCACGACCTCCGGGTCGACGAGCTTCAAGGCCTTTTGTCCCAGCCGCCGCAGTCGGCGCTCGAGACCCGGGATCTCGCCATGATCGAACTATTCTACGGGGCCGGTCTGCGTCTTGCGGAGCTCGCAGGCCTGCGCCTAGCGGACCTCGATTTCGCTCAGGGGCTCGTGCGGGTGACCGGCAAGGGGCGGCGCGAGCGGCTGGTGCCCATGGGTGCGGCGGCAGCGCAGGCCCTCAAGGCCTGGCTACCCTTGCGCGTAGGCGGGGGTCCTTTCGGTGCGGTCTTCACCGGGCGTAGTGGCCGGCCCCTAGGCCCGCGCGCCATCCAAAAGCGGCTTACTGTCTTTGCGCGTGCGCGGGGGCTTGCGGTCCCCCTGCATCCCCATATGCTGCGCCACTCGTTTGCCAGCCATATCCTGCAGTCGAGTCAGGATCTACGTGCCGTCCAGGAGTTGCTCGGCCACGCCCACTTGAGCACCACCCAGATCTACACGCACCTGGACTTTCAGCAGCTCGCGCGCGTCTACGACGAGACCCACCCGCGGGCGCGCCGCAAGCGTCCCTGACAGGGCTGCGGCCGTCGTGGCTGCCGCCTAGGGCCGCCTCGGCGGGACATTGAAGCGAGCGCTGCAGTATGCTAGCGTGCCCCGTTGGGGTAGGCCGCAACCGGGGAGGGGTCATGAAGGAAGGCTTTACGCAGCTACGGGGGCGGGTACGCACGAGCACTTATTGTGGACCCGATCGGCGGCGCGTGATGCGGCGCGCGTGCGGCGACCGCCGGACGGTGGTGCGCTGGGAGCCCGATCGCGGCGGTCGACGTCAGAATGAAGGCCGACGCGCTACCGACAATTACCTCATTTATCGCTGACCCCCCCTTGCCTTTCCCGCCCCGCGCCTCCACATGGGGCTAACAGACAGAGGCCGGGAGGGGCGTTGGAATCATTTCACGGTACGACCATTTTATCGGTGCGCCGCGGGGGCCATGTTGTCATCGGCGGCGACGGCCAGGTGACCATGGGGCATATCGTGATGAAGGCGAATGCCCGCAAGGTCCGCCGGCTCTACAAAGACAGTATTTTGGCCGGCTTTGCCGGGGGCACGGCCGACGCCTTTACGCTGTTTGAGCGTTTCGAGGCCAAGCTTGAAAAACACCAGGGGCAGCTGACGCGGGCCGCGGTCGAGCTTGCCAAAGATTGGCGGACCGATCGGCTCTTGCGGCGTCTCGAGGCCCTGCTTGCCGTCGCCGACGCGACCGCCTCGCTGATCCTGACCGGGAGCGGCGACGTGATCGAGCCTGAAGATGGGCTGATCGCCATCGGTTCGGGAGGGCCTTATGCACAGGCGGCCTCGCGCGCGCTGCTGGCCCACACGGACCTCTCCGCGCGGGATATCGTCGAAAAAGCCCTGCACATCGCCGGCGACATCTGCCTCTACACCAATCACAATCTCACCATCGAAGAACTAGGACGCCCTTGATGTCGGAAATGACGCCGCGGGAAATCGTACAGGAATTGGATCGCCATATCGTGGGCCAGGCCGCGGCCAAGCGCGCGGTTGCCATTGCCCTGCGCAACCGCTGGCGGCGTGCCCAGGTCGCCGACGCCGAGCTGCGCGCCGAGATTACCCCGAAGAACATTCTCATGATCGGGCCGACGGGCTGCGGGAAGACGGAGATCGCCCGCCGGCTCGCGCGATTGGCGCGCGCCCCGTTCCTTAAGGTCGAAGCCACCAAATTCACGGAGGTGGGCTACGTCGGGCGCGACGTGGATTCCATCGTGCGGGATCTCGTCGAGATTGCCGTAAAGATGATGCGCTCGCAGGAGATGGAGCGCGTACGCGCCAAGGCAGAAGACGCGGCCGAAGAGCGGGTCTTGGATGCCCTTGTGCCGCCGGTGCGCGAGAGCCCCTACTCCATGACCCACCAGGCCGCCCATCACGAAGACAATGCGGCGCGCCAGCGCTTTCGGCAGCGCCTGCGCATGGGTGAGCTCGATGACACCGAGATCGAGATTGAACTGCGGGGCGCGCCGGCGGGTGTCGAGATATTCGCCCCTCCTGGCATGGAAGAGATGACGAGCCAGCTCCAGGGCATATTCCAGAGTCTCGGCAACAAGTCCACCAAGCTGCGCAAGGTCAAGGTGCGGGAGGCTATGCGGCTCGCAACCGAGGAAGAGGCGGGGCGGCTCGTCAATGAAGACGAGCTGAAGACGCGGGCCATCGAGCGGGTCGAGCAGCACGGAATCGTGTTTATTGACGAGATCGACAAGATTGCGGGCCACGGCGAAGGTCAGGGGCCGCAAGTCTCGCGGGAGGGCGTGCAACGGGATCTCTTGCCGCTCATAGAGGGGTCGACCGTCACCACCAAGTACGGCATGGTCCGCACCGATCACATCTTGTTTATCGCCTCGGGTGCCTTCCATGTCGCTCGGCCTTCGGATCTCATCCCGGAATTGCAGGGGCGTTTGCCGATTCGGGTCGAACTCGATGCCCTTACGGCCGACGACTTCGAGCGTATCCTCAAGGACACGCATGCGTCACTCACCGAGCAGTACGCGGCACTCCTTGCGACCGAGGGGCTCGGTCTTGAGTTTCGGGTCGACGGCGTGCGGCGTCTGGCAGAGCTTGCCTTTCAGGTCAATGAGCGCACTGAAAACATTGGGGCGCGCAGACTGCACACCCTCATGGAACGCCTCCTGGAGACGGTATCCTACGAGGCCCCAGACAAGGGTGGCACGAGTGTCGCGATCGACGCGGCCTATGTCGACAGTCACCTCTCGGCGCTGGCCGGCAACGAGGACCTCGCGCGTTACATCCTCTAGCCGGAGGGTGTCCGGGCCCGTCTGCGCAGGCCCGGACCGATCCCGCATCGTCTCCTAGGAAACCGCGCTGGCCGACGGCCCGGCGGGCGTACGCAGGAGCGGTACCTTGATGAGATCCAGTAGGGCGACGTAGACGACCGTGAAGGCCAGCAGGATGGCGACGTAAGACCAGGCGACGGGCGCCATGCCAAACACCCCGTAATGCGCAAGCAGCGATACCATGACGACATCGCCCCCGATGGCCGTCATAAGGTATGTGCCAGGCCGCGAAGACCATAGGTAGGATCGTTCCCGTACCAGCAGTACGTTAGACAGCCCGGAATACACGAGGCCCAGGAAGCTTAGGGTGCGCAGCGTGGGGATGGGCAGACCCATGACGTCCCGACCGACCCCGAAGACCGCGAATATGTAGATGAGCCAGGCAATGGCGATGACGACCGATGTCTTGATCAAGACCTTTACGTTCCAGATATCGGGTGTGGGCGATACCCGCACATTGTCGTTGGCGATCGACATGGTCACGAAGTCGTTTGCAAAGAGCAGCAGCAAGACCAAGAGCGGTGTGACCACGAAATGCCGAAATACGATGAGGCCGACGCTTAAAAACACCGCGACCTGGATGGTCTTTACGATCTTGTTGAGGGTGTAAGTCAAGAGCCTCTGATAGACCCGGCGCCCGGTCTTTACGGCCTCCACTACCCCCTTGAGACCGGAATCCGTAAGCACCATGCTCGCCGCCGCCTTGGCGACATCGGTGGCCGTAGCCACCGCGATCCCGACCTCCGCCTGCTTGAGGGCCGGGGCGTCGTTGACGCCGTCGCCGGTCATCCCGACCGTGTGTCCGGCCTGCTGGAAGGTCTGGACGAGCCGATACTTGTCCTCCGGGTAGACCCCGGCGTAGATGTCGCAGATCGTGCCGCTCGCAATCTCGTCGCGCCCCCCCACGAGCGCCCCCTCCATGCCGAGTTCCGCTGCCACTACGCGGGCCGTGGCGACGCTGTCGCCCGTTACCATGCGCACCCGTACCCCGAGTTTACGCAGTTCGGCAATGATGCCGCGGGCCTCCGGGCGCGGGGGGTCGGACAGCGCGATCAGGCCCTGAAACCGCAAAGCGTCGCCTATCCCCGCCGCGATCCCTAGGACGCGGGCGCCGCTCGCCGCCAGATCGGCGATCCCGGCCTCCCAAAACGCCCCATCCACCCCGGCAAGTTTCGCTACGACATGCGGGGCGCCCTTGACGGCGCGCCAGGTCTGACCATCGCGCAGGAAGGTCGCCTCCGACCGCTTGGTGCTTGGGTCAAAGGGAGTAAAGCCCGTCTTTGGGGGGAGCGCGATGTTCCGGGCGGCCAGCCGGGTCAGTATGGCCTTATCGAGTGGGTCCTGGGTCCGTTCGTCGCTCGCGAGTGCCCCCATGAGCAGCAGCGTGTCGTCATCCACACCATCGGCCGCCTGTAGCGCCGATAAGGTCAGTTCGTTCAAAGTAAGCGTCCCGGTCTTGTCGCTGCACAACTCATCCATCGCCGCCGATTCTTCGATGGCGGCCAGGCGGGTCAATAACACCCCTTGCCCCGACAGATCCAGGGAAGCAACCGCGCTTGTCAGTGTAAAGGTTGCGGTCAAGGCCACCGGCACCGATGCGACCAACAGGATGAGCGCAAAGGGCATGACCTTCATGAGGGGCAGGCCCGTCATCCCGGCATACACCAAGATCGCTACGACCAATACGCCGTCCATGAGCAGCAGATAGCGCACGATCGACATCACGAGCTCCTCGGCATGCCCCCGGCTCCCCGCCCCTCTCATGAGCTCGGCGGTCTTACCAAAGAAGCTCCTACTGCCGGTTGCCGTTATGGTCCCGCTCGCCTCACCTCGCCGCAATACCGACCCCGAGTAAACGCTCTCTCCCGGCTCGCGCTCGACCGGCACGGACTCCCCAGTCAGGGCCGATTGGTCCACCAGAACCTGCCCTTCGTTTAAAGTCAGGTCGGCCGGCGCAAAATCTCCCACGCGCAGATGCACGTAGTCGCCGGGAACCAGCTCTGCCGACGCCACCTGCTTCCAAACGCCATCGCGCCGCACGCGTGCCATGATCTGCAGGCGAGTACGCAGCATGTTCAGCGCATTCTGGGCCTTTTGCTGGTGCATGAACCCAAGAATGGCGTTGAATACGAGCAAGAACCCGATGATAAGACCCTCGATCCGGTTCCCCATGATAAGCTCGAGCACCAAGGTCGCTTCCAGCATCCAGGGTACCGGTCCCCAGAGCTTTTTCAGAAAGAGCTTCAAGGGATTGGGTCGATCCTCGGCAATAACATTGGGACCATACTGCGCTAAGCGCTGTGCGACTTCCGTGCTGCTCAACCCGGCCGGCTTTTGGCTTTCCGGAACGCTTGTTTCATTGACGGCTTGACCCATTACACCCTCCTTAAGACTCGTTCGGTTCATCGGCTTGTGGCGCAAGGCCCATTAGGATCTAGGCTTTAGGTGAGAAATGGCGCCGCTTTGCCCAAGCTTGCGATCGAATGTCTCCTTTAAAACCGCTTTATGGACATCGCCTATGCTGAGCAGGCCCACGAGTATCTTTCCGGTCGTGACCGGGACGCGCCGGACCTTGTGGGCAATCATGATGGCGGCCGCGCGCAATATTGGTTCGTTGGGCCCAACGGTGAACACATGGGTCGTCATCCAGTTGCGGACCGGCGAATCCATGGCATCCCGAAACTCGACGTCGAGGTCTCCGAACTCCACCGCCGCCGCGAGCTCGATGGCGTTATCGATCTTTGGGTAGAAGGCGCGCAGTATGTCTTTCTCGGATATCAGGCCTACCAGGGTTCCATCCTCGGTTATCACGGGCAACCCGCTGATATGGTAGAACCCGAGCAAGGTGGCGGCGTCACGCAGGGCGCTGTCTGGGCTTACGGTTTTTATTCGAGTAGTCATGACATCTTTGACGATCATGGCGTATCTCCAGGTGGGTGGGCGGTCCGGCGCGCGCGGGGATGGCCCCCAAGGGCCCGCAGGCGGCGCGGCGCAGCGCAGGACTAGGCCTATTTGCATGATGGGGGTGCCCCAATACCCGCGGCCTTTGGGGACTATAGGACCGTAGACGAAATACGGCAACACCATAAATTCGACGGGAGCGGAAGTATAATAAAAGCCGCGTTTATGAAGCGCATAGAAAAATACGATAGCGCGTATTTGGAGCATACTGTCGCCACGCTAAAACACCATGGTTATGGACGCCAGGCACTGATATAGGTCAGTGAAAAAGAAAATATTTTTACGGAACTCGGAGACTGTGACGGAAGCCTGTCTATTACAACGTAAATATATAACGAAATACTGCCATTAAAGTGTGAGATGGGGAGGTAAAAAAAATCGCCTGAATCGGCGGGTTAAAAGGCGGAATAGAGCCATGTGGGATCTGCCGGCCGTCTCCGGCGGCCGGCGTGCCGGGCCGGTGTTGGGACCCGGGGCGTGATGGGCGACCGGCCTCGGGGCGCGACCCGTGCCGAAGGCGGGGAAGACGCCGATGGGGGCCTGTAAAGGGCCCCGCAGCGGTCCGCCCGCAAGGCAACGCCGCGGCCGCTCCAGCGGGTAATGTCGGCCGGCCGCCGCTCTTGAAAATCCCCCGCTTACCCCCACATTAGGGCCTGTACCGGGGCCTGGCCCCGCCACTCATTCTCAGGAGGTGATTGTTATGGCAGGATTGATGCAAACCCCCACTAACACGGGCTGGACGCTCGTAAACGACGAACTGGACAACCTTTTGGAGGGCTTCTTCCGCCCGCTGCGCCGCAAACCAGACGGTGCGCCGGCCGGAGTAGTACCGGCCATGGATGTGACGGAGCGCGATAATGAATACGTGATCCGTATGGACATGCCCGGGGTGAGCCGTGAAGACATCGACATCACGCTCGCCGAAGGGGTGCTGACGATCTGCGGTGAAGTGAAACGCCAGCATGAGGAAAAGGCCGGTGATCGCGTGATCCGCGAGGAACGCTGCTACGGTAAATTGACCCGCAGCGTGCGGCTCGGTTCGCACATCGACGAGAAGAAGGTGGCGGCCAATTACAAGGACGGTGTCCTTGAACTCATCCTGCCAAAGGCAGAAGAGGTCAAGCCAAAGAAGATCACGGTGTCTTGAGGTCCGTCGGTCGGGGCCTAGCCCCGCCCGCCCCACGAGGGCCCCTTCGGGGGCCCTTTTTGTTGGTGCGCCCGGC
>JAKAXM010000041.1:5008-8689 GCA_021816625.1 Pseudomonadota bacterium | reverse complement strand
TTGGTGCCGGGAGAGGGGGTCGAACCCACACGGTATCTCTACCACCGGATTTTGAGTCCGGCGCGTCTGCCAGTTCCGCCATCCCGGCGCACGCGCAGTATAACGGGTTTCCCTTTCAAGACAACAGGCCGACCCTTTTCCGTATAATCCGCGGCATGACGCCTGATGCCTTTGATTACGACCTACCCACCGACCTCATCGCCCAGGAACCGGTCTCGCCGCGGACGGCAAGCCGCCTGCTGGTGGTCGATCCGCATACGGAAAGCCTTGCCGATCGCCGATTTTCGGATCTGCTCGCTTATCTACGGCCAGAGGACATTCTGGTTTTTAATGATACACGCGTGCTCCCGGCGCGATTCCTGGGGCAGCGGCCGACCGGGGGCCGCGTCGAGCTCTTGCTTGAGCGATTCGTGGATGAGGCAGGCCGGGCCCATGTCGCATTGCGCGCCAGCAAGGCGCCAAAGGTAGGGGAGGTCCTAATCCTCGAGGGCGGGCTTTGCGCAACGGTGCTCGGGCGGACGGGAGAGTTGACTGAAGTCCAGTTCAGCGGCCCAGGCGAACTCATGGATCTCATCGAGCGCGTCGGGCATGTCCCGCTGCCTCCGTATATCGAGCGGCCGGACACGGAGGAAGATCGGGCGCGTTATCAGACTGTGTACGCCCGGGTCCCGGGTGCTGTCGCGGCGCCAACGGCCGGCCTTCATTTTGATGAAGGCCTTTTGGACCGGCTGCGGCAAGCGGGGATTCGGAGTGCCTTTGTGACCCTCCACGTCGGGGCCGGGACCTTTCGGCCACCGCGTCCCGAGACGCTTGCGCAAGGGCGCCTCCACCCCGAGCGTGTCGTAGTCTCCGATGAGTGCGTCGCGGCGATCGCAGCCGCTCGTAACCGAGGCGGTCGGGTCATTGCGGTCGGCACGACCACCGCTCGAGCCCTGGAATCGGCGGCGCGTGCAGATGGTCTGCGGGCATTCACGGGTGATACCGAGCTTTTTATTCGCCCGGGTTTTGTGTTTCGGGTGACGGAAGGTCTCATAACCAACTTTCATTTGCCGCGGTCCACGCTTTTAATGCTCGTTTGCGCTTTCGCCGGCCAATCCCGCGTCATGGCCGCCTATCGATATGCCGTTCAGGCACGTTACCGATTCTTCAGTTATGGTGATGCCATGCTGATCTGGGCGGCGGCCCCCTCTCAGTAGAGGGTCTGGCAAAGGGCGACAAAAGACCGACCGACCTTGGTCGGATGGCCTGCGGGTCGAGTCCGGTCGATCCTTCAGTACCCTTTAGGACCGCACAATTGCCGCATACAGTTCTTGTTGTCGACTCGCACGGCGGGGAGTCTTTTGAGCGAGTCTCGCGCGCCGCTGGCCGCTTAGGCTTGACACCCCACCAGTGCCGAACAGCGCGTAGCGCCCGTCATTATCTGGCCACGAGCCGTTCCGACCAACCGCGCCTCCTGGTCGTGAGCGGCAAGTCCAAGGGAAACCTCGCAGTGGCCGAGGAGGTACAGCGTGTGGTGCCCGGCGTTCACGTCCTATTCATTGCGGATTTCCATGTGGCGAACGAAATCAACGAACATTTTCATGATAGCCCGGTATTGCGCGGTGCGTGCTGGGTCCTTAGCCCCCCAGACGAAGAGCGGATCGGAGAATTTTTGACGTGCGCGCTCAAGCGGCGCTGCGACGGTCCGGAGGCTGCGCGCAAGGGCCCGGTCCGAGAGGAGGTGGACGCAGCGGGGGATTGGGCGCTTGGCGACCGGTTCCCGCAGATGATGTGGGCCGCCGACGGCCAGGGTGTTATCGACTACCATAACGCCGAATGGGGACGGGTCTTCGGCATCCCCCGAGACAGGCTCCAGCGCGAGGGCTGGCTGGTTTTGGTGCACCCTGAGGACCAGTCCCGTGTGCTTACGGCCTGGCGGCAGGCCGTAGCGGATTCCACGGGCTTTTCCGTCGAGGCCCGGCTGGGCGCTACCGAGGACCAGTGGCGATGGTGTGGTCTCTGGGCGCAGCGCGCGCCGGTTGGCCCGGAAGGGGTCCGTTGGTATGGGGTATGCGCTATCTTGCCCGGGCCTGCGGGCCGCGCGAGCGGCGTGGACGTTTTGGCGGAGGTGACGCGGCGGGTCACCGAGAATCTCGATTACGAGTCGACGCTCGCAGGCCTTGCGCAGGCGGTCGTGCCCGCCTTCGCGGATTGGTGCGCCGTGGATGTGGTCAACGAAAGTGGCGGGCTCGACCGTTCGAGCCTTGCGCACAGCGATCCCGTATTGGTCAAGCGTATTCTGGAGCGGCGGCCCGACGCGGAAGTGAGTCGCTGGGCCGCCGAGCACGTGGCGCGCACCGGGGAGACGCAGATCATCACCCACGTCGATCAAGCCTTGATCGACTCGGTCCTGAAGGACCCTAAGGATCGAGCCTTCATCGCGACCCTGCAATTGCGTTCGCTCATGCGCCTGCCGCTCAAGGCCCGGGGCCGTACGGTGGGCGTGATCACCTTCGTCTTGGCCGGCGCAGGTAGTCGGCGCTATACCGAGGATGATCTGCCGCTTGCCACCGAGATCGCCCGGCAAGGGGCCATAGCCGTTGAAAACGCCCGGCTCTATCGCAAGGCGCGTGAGGAGATCGAGGAGCGGCGCCATGCCGAAGAGGCGCTGGCCTTGAGCGAGGCGCGCTATCGGTCGCTGATCGAGGCCTCGGCTCAGATCGTCTGGGGGCTCGACACGCAAGGGCGGGCCCGCGACGACATGTCGGGGTGGCGCGCCTTCACGGGGCAGGGCCTCACAGAGATTGAGGGTCACGGCTGGATGAGGGCGCTGCGCGCGCCCGATGCCGAACATCTTATGATGCAGCTTGCGGATGCGCCGCACCCCATCACAGTCGAGGTCGATCTGGCCCACCGCGAGGGGACATACCGGCGTGTCGTGCTCCGGCTTTTGCCGCTTTTTGATCAGGCCGGCCAGTGTCGGGAGTGGATCGCAGCCGGCACCGATGTCACGAGTGAGAAGAGTGCGGCCGATCTCCTCGCGCGGGAGAAGGAACAACTGGCCGTCACGTTGAACAGCCTAGGCGAGGCCGTCGTGACCGTCGATAATGAGGGCCATATCCGGCTCTTCAATCGGGTTGCCCAGAGCTTGACGGGCTGGCCCGCGGCCGAGGTCCTCGGACGATCTCTCGATGAGGTTTTGCGTCTCGAGGACGTCTCGTCCGAGACCCCGATTGCAGCTCCCGAGGCGCACTTGCTGAGGCCCGACGATCATGGCCCGCCCGACGACCGTCTCCTGCTACGGGCCCGCGACGGCAGCCGGCGATTGGTGATCCATACCGCGGCCCCGATCCGCGATGCGCATAGTCGGGTGACGGGGGCCGTGATCGTGTTCCGCGACGTGACCGCCCAGCAGAAACTGGAAGAGGATTTCCTAAAGGCCCAGAAGCTCGAATCGGTAGGGGTGTTGGCCGGCGGGATCGCCCATGACTTCAATAACATCCTGACGGCAGTCATCGGGAATATCGCGCTCGCGAAGATGTTTACCGCCGGCGGTGATCGCGTGAGCCATGCGCTATCGGAGGCCGAGAAAGCGGCCTGGCGCGCCCGCGGACTGACCCAGCAACTCCTGACGTTCGCCAAGGGCGGGGCGCCCGTGAAGCGCGAGGCCTCGCTGGGCGATTTGCTACGCGAAACCGTGCC
>JAKAXM010000041.1:0-4908 GCA_021816625.1 Pseudomonadota bacterium | reverse complement strand
GCCATCGTCAAACCCTACCAACTTCGCGAGCTCGAGGAGGTGGTTCGCCAAGTCGTTCTGGAAAACGGCGATCGTTTGCGTTAGCGTAGGCCCATGCCTCCTGTCCCTTTTCTTGAGTTGGGCCGCGATGGGCGCGCCCGCCACGGCCGCTTGTCGCTTGCTCATGGCTCGGTTCTGACCCCTTCATTCATGCCCGTCGGCACCTACGGCACGGTCAAGGGCCTAAGCGCCCCCGAAATCGCCATGACGGGCGCCTCCATAGTACTGGGGAATACCTTCCATCTCATGGAGCGGCCGGGCCTCGCGGTCATCGAGGCCCATGGCGGTCTCCATCGTTTCATGGATTGGTCGGGACCCATACTCACGGATTCAGGGGGGTTTCAGGTCTTTAGTCTGGCGGCCTTGCGCAAGGTGAGCGAAGACGGCGTGGCGTTTCGGTCCCCGCGGGATGGGAGCGCGCGCATCCTGACGCCCGAACTCGCGATGGCCGCCCAAGCATCGCTTGGCGCCGATATCGCGATGGTCTTTGATGAGTGCACGCCCCATCCGGCCAGCTATGGCGAGGCACGGGCCAGCATGGAACTCTCTTTGCGCTGGGCAGAACGCAGTCGCGTGGCCTACCGGGGGCCGGGCGCCGTGTTTGGTATCGTGCAAGGCGGTCTTTATGAAGACTTGCGGGGTTTATCGGCTGAGGGCCTGCGGCGTATCGGTTTCGATGGCTATGCCCTGGGCGGCCTGTCGGTGGGGGAGCCGAAGGCCGATATGTACCGTCTGATTGCCCAGTGCGCCCCCGCCTTACCCGCGGACCGCCCGCGCTATCTCATGGGTGTCGGGACCCCGGAAGACATCGTCACCGCCGTCTGCGCCGGCATCGACCTCTTTGACTGCGTGCTACCGACGCGCAACGCCCGCAACGGTTGGCTTTTCACCCGGACGGGGGTCGTCAAGATCCGCAACAGCGGCTATGCCCAGGATCTCGGGCCCGTCGATCCCGACTGCGCCTGCTATACCTGTACGCACACGACGCGCAGTTACCTGCATCATCTGCAACGCTCGGGCGAGATGTTGGGGGCGCGGCTTGCGACTGTCCATAATCTCACCTATTACGGGGATCTCATGCGTGGCCTGCGGGAGGCCATCGCGGCCGGAAGGCTGGAGCAATTTGTCGATTCGTTTTATCGTACGCGCCATAAAAGGCCGCCACGCGCCCTCGGGGAACTCCCGGAGGCCGAGGTGACGGCCGTCACCACTCACTAAGGGATGTCTATGATTCCGTTTATTGCGAACGCCTGGGCCGCCGCACCCGCCGCTGCCGAGCCCCCCAGAGGGGCTGATCTTATGCAGTTCATGCTGCTGTTCTTGGTCGGCGCGATGATGTATTTCCTGATCATACGCCCGCAAGGCAAGCGGGCCCGTGAGCAAAAGGCGATGTTGGCTTCGCTCGTAGCCGGTGACGAGGTCGTCATGGGTGGCGGCCTGCTCGGCCGTCTGACCGAGGTCGGGCCCCAATACTCGATGGTGGAGATCGCGCCGGGCGTCACGGTGAAGATCCAGACCGCGAGCGTCCAGCTCGTGTTGCCGAAGGACACGATCAGGAAGGCTCAATAGGGCGATGAACCGTTATCCCTGGTGGAAAAACGCCCTTATTGGGCTCGTCATCGTGCTGGGCGCCCTCTATGCCCTTCCCAATGTATATGGCGACAACCCGGCCGTCGAGGTCCAGGCGGCCCATGGCGGCGCCCTGGGCGCCGGTACCGAGACCGCCATCCGGCAGATGCTGGCGGCGGCGCATATCCCGTATAAGGGCATGAGCCGTACCGCGAAAGGGATCCAGCTACGCTTCACGCGGGCCGGGGCGCAGTTGCGGGCCCGCGACCTGGTGGCCCAGAAGCTCGGACCGGACTATCGTACGGCCCTGGCGCTGGCCCCGGCCGAACCGGCATGGCTGCGGGCCCTGGGGGCGCGCCCCATGTATCTGGGCCTAGACCTGCGCGGCGGCGTCCATTTCCTGCTGAAGGTCGATATGCACGCCGCCTTGCACAAGACGCTCGTGGAGGATGCGCGTGCCTTGCGCCGCGACTTTCGCCACCAGCGGATCCGCTACCGCCGGGTGCGTTTAGAGAAGGGCGGCGTCTTGTATCTCAGGTTTCGCAATGCGGCCGATCGGCAGCGGGCGGACGCGTTCATGGCCCAGCATTTTGCAGACCTCGCGGCCCATACGGCCCCTGGACATGTTCTGCGTGCCGTCATGACGCGGGTTGCCGTGCGCGCGCGGGAGCACTATGCCTTGGAACAAAACCTCACCGCTCTCAAGCGCCGGGTCAATGAGCTGGGGGTGGCGGCCCCCGTGATTCAACAAGAAGGGCATAGCCGCATAGTCGTAGAGCTGCCAGGCGTGGAGGATATCGCCCGCGCCAAGGAGATCCTCGGGCGCACGGCGACCCTCGAGGTCCACATGGTCGATAGCAAGGACAGCGTGGCCGCGGCCTTGTCGGGTAACCCGCCGCCTGGCACGCGTATCTACTATGACCGTCATGACCAACCGATCCTGTTGTACCGCCGCGTCTTGTACTCCGGAGACGATATCACCAACGCTTCGGCGGGCGTGGATCCGCAAAACGGCCAGCCGGTCGTCAATATAACGCTAAACGGCCGGGGGGCGGCCGTGAATGAGCGCGTGACGCGCCGCAGCGTCGGTCAGCGCATGGCCGTCGTGTACGTGGAACTTCAATCTCATCTCGAGCGCAATGATCAGGGCGTGCCCGTGCGGGGTCCGGACGGCCGACGCGTGCGCGTCACCCGCAAGATCGAGCGTGTGATCACGGCCCCCGTAATCCGTGAGCCCATCGGTGGGAATTTCCAGATCACCGGCATAGGGGATGTACGGGCGGCGCGCAATCTCGCCCTCCTGCTGCGCGCCGGCGCGCTGGCGGCACCCGTCAGCATCATTGCGGAGCGCACCGTGGGGCCAAGCCTCGGGGCTGCGAATATCGCGCGTGGTTTTTATGCGACGCTATTTGGCTTTCTCGCCATCGCGGTCTTCATGGCCATCTATTACCGGACCTTTGGACTTATGGCGGCCACGGCCCTGGGCATCAACGTCGTGCTCCTGGTGGCCGTGCTGTCGATCCTGCAGGCCACTTTGACCCTGCCCGGTATTGCCGGTATCGCCCTGACCGTGGGTATGGCGATCGATGCCAATGTGCTGATATTCGAGCGTATCCGCGAGGAGCTACGCAATAAAAATACCCCTCAGGCGGCAATCGCCACGGGCTTCGACAAGGCGCTTGGCACCATCGTCGATTCCAACATGACCACCTTGATCGCGGGTCTCGCCCTGTTCTGGCTGGGGTCGGGCTCGGTGCGCGGTTTTGCCATTACCTTGTGTCTGGGCATTCTGACCTCGCTTTTCAGTGCCATCCTGGTCACCCGTGCCCTTGTTAATGCCGTTTACGGACGCCGCCGCCGCTTGGCGCGCTTAGGGATCTAATGGAATTCTTTCGCATACAACGCGATCTACCGTTCATGCGCTATGCGCGCACCACGGTTTTTGTGTCGCTGCTCTTGTTCGTGGTGGCCGTCGGGGCCTTACTGGTCCGGGGTCTCAATTTAAACGTCGACTTCACGGGGGGCACGGTCATCGAGCTCCAGTTCCCGCAGGCGATTTCCCCGTCGGCGATCCGTGGTCTTTTGAGCGCCCACCATTACCGGCACGCGCGAGTCGAAAATTACGGTACGGCAAGCAAGATACTGATCCGTTTGCCGACGGCAGGCGCTAAAAGCAAGGCGCTGGCCGTGCGCGTTTTGCGACTGGTAGCGACGCATGATCCAGGGGTGAGTCTGCGCAGCGTCGAGTACGTAGGTCCCGAAGTAGGATCGGAATTGGCCGATCAGGGGGCCCTGGCACTGCTTTTTGTCGCGCTTGGGATCACGATCTACCTCACCGTGCGCTTTGAGTGGCGGTTTGCGGTGGGCGCCATTGTCGCGACCATACACGATGTCGTGATCGTGCTGGGGGTCTTTGCGCTCTTTCATATCAGTTTTTCCCTAACGGTGCTGGCCGCGGTGCTCGCGGTCCTCGGTTATTCCGTGAATGACACAGTCGTCGTGTTTGATCGGATCCGGGAGAATTTCCGGCGGATGCGTACGGGTACGACGGCCGAGATCATAGACAGCGCTATAACGCGCACCTTATCGCGAACCATCATGACGCACCTTTTGACGCAAATGATGGTGTTGTCGATGCTGTTTCTGGGGGGCCCCGTTCTGTTTGGATTCGCGCTCGCCATGACCGTAGGGATTGTCGTTGGGACCTATGGCTCGGTGTTGGTGGCAAGCCCCATAGTGATGTGGCTTGGTCTCAAGCGCGACGATCTCGTGGCCCGCAAGGCGGCAGCCCAAGAGCGTCCCTAGCCGCCGGTCCTTAGTCGAGGGCGGTCCATCGGCCATCGGTGGATCGCCGGGCTCGGCTATGGTATTGAGTCCCTACCGCCATGCCAAAGAGGTAGGTCTCATGGATATCGTCTTTTGGACAGAGCCTGGCCCGGCTTTTAGCGCGGTGCTGGCGGCTTGGCTGGTGTTGTACCTAGGCCGCCCCGGGTTTCATAAAGGTATCCGCGCCGGCGCGCGCCTCGTGCGCCACCCCCTTGAGCTTACGGCGCGTTTTTTGCGCACCGGGGCCGACGACATACGCCGACGCAACCGCGCCCTGCTGCAGGCGCAGGCGCGCGCCGATGCCGCCCTGAAAGTGGATCGGGAATGGGGCCGCCTCGATGAGGTGGTGCGGCGTGACGTGCAGGGTTTTCCGGCCCTCCGGGAGGCCCTGTTGCGCCAGATCGAGCAATGGGAATCGGAGTTCAAGCGCTCCGGCGAGATACCAGAGCTATCCCCCGAATGGACCAAGGCGGT
>JAKAXM010000040.1:6824-9543 GCA_021816625.1 Pseudomonadota bacterium | reverse complement strand
ACCCCCTGACCCATCTCCGATTTGTCGACGATGACGAGGGTATCGTTGTTCGCGAGGATATGTACCCAGGTATCGGGTTGAAAGGGGCCTTGCGCGGCACGGGCTCGGTTTGCGTCTATGCCGAGCACGAGCGTTGCGCCCACGGCGCTCACCTTGAAAAACGCCCGGCGGCTAAGCCTCATCGTCATGCATCGCGGCACGGTGGATAGCGCGGCGGATGCGCGCATAGGTCCCGCACCGGCAGAGATTGCCCGCCATGGCCTGGTCGATCTGTCTGTCACTGGGATGCGGGTGACGGGCGAGGAGGGCGGCGGCGCTCATGATCTGTCCCGATTGGCAGTAGCCACACTGCGGGACATCCTCGGCGATCCAAGCCCGTTGTACGGGATGGGTGCCGTTGCGCGATAGGCCTTCTATGGTCGTGAGTGCGCGGCCAGACGCCGCCGCCACGGGCAGGGTGCAGGCACGCAGAGGCTGGCCATCCAGATGGACCGTGCAGGCCCCGCACACGCCGATACCGCAGCCATATTTGGTTCCGGTAAGGTGCCATTCATCGCGAATGACCCATAACAGCGGTGTATCGGGCGCCGCGTGCACCGAGCGCCGGGCCCCATTGACCATTACCCACATCGCCGCCTCCCGCGGGGACTCGCCAAGGCTGAGTCTAGTGGGCAGACGTGGCGGCCCCTAGGGACCTTTGGTCCCGGGTGGCGAGCTTACAGGTCGCCTGCTCTCACTCCTCCGGGCGTTGCGTGATCTCTCCGGTGGCGCCGGGCAGGAAGCGTAACGACACGGAATTGACGCAGTGGCGCTCGTGGGTCGGCGCGGGTCCATCGGGGAAGACGTGCCCTAGGTGGCTATTGCAGCGCGCGCAGCGGATCTCGGTGCGCTGCATACCGTGGCTTGTGTCCGTTAGGCGCGTCACATGGTCTTCGTCAAAGGTTCTTACGAAGCTCGGCCAGCCGGTGCCGGAGTCGAATTTGTCGGCGGATCGAAAGAGAGGGAGGCTACAGAGTCGGCAGGCATAGATACCCTCCGCATGTTCATCGAGGAGGCCGCCGCAAAACGGCGTCTCGGTCCCGGCGGCGAGCAGGACACGGCGTTCCTCCGGGGTAAGGTCCCGGACATGGCGGTCATAAAGCGCCTTCGGCAGCGGCGACAGATCATAGCCTGATGCTGAATAGCCCCGCGGTTTCTCCGTGTTCATGACCTCGTCTCCGTTACCTAGCCCAAGGGCTCGCGGCGCACCATGTGCGCGAAGTAGCGGCGCAACTTCTGGACCTTGGGGCTTGCCACATAGGCGATATAGGGTTGATTGGGGTGATGGGCCGCATAGTTATTATGGTAGGGTTCGGCGGGAAAGAATACAGTCGCCGGCACGAGTTCGGTGACAATGGGGTCTTTGAAGACGCGGTCTTGGGTCAGTTGTGCCATCGCGGTTGCGGCAGCTGCCCTTTGCTCTTCGTCTTCATAGAAAATCGCGGACCGGTATTGGCGGCCGCGATCATTGCCTTGCCGGTCTTTTTGCGTCGGGTCATGAGCCACCGAGAAAAAGACCTTGAGCAGCTCGGCGTAGCTGATCAGACGGGGGTCGTAGGAGACCCGAATCGCCTCGGCATGACCGGTGCGGCCGGTGCATACCTGGTCATAGGTGGCGGTCTCCCGCGTGCCCCCGCAATAACCAGGCTCTACCTGGGTGACGCCGTGGAGTTCGCGAAACACCGCCTCCACGCACCAAAAACAACCACCGGCCAATATCGCCGTCTTGATAACGCCAGGGACTGCCTCGGGCGGTTCGCTTGCAGACACCGCCCTGGATTGCTCGTTCATGGTCATGGATTTTAAATCTCCGCGCTCGCGATGACTACTACCGACGGGTGCACTGACCCGGTGCCGGGAGCTGGCTAGCCCGTCCTTGGGTATTTTTTTATACTACGCCCCCGGCGGGTCTCATCCTATCCGTCGCGACGACGGGCGGTCGCAGGGCGCCGCCACGTGTGGCAATACCCATGAGGAGTACGATCGGTATGGCGGCTGCATTAGGGGCTAGGGCCGCAAGATGGTCCTTGGACGACATTGCCTACGACGGCATCGATCGCGACGCCATCGTAGACCAGCGGGACTGGTTTTATCTGATCACGGCCTCGTCGTTCGTGGAGATCCTCTCCGATCTGTATGCCCGCAATCTCGGCGAGTATTACGCCGGAGACGAGGCGGCCTGCGAATGGCTGGCACACAAATGGGAGCCCGAGGAGATGCGTCACGGTGCGGCCCTTAAACGCTATGTCGAGGCGGTGTGGCCCGACTTCGACTGGTCGCGGGGCTTTGCGGGTTTTCGGACCGATTACGCACCCTATTGCCAGACATCGCTTTTGGGGCCTACCCGTACCTTGGAGATGGCAGCCCGTTGCGTGGTCGAGACCGGGACCTCGAGCTTTTACGGGATGATTGCCCGGGCGAGCCCTGAGCCGGTCTTGGCGTCGATCGCAGGCCATATCCGCGACGACGAGATCAGCCATTACAAGGGGTTTTATCGCTTCTACAAGGAATACCAGGGGCGTGCCCCGGTGTCCCGACTGCGCGTGGCCCGTGAGCTCTGGCGGCGTATCGTCGAGGTCGATAATGAAGACGCCTATTTGGCGGTGAAGAACGTAAGCCGAGTGGATCGTCCAGGCGTGACCTTCACGCGCCAGGATTTCGCGGCCTTTCGCGACCGGCT
>JAKAXM010000040.1:3436-6724 GCA_021816625.1 Pseudomonadota bacterium | reverse complement strand
TCCCCATGAGTCGCGGTGGCCATCCACCGCAGGGCTATAGTTGATCACTTCAGTATGGAATTCCTTGATGGCGGTCAAGGGATACGCCGGACGCCGTGGCCGCTTGCCTTGGCGGGCGCGGCGGTGGACAATGACCGCCCATGATTACCGGGCTTACCATAAACGCGCATAAGGCCGTCCTCGGCGGTGTCTGTGACTGCGCCCCCCGCATGTTCGTCGTGGTCGTACGCGTAGCCAACGCCGACGGCCTGGGTGACCTTTTGTAAACGTCTTCTCAATCCGCCGGCAGCCCCCGCCGGCGGATACTTCTCCTCATCGTTCGGCGGACTCCGGCCTTTCTCAATAGGAGTCGCAACATGATCATGACCGGCGCCCAAGTCATCGTGAGATTTCTCGAGGACAACGACGTGTCGCTCGTGGCCGGTATCCCGGGGGGCGCCGTGCTGCCCATCTATGATGCCCTGGCCACGTCCTCCCGCATCCGCCACGTGCTCGTCCGACACGAGCAGGCGGCGGGCTTTGTGGCCCAGGGCTTTGCGCGGGCGACCGGGCAGATCGGGGTGTGCCTTGCGTCCTCGGGGCCGGGCGCCACCAATCTCGTGACGGCCGTGGCAGACGCCCAACGGGATTCCATCCCGTTACTTGTGATCACAGGACAGGTCCCCCGCGCCTTGCTCGGCACCGATGCCTTTCAGGAGGTGGACGCCCGCGCGCTGGCCCGGCCCGTCACGAAGTTCACGGCCCTGGTGCGTCATGCCGACGATCTTGCACCGATCTTGCGACAGGCCCTACGTATGGCCTTGGGCGGTCGCCCGGGGCCCGTGTGGATCGATATACCGAGGGACGTGCAGACCGAGATGGTGTCGGCAGACCCCGAGCCTACGGCCACGGCAGGGACGGTGCGCCCCGCCGCGCCGCTGCCGCAACTCGTGCAGGCGGCCAACGCGATCGCGAGCGCCTGTCGCCCCATCCTGTATCTCGGCGGCGGTTTGGTCTCGGCGGGCGCAGGTACATTGGCACGCGCGCTTGCCGAGCGCGAGGACATCCCGGCGGTCATGACCTTGATGGCCTTGGGGGTCTTGCCGAAAGACCATCCGCTGTCTCTGGGGATGCTCGGCATGCACGCGACGCAGGCGACCCACGCGGCCTTGCGCGAGACTGATTTGCTCGTGGCCCTGGGGGCCCGCTTCGATGACCGGGCGACCGGGCGTCTCAGTGATTTTTGCCCTACGGCCGGCGTGATCCATGTGGACATCGATCCTCGCGAACTCGGCAAGCTGCGCACCGCCGATATCGCCATAGAGGGTGATTTGCACAGTGTTCTCGCCGCCCTGATGCCCCTCATGGCCGGGCGCACTAGGCCGGATTGGCGGGAGCGGATCGCGCAGCTCAAACGGGCCCATCCGCCAGCCCCCGAGGGCGCGCGAGGCCCTCGCGCCCTGCTTGCGGCAGTGGCGCAGGCTGCCCCGGCCGATCGCATTGTCGTGACCGATGTGGGGCAGCATCAGATGTGGGTGGCCCAGCACTTTCCGCTCGCAGGTCCCCGGCGTTTCCTCACATCCGGCGGTTTAGGGACGATGGGCTTTGGGCTGCCGGCTGCGATCGGCGCGGCCCTGGCGAGGCCCGAGGAGTGCGTCATCTGCTTTACGGGCGACGGGAGCCTGCTCATGAATATTCAGGAACTCGCGACTTTGAGGGAACAGGGGCTCAACATCAAGATCATCGTCTTCGACAATGGCGGACTCGGTCTGGTGGTGCAGCAACAAAGTTCGTTTTATACCGCACAGGCCTTCGGTTCGCGTTTTACGAGCCTCACAGACTATCCCGCGGTGGCGCGCGGTTTTGGCATTCCCGCGCAAGCGGCAGATGTCTGCGCGCCGCGGGAGTTCTGGGAGGAGATCTTTGCACGGCCGGGTCCCTGCCTGATTCATGTCCCAATCGATGCGGCCGCCCAGGTCTTGCCGATCGTGCCGCCCGGCGCCGCCCATTGGGAAGCGATCGGGGCCTGAGGATGGGCGGTCGGGGGCCGGGCGTCGCGCCCGGTTTTGAGGCACAATAGCCGCTTATCCATAGATCTGTCTGGAGGAGCTGTGCCGCCGTTGCCCCGATCCGCGCTTGAACTGGCCTGCCGTATGCCGAAGGCTGAACTCCATGTGCACATCGAGGGGACGCTCGAACCGGACCTCGCCTTTACATTGGCGCGCCGCAACGGCCTACAGTTGCCGTTTGCCGACGAGGCGGCCCTGCAGGCCGCCAAAAACTTCACGGATCTCCAGTCCTTTCTCGATCTGTACTATGCCTGCGCGGACGTTCTGCGGACCGAGCAGGACTTTGCGGACCTCATGGAGGCCTATCTGGCCCGCGCGCACGCCGATGGGGTCGTGCATGCGGAGATATTCTTCGACCCGCAGACCCATACCGCGCGGGGCGTGCCGATGGCGTCGGTCATGGCGGGCCTGACCGCCGGGCAGCGCGCCGGCGCGCGGCGCTTTGGTGTGAAGACCCGACTGATTCTCTGCTTCTTGCGGCACTTG
Organism: Pseudomonadota bacterium; assembly: GCA_021816625.1. GTDB lineage: Bacteria > Pseudomonadota > Gammaproteobacteria > Acidiferrobacterales > Acidiferrobacteraceae > Acidiferrobacter. The sequence goes on along the minus strand of JAKAXM010000040.1, from coordinate 4,190 downwards.
AGCGAGGACGATGCCTTCGCGACCTTGCGGGAGACCGAACCCTATCTCGCGAACATCGATGGCTTTGGGCTGGATTCTGCGGAACGCGATCATCCGCCGCATAAATTCGTGCGCGTCTTTGAGCGCGTTCGGTCCCTGGGTAAGCCCGTGGTAGCTCATGCCGGAGAAGAAGGGCCGGCCGCCTATATCACCGAGGCGCTGGATCTCTTGGGGGCTGTACGTATCGATCACGGGGTGCGCGCAGTCGAGGACCCGGCGCTCATGGCGCGCCTCGCGCGGGATCGTGTAGCGCTTACGGTATGCCCGCTGTCCAATGTGCGGTTGCGTGTTTTTCCGGAGCTTGCCCAGCATACCTTGCCGGCCTTGATCGCCGCGGGCATACCCGTGACCATCAATAGCGACGACCCTGCGTATTTCGGGGGGTACATGAACGACAACATTCGCGCACTGCAGGCGGCCTTCCATTGGGATCGGGAGATATGGGCAAGGTTGGGACACAATAGCATCGAGGCGAGTTGGGCGGACCCTGCGGACAAGGTGCGCTGGCACGCTGAGATCGACGCCTTGTTGTAGCCAGGTCTTAAGTCAGGAGATGGCGCCGTGCGCCCGGTCTGTGTCATGCATCAGGGCGTCGCGCGGTCCCGGCCGCACACGGCGGCAAGCGGCGAGGCAGGGGTTCGGGCCGGCCGGTTCATTTCCGGCCCGTGATGGGTATCGACGCCTGCGCGTACCGTCCGGTCCCTGCTTAAAGCCG
>JAKAXM010000040.1:0-3336 GCA_021816625.1 Pseudomonadota bacterium | reverse complement strand
GGCGTCGCGCGGTCCCGGCCGCACACGGCGGCAAGCGGCGAGGCAGGGGTTCGGGCCGGCCGGTTCATTTCCGGCCCGTGATGGGTATCGACGCCTGCGCGTACCGTCCGGTCCCTGCTTAAAGCCGGTAGGGGTGCGGCGAGGGTTTGCGTCTGCGTCCTGTGGCCCGCGCCGGGTGGCGGTGGGCGGCGTGGATCAAAGCCCCGGGCCCACGGCGCACGCGTCTGTTGCAAAAAGCTACACCGGTCGCCCGGCGTATCCGTTAATCTTGGAGAGGATAATGAGCCAACGAAAGAAGAACAGGCCGGGTTGGCGGCCTCAACACGAAGGAGCGCATATGTTGAAGACACGATTAGCGGCGGCGGTTCTGGGTCTTGTTTTCGTCACGGGCACGGCCTTTGCCATGGGGCCGGATAAACCGATGGCGCAAGCGGCTACGCATTGCCATGTGGCCATGAGACGCGGGTTTTTTCATCATCCAACGGTTCCGATGCTGTTGCCCTTCGCGGAGATGCATTCATATCAGTTGCATCTAAGCGACCACCAGGTGAGCGCGCTCGCGGTATGGCATAACCGCCATATGCAGATCGCCGTACCGCTCATGAAGCGGCTGCGTGGTGACAAGCGCGCGCTCCATGAGGCCTTGTTGCGTGGGGATGGGCGCGGAGTCATTCGCGATATCGAAGATCGCCTCGATCGTGATCGCGCGCATATGCTAAAGCTTGCGGTAGCGCAGGTACGCATTGTCCATAAGACCTTGTCGTTGGATCAGTGGCATCAGTTGCTGCACATGTATCGGCGGATGCCCGCCATGGGCTTTGGCATGATGCGGCATTAGCACGGGGCTTGCGCCGACGCTGCCGGCAGGGCCTTGCCGGCGGCGTCGGCCCACTGCCTCTTGATAAAGGTCCGGCTGCCGACGGCTGGAGACGCCGCTGGGGCCCGCGGCGCGCAGGCGGTCTTCCCGAGTGCCGATAGAAGGGATCTGCTGTCCCGATCCCGCGCTTTCCTGAAAGGGCGGCGCCGGCCCCGGACGTTCGGGCGCGCTTGGCTGCTATCCCGAGTGCAACGCTGGGTAGGAAGATATGGCAAAGGGGCGCCCGGGACCGGAAAACGGGTCCCGGAAAACCCGCCGCGCACTTGTTTTCGAGTTGCGTGGCGCGTGGGGGCGGCCCTGTGAGGGCATAGACAGGTTCTTTTGGATCCGCGGGGACTTCACGGAAAGGTGCGCGCGCCCCGCGCAGAGTAGGGCCATGGGGCCACAAATAATGCCGTGAAGGCGCGGGACACGCGCACCAGGGGCAATGACCTGGTAGCCTATCACTAAGGGAGGAGATGCTATGGGTATCACCAGACGACAGTTCATGCAAGCTGGGGCCGGTGGTCTCGCAGCGCTTGCATGGCCCGCGCCCAGTAGTGCGAGACCCGTCAGGGTATTGAGCGTTGCTTACGCCGGTTCGATGGGGGCGCTCATGCATGGCGGCGTAGCCCCTGTGATGGCCCATCGATTCCAGACGCGGATCGAGGGTCGGGCGCAGGGGGCATTGGGCTTGGCCCACATGATCGTAGGTGGCGCCATCCGTCCGGATGTTTTCATATCGATAACGCGAGCGCCCATGGATATCGTGCTGCGCGCTGGCAAGGCCCGCGAGGCCTTCGCTATCGCCAGTACGGAACTCGTGATTGCCTACAGCCCGCGCTCACCCTTGACGCCTGCATTCCAGGTAGCGCAGGTCCCAGGACACGCAGCCTGGTGGAAAATCCTGGAGGCACGCGGCGCGCGCTTTGGGCGCACCGATCCCGCAACCGATCCCCAAGGCCTTAATATCATCTTCATGATGAAGCTTGCCGAACGCTTCTACCATCAACCCGGGCTCGTCGAGCGTATCCTCGGCCCGGTCATGAATGCGCGCCAGATCTTTCCGGAACCCGAGGTCATGACACGGCTGCAGGCAGGCCAGCTCGACGCAAGCTCGGCCTATAAGACGCAACCCGCGGCCCTGGGGCTCCCATATCTGACGCTCCCGGCGGCCATCAATCTCGGGGAGGCCACCGAGGAGCCGATCTACGATTCGGTTTCCGTGCGCTTACAAGGCAAGATTCATAGACCCTCGCCCCTCGTTTTCTATGCCGCTGTGTTGAAGGATAGCGGGCACCCCAAGGCCTCCGCACACCTGATAGACTGGTTTCGTGGCCCCTCAGGCCAGGAGATATTGCATCGTTACCACTATGATGGCCCAAAGGGCGCTGCGCCTCTTACGGTCTGACGGAGTCGGGATAGCCGGACCCCGCGACCGTTAGATAGCGCTTCCTGCACAATGGGTCCATGGACAATCGAAAGTCGACGGGCAGGTAGCGGATATATGCAGCCAATCCTCAAGATCTCGAATTTATCTAAGGTGTATGCTTCCGGTTTCCGCGCGCTTAAGAGCGTCAGTCTCGATATCTATAAGGGGGAAATCTTTGCCTTGCTCGGCCCAAACGGTGCCGGCAAGACGACGCTTATTAATATTGTCTGTGGCATTGCGAATGCCAGCGCGGGAGCCGTCACGGTCGACGGGCACGACAACGTCCGCCATTTTAGGGCTTCTCGCTCTCTGATTGGTCTTGTGCCCCAGGAACTGACTACGGATGCGTTCACATCGGTCTGGGCCACCGTCTCCTTCAGCCGCGGCTTGTTCGGTAAGTCGCCAAATCCCATCCATATCGAGAACGTTTTGAAGAGTCTCTCGTTGTGGGATAAAAGGCAGAATAAGGTCATAACGCTCTCCGGGGGCATGAAAAGGCGGCTTCTCATTGCCAAGGCGCTCGCCCATGAACCGAAAATCCTGTTCCTCGATGAGCCGACAGCGGGTGTCGACGTTGATCTCAGGCGTGATATGTGGCGATTGGTGCGGGACCTTCAAACGTCCGGGGTCACGGTCATACTGACCACCCACTATATACACGAAGCCGAAGAAATGGCAGACCGAATCGGGGTTATGAGGAATGGCGAAATCATCCTTGTGAAGGACAAAGCGGAACTCATGCGTGATTTCGGGAAAAAAGAACTTTCCCTGCAGTTGCAAACGCCGCTAGGAAAGATTCCTGCGGAGATCTCAAGTTATCCCGTGGAGCTCTCTAGCGGTGGCAATGAGTTGATATACACGTACGATACACGCGATGAACGCGTCAGTATTGTGGGGTTTCTCAAGCGCCTTGGGGACATAGGAATCGAGTTCAAAGACTTGCGAACTACGGAGAGTTCCTTGGAAGATATATTCGTGAGTCTGGTCAGGGAAAAATCATGAATGTTTACGCCGTTCGGGCAATCTATGTGTTTGAAATGGCGCGCAC
>JAKAXM010000016.1:2977-51206 GCA_021816625.1 Pseudomonadota bacterium | reverse complement strand
ATCGCGATCTCCAAGGATCCGCTCATCGCCGTAAAGCTCATCCACGCCAAATCCGGGGATCTCGTCACCGTCGACTGGATCGACAACGAGGGCATGACCGGGCACGCCCAGACGCATGTGAGTTAGGCGGGACTCTCACGAGGAGAACGATATGAAGACAATAACGAGTCTCGTGCTTGCCACCACCCTGTGCGTGCCCCTGATGGCGCAGGCGAGCCCGAAATCGGACATGCTGAAATTCCAAGCCTATTTCCACAAACGTTTCCCGAACGTCCCGTTCAAGGATTACGCCAATGGGGTGTATGCGATGCCGGCTGCGAAAAACCTCCGCGCCCAGTGGAAACAGATCATGGAGTTCCCGTCGTATACCTTTGCGCTAGACCGCGGGAAGCGGCTTTGGAACACGCCGTTCAAAGACGGCAAGACCTACGCCGACTGCTTCAAAAACGGTGGTGTAGGTATCGCAACGCACTACCCCTATTGGGATCCGGCCACGAAAGAGGTGCGGACGCTCGTCATGGACATCAACACCTGCCGGGTCCGTAATGGCGCAGCGCCGTACAAAAACGTGACGACCGGACCCATGGCCGACATCGATGCCTACGTAAAGCATCTGTCTTACGGGCAGCCGGTCGCCGTCACGATCGACTCCCCGGGGGCAATTCGGGCCTTTCATGCCGGTGAACGGTTCTTTTGGGCACGGCGCGGCCAGCTCAATTTCTCCTGCGCCACCTGCCATGTCTGGAATGCGGGCCGTCGCCTGCGCGGTAACATCATAAGCGCCGCGCTGGGCCAAGGGGTGGACTTCCCGGCTTACCGCTCCGCATGGGGCACGCTTGGGACCCTGGCCAAACGCTATCAGGGCTGCAACAAGAAAGTCGGTGCAGCCCCGTTCAAACCGGAGAGCGTCGAGTACCGGGACTTGGAGTTCTATCAGATGTACATGAACACGGGGCTACCTCTCAGCGCCCCAAGCCAACGTCCCTAGGCGACACCACAGCACAAGGCCGTCATGTGACGGCCTTGTTTTTTGGAATATAAGCACAAGCGCTTGCGTCTCTTGCCCAACGGCACACCCTTAACATCCACGGCCGGCGCGCGCACCTTACGTCCGCCCCGCGGGGGGGCGCAAGCCGATCCCGTACCCACTTTTGAGATCGCACAAGGAGTAGACGCCCATGAGCTTGTCACGACGAGAATTCCTGCAGATGTTGGCAGTAGCCGGAGCGACCGGCGCCGGGCTTACGGGCTGCGACCTAAGGCGCCTGCATGGCAGCGACAACACCGACGCCGCGGCCGCGCACCTCTACGACATGCCTGTCTACGGGAACGTGAGCCTTTTGCACATGACCGACTGCCACGCGCAACTCCTGCCGGTCTATTTTCGTGAACCGAACATCAATATCGGCGTAGGTCCGGCGTGGGGACGGCCGCCGCACCTGGTCGGGGAGCACTATCTCAAATACTTCAAGGTGCCCTTTGGCGGGCGCCGCGCCAACGCCTTCACCTATCTCGACTTCACGGAGGCCTCGCGCCGATTCGGTAAGATCGGCGGCTTTGCCCATCTTGCCACCCTGCTAAAGCAGGTTCGCGGGCCCCGTGCCGGCCGCAGCCTATTCCTCGACGGGGGAGACACCTGGCAGGGATCAGCGACATCACTATGGACCGAAGGCCGGGACATGATCGGTGCGCAAAAGCTCCTCGGCGTCGACGCCATGACCGCGCACTGGGAATTTACATACGGGGCCAAGCGCGTCAAAGAGGCGATCGCCACGGAACTGAAGGGCCATATCGAGTTCCTCGCGCAAAACGTGAACGATTCGACGTGGGGCTCTCTCGTCTTCACCCCGTACATGCTCCGGGAGTTGAACGGCGTCTCGGTGGCGGTCATCGGTCAAGCGTTCCCATACACCCCGATCGCCAACCCGGCCTACATGGTCCCGGACTGGCAATTCGGCATCGACCAGAGTCATATGCAAAAGACAGTCGACGAGGTGCGCGCCAAGGGGGCCCAGGTGGTCGCCGTACTCTCGCATAACGGCATGGACGTAGACCTGAAGATGGCCCACCAAGTGCACGGCATCGACGTGATCCTAGGCGGCCATACGCACGACGCCGAGGCCGAGCCGGTCGCCGTGCGCAACAGCGGCGGCACGACGCTCGTATTCAATTCGGGCTCGAACACCAAATTCCTGTTGGTCCTGGACCTCGACGTTCGCGGCGGGCGCGTACGCGGCTACCGGTCGCGTCTGATGCCCGTATTTGCGAACCTGCTCCCGGCCGATCCCGAAATGGCCGCCTACATCGAAAAGGTACGCGCGCCCTATCAGGAAAAATTGAGCGAACGGCTCGCGGTCAGCGACGGCTTGCTCTTTCGGCGCGGCAACTTCAACGGCACCTTCGATCAGTTAATCATCGATGCCCAGCTCGCGGTCTCTGGGGCACAGCTCGCCTTGTCACCCGGTTTCCGGTGGGGGACGAGCCTCTTGCCCGGCGAGGCCATCACGTTCGAGGACGTGATGAATCAGACCGCCATCACCTACCCTGCTACGACGCTTGACACCTATACGGGTAAGGAACTCAAAAGCGCGCTCGAACAGATCGCCGACAATCTCTTCAATAAAGACCCCTACTACCAGCAGGGTGGCGACATGGTGCGGGTGGGCGGGTTTACCTATACGATGTCACCCAACCGCAACATCGGCCACCGAATCTCGGACATGCGGCTGCTGAACGGCAAACCGATAGAGGCCAATAAACGTTATACGGTCTCGGGCTGGGCGGACGTCTATCGCCCTCGGCATCCCGGCAAGAAGATTTGGGATGTGGTCACGGAATACCTGCGCGACAAAAAGACGATCCACGTCGAAACGGCCTATACGCCGCGTCTCATCGGGGTCGAAACGAACCCCGGATATGCGCCCTGGCCAGCCCCGCGCAAGGCCGAAACCGCAACCTAAGGGATCTGTAGAGACAGCCCCCGGGACGTCACGGCGAGCCCGGGGGCACGGCGTCCCCCGATCACCCGCGGCGCTGGCTCTGGTAGGCGCGCGCAATGCCCCCCAGCAAGGCCCGGTGGGCCCGCTCGATGGCGTCATCACCGCCCGGGCCGGCCTGATCACGCCACGCGGCACAGGCCCGATGATAGTCCTCGTGCAGGGCATGCAGGGGATCCCCACGGGGCACGCCCAGCCGCGCGAGATCATCCGTGAGCGGACGCGGCCCGAGCGTGGGGCGCGGGGCAGCCCAGAAATCGGAGGCTTGCCGGTGCCGGCGCAAGGCCTGGTCCTGCTGCACCTGGCGTGCATAGACACCGAGCAAAGTCGCGGGCCGCGGACTCGTGGCGGGACGGGTTGCGTCTAAAAACGCCGTGAGATCCGTAAGGAGCATGGGTCGCGCTAGGCTATAGCCCTGCAAGAACGCGAGGCCCAGAACGGATACGGCATCGAGGATGTCGGGGGTCTCGACCCCCTCGACTATGAGGTTCATGCCCAAACTGCGGGCAAGATCGCTAAAGGCCCCTATGAATATAATGCCTTCCGGGCCATCCTCGAGGGTGCGCACGAAGGCCTGATCCAGTTTGATCTCATCGATGGGCAGATCCTTAAAGCGCAGCAAGGACGAGTAGAGACTGCCGGCATCCTCAAGCGCCAAGCGCACGCCGGATGCACGGAGCTCACTTAAACACCCAAGCAAGCCACCCTGCCCCTCAAACGGGCCTCCGCCCCCGTAGATCTCGAGCGTAAACCGTGCCGCCGAGGCCTGCGCCTCCGCCAACGCCTTCATAAACCAGGCAACGAAGCCCTCCGTAAGGGACGCGGCGTCGATATTGAGCGACATGGCCAGAGGTCGCCCGCGACCGTCGAGCTGCGCCATGTCGGCCAGGCATTGGGCCAGCAGGCGCTTGGTCAGACGCAGGCGGTCCTCGCCGTCGAGGTCGGCCAGGAATTCCGTCGGTGATAGATGGCCCTGCTGCTCATCGCGGACATGTGGCAACGCCTCCACGCGCACGAGGCATGGGGGATCGGTACGGCAGTCGAACACGGGCTGATACAAGACATCGAAACCATGCTCGCGCAGCAGTACCTGGCCCCGGCGCTGGCGTCGCGGCGTGGGTACGCCGTAGCGCGACCAGAAACGCAAGCGGTCGCCGCGATGTTCCTTGCTGTCATACAGGGCGCGATCGGCCCAACGCACGAGTTCGTCGGCGTCCTTGATCTGATCGGCGCAAGCCACGGCAACACCGGCGCTCACCTGCAGGACTTGGGTGGGCAAACCGGGTAGTTCCATGGGTTCGCCGACCAGCGCCCCGAGCTTGTCGAGCACCGCATCCACCTCCGCCTCACTGCCGCAATCCTCCAACAGCACGACGAACTCGTCGCCGCCCCAGCGGGCCACGAAGTCCCCCTCGCGCAAACCCTGGCGTAAACGCCGCGCCAAGACCTCCAAGATGCGATCCCCGGTCTCATGCCCGTAGGTGTCGTTGATCGGCTTAAAACCATCGAGATCCATCATGACCACGGCCAGCCGCCGGTCCGCGCGCGCGCCCATCACTGCCGCTTCCATCCTTTCGTTGAAGGCCCGCCGGTTGGGCAAGCCCGTCTGGGCGTCCGTGCGCGCGGAGCGCGACTCCTGCGACTGCATGATCTGGATGCGGGTCTTTAAATCGAGCTCATCTAGACCGTGGCTCAAAAGCGAGGCGATGCGCGCGCACAGGTCCACAGTCTGCTCATCAAAGGTGTCACGGCGTGGTGACGCAAGCGCCAACACCGCCCAGAGCTTGCCGGCCCGATTGATCGGGACTGCGATGAGACTGTGCCATTCGTTCTTGGCAAACGTCTCGTGCCAGGGCGCAAGGGTGGGCTCGGCCAGCGTGTGGTTGGCCACGACGATGCTGCGCTTACGCCAGGCCTGGACGACGAGCGAGGCCGTGTCGGCTTGGGTGAGGCACGGCCGCGCCTCCTGAACCTGGGCTGAGCCGCGCCCCGCGATCGCCAGGATCTCGAAGATACCGTCACGTCCCGGTCTCCCGATCCAAGCCGTGTGAAAGACCGTGCAGGACAGCCGCGCGCATAGACTCTGTAACATCTCCTGCTCATGGTTGCCCTTGATGAAGACATCTGCCGACACCACGAGCGCCTGGTAAAGGTTCTGGAGATCGGTCAGCCGCCGCCGTTGCGCGGACAAACGGAAGGTACGTTCACCCAGGGCATCGGAGAGTTGCGCGATGGCCGACACCAGCACGTCTTGCACCTCGCCTGCGCCGTCTGTGTCCTGGGCCCTGCGCCGCTCACCGCGCACAATCTGGATCTGCGCTACGAGTTGCGCGTCCATCCCGAAGACATGGGTCAGTAGCCAATGAGACAAAAACGACAGGATGTCGAGCAAGGTATCCGCGGGATCGGTGGCCGCCAGCGCTCGGGCGCGATCGAGAAAGCTGATGAAATTACGGTGCGCCGCAAGATGCATGCGGCAATGGGCAGGATCGAGACCGAAACGCTGCATGAGCACGAGTTCTTCCCGAAAATGCCGTTCCGTATAATCGGTGAGCTCATCGAGCGACTGGTGCAGGTGTGTGTTCGAGATACCGCGACTTGCCGACCGAGCGAGGCCATTGAAGAGGGAAAAGAGCCGTTTGTGGTCGTCGTCCATGACGGCGAGTCCCGTGTCCAGGGACGGTGTCCACTTGAGTTCCGGTATCGAGATGCTCACGCTCAGTGACCCGTTTATGGGGCCGCGTTCGCCCCTCAGAGCCCCGCCGGCGACCGCGAGGCCGCAATGGTCGCCGGAATCCACTTCGGGCCACGGCGACACCAAAACACCTACTCCGAGTGTAGCAATTTCGGTGGGGAATAGACAAGAAACGGGTGCGGTCCGGGACACCCCGAGCGCGCGGCTACCCCGGGGCCCGGAACACATGGCCGGTTAGGCCGCCGGGCGCCTGGTGACCTGCAGGGAACTCGGCGGCATAGGCTCATCGTCGGCCAAGGCCAGCGCGCCCCGGATCAGGCGATACACCCACCAGATACTCAAGGCCACCAGGATCGCGTAACCGACGACCACGAACAACAAGAGGAGACTCAAGGCACCCCACAAAATGCCCCACCAAAACGTCCGTATCATCCAGCGATGATGGCTGCCGTAATAGGGCCCACTCTTGTCGCGACGCTGATAGTTCAGAATGAGCGCGAGGATACTCGGCAGCAACATGCCGAAAAACCCAACGGCGTACAGCGCGTAGGCGATCACGACCAATTCGCGTTCCCGATTGCCGTCGATTTCCCGAACGTACGTCACGGCCATCCTCTTCCTTCAGGGATGATTGAGCAGACCCACGCGCACCCCCGTGAGCACATACTGGACCGCCAAGGCGGTCAGTAGCACCCCCAAAAGGCGCGTCACCACGTTGGCGCCGGTCTCCCCGACGAGCGCCAGAATGCGCACGGAGGCCAGCAACACCAAAAGCGCAATCGCCAGTACCAAGGTCAGTATAGCAAGCAGCAAACCTACCTCGATCATATCGCCATGGGCCGCCGACACCATGAGCAGCAGGCTCGTAAGGGCCCCTGGTCCGGCTAGCAACGGTATGGCCAGGGGAAACACGGATATGTCGGCGCGCTCCTGCGCCTCTTCGGTTTCACGACGGGTTGTCGAGCGTAGGCCCGAGTGCCGCGCAAACACCATATCGATCGCCAGCAAAAACAGCAAGATCCCACCCGCGATGCGAAACGCCGCCAGGCCGATGCCCAGCACGCGCAGCAAGGCAAAACCGCTCAGGGCAAAGAAAAACAGGATACCGCCCGCGATCAGAACACCTTTTATCGCCATGCGCCGCCGGTACTCCGGGGTCGCGTTTTGCGTCAAGGCCCCAAATAGCGGCAGGAGACCGACGGGGTCGATGACGACAAAAAAGGTCAGAAAGACATCATAGAGCCGCATATGCACCCACCCTCAGGAGCGAGCCCCGGCTTGTCTGGTCCAAAGCCCAGGGGCGCCCCCGGTAGCCCTAGCCTTCCGTTCGCAAGGGCCATCGCTCCAGGACATCATAACAGCCCGTGGCCCCCTGTGACCGGCACAGCACATAGGCCTGAACGACCCAGCTGATCGGCCAGGCGAGTGGCGCGGGCGATCGCCTTGCGCTGCCACGTGCTAGGCTTACATGCGGCCGAAACGGCCCCCCGCGAGTCCGCCCGGTGCTCGCTGCCACCAGCGCCGCGAGGCGATCGGCAAGCGCTAGGAGTGCGGGCGGCGGATGGGCACTTACCAGCGCCTCGACCGTGCCGCTACCCAGATACTCCACCTGATCCAGGACGCAGCGAAACGCCCCTACCGACACGCGAGCGGCCCCCTCTTGCAGGGCGCGGCGGCCGCTCGCGTCGACCTCACCTGCGAAGGCAAGGGTCATGTGGTAACCAGATGCGGGCAGCCTTATGCCCTGCGACGCGCGCGCCTGATCCGCCAACCGTTGGCACAGCCCGTCGTCCGGCCAGAGCGCGAAAAACAAACGCTCGCGCCTAGAAGAAAAACCGCAAGCCGCCCTCATAGCTCGCTATCACCGTATCACTCTGGGGCTCCATGATAACAAGACCGCCGGATTGCTGGGGCGCGCTCTGTCCATACGAAAACCGGGTATATCGTACCCCGGCATACAAACCCATCGCCCGAGACAGTCGCACGTCCACGGTTGCGCCCACCTTGACGAGCGCCGATGAACCCAGGCTCTGCGCAAAACCCAAGGCCGGCACCGTAATGGTCGGGTTCACCGTTTGGCCGGCCATCGCGTAGATGCTAGCGGCCAGCGCCGCCGTAAATTCCACCTGCAAAAGCGCGCCGAGGCCCACGTAATCATGACGATAATCCTCGGTGTAGGACTGCGCGGTCCCGGCCCCGAGGATCCGATGCCAGGCATGATGCCCGTACTCCACGAATGGCACGGCCACGAAGTCGCCGCTTGCAAAGGCTGCGCCGAGCCGCGCGGCATAATCGGATATTACGGCGCCCGACACGCCGTTTGGGATAGGCGTACCGCTCTGCGTAAACCCCCGGTAGAGGATATACCCGCTCGCCCTCTCGTAGTCCACATGCCCGTAAATGCGGTCTTTCCACATAAGCCCGGAGGCGCTCAGGCGAAATCCGTTTATATAGCCGGACTCGCGGTCAAAGTAACTGGCCTCGGGCGCGTTCGTGCACACTGCCAGGGCGCACGTATCACTCGGCTCTGCATAATGCAGATCCATCAGTTGATAGGACGCAGACAGGTTGTCACGAAGACTCCCCGCCTGCACATCGTGGGCATTCGCCATCCCGCGCAGGACCGCCGTCGCCAGCGCCGCGAGCAATAATTTCTTCAAGAACCGGATCCTCGAGACTGAGTGAGCCTCATGAGAAACTTGCCAGGACTTAGGACGCCGGGTACGTTAATAACCGATCAGGAAGATGTTCCATGGTGATACGTCCCGCGCCCGCCAAAATGACGCAACGCTCGATAACATTCTGAAGTTCCCGAACGTTACCTGGCCAATTGTAGCGGGCAAACTGCGCGTTGACCTCATCATCGAGAACCGGAATCGACGAAAGGCCATTGCGGGCCGCCGCTTGCGCCAGAAACCGCTCGACCAGAACGGGTAGGTCATCGCGGCGCTGCCGTAAGGGCGGCATAGAGATTTCCGCAACATTAAGTCTGTAATACAGATCCTCGCGAAACCCCTTCCCGGACACCAAATCACGCAAGTTCCTATTGGTGGCTGCGATGACTCGTGTGTCGACGGCACGCGTCGTCAGGTCGCCGACTCGTTCAAAAACCTTGTCCTGAAGGAAACGGAGGAGCTTGGCTTGGCCCTCTGGCGACAACTCGCTGACTTCGTCTAGAAAAAGTGTCCCCCCGTCGGCTGCCTCCAGGCGCCCTATCTTGTCCTTCAGGGCGCCCGTAAATGCCCCCTTGCAATGCCCGAAGAGCTCGCTCTCAAGAAGGGTTTCGGCAAGACTTGCGCAATTCACCTCCACAAACGGCCCCTGACTGCGGGGGCTTGCCGCATGGATCCGCCGCGCTATCATGCTTTTACCGGTTCCGCTCTCGCCCAATACGAGAACGGTCGCCTCGCTCTTCGCAAACCGCTCGGCCATCGCCAAAATACGACGCAGTGGTTCGGACCGCGTCAGGATGTCGTTTTGGCCAAGAACCGCCCGCAGATTCCGGTTCTCTGCCTCCAGACCCTGAATACGCACTGTGCGCGCCAGGAGCTGCTCGATCTCGGCTGGGGCAAATGGCTTTACGATAAAATCCGCAGCCCCCATCTTTATCGCCTCGACCGCCTTCTCCACGCTCGCAAAGGCGGTCATAATAATTACCGGGATCGCCGCATAATCGGCCCTCAGAGCGGCTATGAGCTCTATCCCGCTTTCGCCCTCCATCTTGAGGTCGGACAGGACAATATCCGCACGAAACTCCTTCAATGCGGTCAATGCGGCCTTTACGGAGGCGACGTCGCGGACCCGGTAACCGCGACGCTCGAGGAAAATGCTGAGCGTAAGACGAATCTTGCGATCATCATCGACAATCAGAACGGAAGGCATTGACGGTACCATCTCCCATCAAAGTCAGCACAATGCGTCGGCCGCGCCATGGCCCAAGACCCACCCGCGCTTGGCACACCAAGGACTGGGCATACTCCAAAATAATACGCGGCGCGGCCAGCGCATGATGCCCATAACGCTCCCTTTTTAGCCGCACAGATCCAAGGCTTTCACCTCGAATCCTAAGCGCCCGGTGGCGCTGGGACTACGGGCTGTAAGGGGAGATCGGCTTCAGTCATATGGCGCGGCAGGTTGATCCGGAAACGTGTCCCTTCGTTGACCTTTGATGTCACTGTAATCTGCCCGCCATGGGCCTCGACCATTTCGCGGACGATCGCAAGACCCATCCCGGCGGAACCAGACGCGTCGGAGGCGCCTTGCGTAAACCACTCGAAGATACGCGGTAATTCTTCGGCAGGTATACCGCGGCCCGTGTCGGTAACCTCGATCAAAACCTCGTCAGTATTGGCGGGCGTCACGGATATTGTCACTTGGCCGTGCGCAGGCGTGTGGCGCAAGGCGTTTGACAAAAGGTTATTGAAGACCCAGCCGAGCTTTATAGGGTCGGCGTTCAGCGCAATCTCTGGCAGGCAGCTTACGACGAGATCCACATCCTGGAGATCGGCTTGCAAACGAAAGGAATGGGCTTGGCGCCGCAGAAACTCGCATAATTCGAGACGCTTTAAATCTATGCTCGTACGAATGGCGTCGGGCCGCGAAACATCCAGGAGGTCCTCGACCAGCATGGTCAGCCTCGCGACCTCCTCCTTGCCGACATCAAGCAACTGGCGAATCTGACTAGGATAATTCTCCTGCTGCGCCGTTTCGTAGAGCGTTCCGACACTGAGACTGAGGCTCGTAAGCGGCGTCTTCAGTTCATGAGACAGGGTTGCCAAGAGCTGGCTACGCTGGTGTTCAGCATGACGGAGTTCTGTAACATCCTGTAGCACGACAATAAGCCCGATGATCGCACGGCCCTTATCGCGAAATGGTACCGTTTTCAATATGTAGGAGTGTAGGCGACCACGGATCGTGAGCGAGAACTCATTGCGGCTATATTGTGGCTCATCCTGCTCCTCCCGGCGCAACGACACGAGGGCATTGCGCAAATTCATATAGAAGCGGGTAGCAATATTGAGATCGTTGATATTGCGGCCGAGCAGATCGCTTGGTTCACTTTGCAAAAGCATGCCCGCCATGAAATTGACGTGCAGGATCTTCCCCTGGCGATCGAGGAGGACAAGGCCGTCATCGATGGAATTTATGAGCGCGTCGATCTTCGCGTTTTCGTACACAAGTTTGTCGGTGCTGATGCGCTCGTGCTTTTCGAGGCGGCGCAATAATCCGTTGAACTCCCGCGTAAGGTCATCGAATTCCGACAGTCCGTAACGCTCCAGTTCGCGGTGCAGGCCCGAGGGATTCAGGTCGTGAATGCTGCGCGCTAACTGACGCATGGGACGCAATATGAGGCGCACCATCAACACCGACAGAATCAGCACAACGAGCAAGGAGGCCGCAAGGCCGAGCGCGGCAAATATGGTGAGCTCCTTAATCGCAGCAATCGCATGACGCTCGCGGTGCGCCAGGGCCTGCCGCAGGCGCCCCTTCAAATGGTGAAGGTCGCCATCAACGACTGTGAGGGTTCGAGGGCTCGGCGCCTGCCTGTAGGCTTGCCACGCCTGTTTGAGGCGGCTGAAATCCTGACTGAGACCGAGACCCCGGGTTGCACCCTCAAAACGCCGCCCCGCATCGGCAAAATGCTTGACCACGCGCGCCTGCGCCTTGGGATCACCGGCGAGCCTATAAAGGGAGGCGGCGCTACGCATCGTGCTCATAGTGGCAGCCGACTCGGCATTGGCCTGTAAGACGACATCCGTGAGATCCCCCAAGCGGCTTATACGCGTCACCAAAAGCGCCCCTAGGATCCCGAGCAAAAGGACCAGGGCCAATATGGCAAGAATGAGGCGATTGCTAAGGGATCTCAACATGATATGTCCTAATGGCGCCCGGAAATGTCTCGTTCAGCGGTATCAACGATCTGCACATCGACACCATCCGTGTGGTTCAAAAACTCGAGCGTGAGCCATTTGAACATCCGCAAGCGCCAGCCCACATGCCGGTTCTTGCCGAACAAGGCCATGGTAATCCCGTGTTCCTCGACAAAGCTTACGAGGGCGTCGAGGACGCTATGGGCCTCTAACACCCGAAATTGGGCGCCCAGTTCCTCGGCAAGGCGCTCGAGCTTCAAAAATTCCTTACGGACCGGGCTTAGCGCCATGCCCGGGGCAAGCTCCGGGCGCACGACCGTGACGGCAAACCAGTCTGCATTGAGACGACCGGCGACCCGTGCGCCGCGCCGCAATAGGGCCACATTGGCGGCGTGGTCCGGTCCCAGGCACACCATCACGCGGTCCGGCCGCCGCAAAGGGCCCGCCTCCCGCAAGAGCCTCTGCTCCTCGGTCTGGTATTCGACCTTGCTTGCCACCTCGCGTAGCGCCATCTCGCGCATGGCCGCGAGATTCTCAGGAGTAAAGAAACCCCGCAAGGCGCTCTCGACCTTCTCGGCTGGATAAATCTTCCCGCGCCGCAGCCGCTCCCTATGATCCTCCACCGACAGGTCTATATTGATGATCTCGCTTGCCAGTGCAAGGACGCGGTCGGGTATGGTCTCGCGCACCTTGACGCCCGTAAGGCGCTCGACGTAGGGGTTTAGGCTCTCGATGTGCTGAATGTTGACGGCGGATATAACATTGATCCCCGCCTTCAAAATGTCCTCGACATCCTGGTAACGCTTGGGGTGTTCGGTGCCTGGGATATTGGAATGCGCAAGTTCGTCTACCACGACGAGCTGTGGGCGCCGAGCCAGGATCGCGGGCAGGTTCATTTCGTCAAAGACCCGCTCCTGATACCGGATTTGCCGCAAGGGGATCTTCTCGAGATCGCCCACGAGCGCCGCCGTTTCGGCCCGCCCATGGGTCTCGATATACCCCAGGACGACATCGATGCCTTCGGCGCGCAGGCGCTGGGCCTCGAGAAGCATCTGGTATGACTTACCCACCCCTGCCGCCGAGCCAATGTAGATTTTCAGTCGGCCCGCGGCACGTTCCTTGAGGGTCTTTAGGATGTCCTCTTCAGAGGAAGACGGCTTAGCCTGAGGTTCGTTCATGGCCTCTTACAGACCGGCGGCCACGATGACCGCGTTCGGGTCTGTCCATGCCCATCCTAGCACGCCGCGTATGGCCGACGCGGCTTAGGGCGAGATTGAGCGCAAGCACATTGACGCGGGCCTGACCAAAAAGGCCAAGCCAGGGCCCTTGGATGTGACGGCCGACCAACGCCCGCAGCCTGGCCAGCGGCACGTCCCGCGCCCGAGCCACCCAGCGAGCCTGGAGATAGGCGTTGGCCGGGCTTATGTCGGGATCCAGACCGGAACCGGAGCTCGTAATCATGTCGGCAGGTAGCCTGCGTCCGGCAAGGCTTGGGTGCTGCGCTACGAGCCGGGCCCGGCGGCGGGCGAGATGGCGGGCCAAGCGGCGGCTCAAAGGTCCGAGATTGGAGGCCCCCGATTGCGTGGGGTTCATGTGTACGGCAGACGGCCGGCCGTGGAACCACCGGGGACCCGTGAAGGCCTGCTCGATGAGCCGCGACCCGATCACCCGCCCCTGCACACGGATGAGGCTGCCATTGGCCTGCGCTGGAAACAAGACCTGATTTATCGCGACCTCGACCAAGGGATAACCGAGGCCACATAAAAGCCACGTGATGAGAGTAAAGCGTAGGGCCGTAGCCAAGGGATGCGACATGGACTCTCCTTTAGCGCCCTAACGCAACAACGGACTTAGGATGAGATCGATGATCTTGATGCCGAGAAACGGCACGATCAGTCCGCCCAGACCGTAAATGACGACGTTACGGGCCAGCATCGCATTGGCCGTCGCAGGCTGGAAGCGGACGCCACGCAACGCGAGCGGTATCAAAAACGGAATGATGATGGCGTTGAAGATGAGCGCGGACAATACGGCGCTCTCCGGGGTCGCCAGATGCATGACATTGAGTTCCGAGACGCCCGGCAAGGCCAGCATGAACATGGCCGGCAGCATCGCAAAATATTTCGCGACGTCGTTGGCTATCGAAAACGTCGTCAATGCCCCCCGCGTAATCAAAAGCTGTTTGCCGATCGCCACGACGTCGATCAATTTAGTCGGGTCCGAGTCGAGATCGATCATGTTCGCGGCCTCCTTCGCGGGCACCGTACCGGAATGCATGGCAAGCCCCACATCGGCCTGCGCGAGCGCCGGCGCGTCGTTCGTACCATCTCCGGTCATCGCCACAAGCCGGCCCCGCGCCTGTTCCGAGCGGATGACGCGGATCTTGTCCTCAGGCTTGGCCTCGGCCACAAAATCGTCGACCCCCGCCTGTTCTGCGATCACCCGCGCCGTGATCGGGTTATCACCCGTGACCATGATGGTCTTGATACCGAGTCCGCGCATATGCGCGAAACGTTCGCGCATGCCAGGCTTTAAGACATCGGCCAGGGCGATCACGCCGATTACATCGCCATCGAGCGCCAGCGCAAGCGGGGTCGCCCCTTGTCGCGCAACGAGCTCGGCGGCGTCCTTCAGTTCCGGCGGCACCACAGCCTTGAAACCGTCTTGAACATAGCGGGCGACCGCCGCCACCGCGCCTTTGCGGGCCTTGCGGCCATCGCTCAAGTTCGTGCCGCTCATGCGCGTCTCCGCGCTAAACTCCACGGCCTGCGCCGTATCCCACGCCGGGTCGTGCTTGGCGCCCTGTGTCACCGCGAGGGCGACGATAGACCGCCCTTCCGGAGTCGTGTCGTACCAAGACGCGGCCAACGCCACCGCGGCAACCTCGCTTGCGGAGTGCCCGGGCAAGGCCACAAACTCGGTCGCCTGCCGATTACCCATGGTAATGGTGCCGGTCTTGTCCAGAATCAGTGTCTGCACATCACCTGCCGCCTCAACCGCCCGGCCCGACATAGCGAGTACATTGAAGCGGGTCGCGCGGTCGATCCCCGCGATACCGATAGCCGACAGCAGGGCACCGATCGTCGTGGGCATCAAGGCCACGAGCAAGGCAATCAAGGTAGCGACATCGAGGTGGATATGAAGAAATGCGGCAAGCGGCTTTAGGGTTGCGACCACCACCACGAAGATGAGGCTAAGCACCGCGAGCAAAACCGTGAGCGCAATCTCATTGGGGGTCTTTTGTCGTTTCGCGCCTTCGACGAGATGAATCATGCGGTCAAGAAAGGTATGCCCGGGATCGGCCGAGACCTTGAAAACGAGCCAATCGGAAAGGATGCGCGTCCCCCCCGTCACAGTCGAGGACGTGTCACTGCCCGGCTCCTTCAAAACCGGGGCCGACTCCCCGGTGATCGCGGACTCATCGACCGAGGCAATGCCTTCGAGTATCTCACCGTCCGTCGGGATGATATCCCCACGTTCCACGCGGACACGATCGCCTTTGCGCAAGGCCCCGGCCGCGACCACCTCGATGGCCCCGCCGGGACCGATGCGCCGTGCCGTTACGTCGGTCTTGGTCTGTCGCAAGGTATCGGCCTGTGCCTTGCCCCGCCCCTCCGCCAGCGCCTCCGCGAAATTGGCAAACCAGACCGTAAAAAACAAGATAACGGTGACAAGGCCGTTATAGGCAGCACTAGCGGTGCTCTTTCCAAAGAGATCCGGATCGAACGTTAGGGCCAACGTCACGAACATCGACAACCACACGATGAACATGACGGGGTTGCGGATTTGGACGGCCAGTCGGAATTTCTTCAGAGACTCGACGGTCGCCTGCCGCACGAGATGGGCGTTGCCCGGACGCCCAGGCGTGCTCACCGCCGCGCCAGGGACCGCCGTCTCGCTCACCGCAACCCCCCCGCCGTGGCGTGGTGCGCGTAGAGCGCAAAAACTTCGGCGATCGGCCCGAGCACCAGTACCGGGAAAAAGGTCAGCGCACCCACGACGACAATGGTCGCAAGCCAAAATCCCCCAAAGAGCATCGTATCGGTCTTGAGCGTGCCGACCGTTTCCGACACGGCCGGCTTTGCGGCCAGGGATCCTCCGAGAGCCAGCATGAAAATAATGGAGGCGTAACGACCAAACAAGATGACAAGCCCCAAAGTCACGTTGTACCAGGGAGTATTCCCGTTTAGGCCGGCAAAGGCCGACCCATTATTGGCGGCGGCCGACGTAAAGGCGTAGAGAACCTCGGACAGGCCGTGGGATCCGCTGTTGCCGAGCGAGCTCACACCGTAAGGCGCGAGCAGGGACCAGGCGGTCGGTATCAAGATAATGATGGGGTGCACGAGCAGCGCAAGGGAGGCCAACACGATCTCGCGCTTCTCGATCTTTTTCCCGAGGAATTCGGGGGTACGCCCCACCATGAGTCCGGCAATAAATACAGCGAAGATGCCGTACATGAGAAAATTCAAGACCCCCACGCCCTTGCCGCCGAATACGCAGTTCAACATCATCTGCACGAGCGACACCATTCCGCCCATGGGCGTGTAGCTATCCAACATCGAGTTTACGGTACCGGTCGTAAAGGCCGTACTCACCGTATCGAAGATGGCGCTTTGCGTGATGCCAAAGCGCACCTCTTTACCGACCATGTTCCCGCCCATTTGGCCGTGCCCTGGGGCCTGCATGATCCCAGCGTGGGTCAAAAGCGGAGTCCCCGCCTGCTCGGCACCGACCGCTATGAATAGCGCCGTCACCAGCATAAGGGCCATCACGCCGTACATCACCCGTGCGAGTCGCGCATTCTCCACCATGCGCCCGAAGGTAACGACCAGTGCCATGGGCGTCACCATCATAAGCAAGGTCTCTATGAGATTTGACAGAGGGGTGGGGTTTTCAAAAGGATGAGCGGAGTTCGCGTTGTAAAAACCGCCGCCGTTTGTCCCTAAATGTTTGATGGCCTCAAGATCCGCGACGGGCCCGAGAGGAATGTGCTGGACGCCCCCCTGAAGGCCGTGGGCTACGACCATGCCCGTCAAGGTGTCCGGGGACCCCTGCCAAACGAGGATGGGTGTAACGACAAGACAGACCGGCAACAGGAGGCGCGTCAAGACGCGCACGAAATCCCGATAGAAATTGCCGAGGTTCGCACCCTGGCTCGTGTTCGCCGACAGGGCTCGGAAAAACGCTATCGCGACGACGAATCCGGTCGCAGCCGAGGTAAACATAGGGAAGGTGATCGCCGCCATCTGACTAAAAAGCGACAGCGTTGACTCCCCCGCGTAATTCTGCCAATTCGTGTTGGTAATGAAACTTGCCGCGGTATTGAAGGCAAGAAAGGGGTTGAGCCCTGCGAAATGCAAGGGATTGAGCGGCAGATGTCCTTGGGCAGACAAAAGGACGTAAATGACGAGCCCCATCAGGACATTCGTCCACAACATGCTGGCAGCATAACCACGCCAGTTCATGGCCTGGCCCGTGGCGTCCCGGCCTATTAAGCGGTATATGAGCGCGTCGACCGGGTCCAGGATGGGGTCCAAAAACGTCTTCTGGTTGCAAAACACGCGCGCGATATAGTGTCCGAGCGGAATACTGAGGCCGCCGGCTACGAGCAGCGTAAGGACGATCTGCCACACAGCAGAGGCCGTCATGCCTTAAAACCGCTCGGGGTGCAGAATGGCATAGACCAGATAGCCCGCAACCAGCACAACGAGCCCTAGCAAGACATCAATCACGCGCCCCTCCCTCGGGAGGGCGGACGATGGATTCCGAAAACCGTACGAGGCCCGCGAGGACCGCGTAAACCAAAACGAAGGCCACCCCCATGATCCAAAACACCACCCCACCCCTCATAACCGCCGCGCCACCGTCCCCATCCAGCCACCAGGTAAGGGAAAAACGGTGAAGGCTGCCCGATGAACGGCGCAATTTACCACGAAAGGATCATCCTCTCCTAGGGCCACCGGCCGCCCGGCCGCCTGAGCGCCGGGACCCCCGCACATCACTCACCCCCCCCTGGCTCGCTGCGCCAACCGCGCCCGGGCGATCGCCAAATTGAGCTTCAGAACGTTCACAACAGGCTCCCCCATGAAACCCGCGGCCGGCGACACAGTCGCGCGCGCAATCCAGCGCTCGAGGCGTCCTCTCGCAAAACCGGTCGCTTCTGCCACCCGTGGCACCTGATAACGAGCAGCGGCGATACTGATATCCGGATCAAGACCGCTTCCAGACGAGGTCACGAGATCCTCGGGAACGGGGCCATGGGCGCGGGGGTTTGCGGCCTTCAACGCCTCGATGCGTGCCTGAACGTGCGCGCGGAGCACGGGATTGGTGGGGCCTAGGTTCGATGCCGTCGACGCCGCTGCATTATAAGGCATGGGCGCGGTGGCGGACGGACGCCCCCAGAACCAGCGGGGGCCGCGGAAGCGCTGCCCTATGAGCACCGACCCCACGACCCGACCCCGGTAACGCACAAGCGAGCCATGAACCTGATGCGGAAAGGCTATATCTCCGACGCCCAGCATGGCCAAAGGGTATATCACACCCGTGATTGCCGCCATTGCAACAAACAGCATCCCTGCTGCCCTCATATCACGCACCATCATAAATAGTGGCCCTCACATAGAAGTTAAAAGGAGGTCGATCAGCTTAATACCGACAAACGGAGCGACAATCCCCCCGACGCCGTAGATCCATATGTTGCGCCGCAAAAGCTCCTTCGCGGAGGCCGCTTTATAGCGGACACCACGCAGAGCAAGCGGTATGAGCAGCGGTATGACCACGGCATTGAAAATTACCGCCGCCAGGATTGCATGACGCGGCGAACTCAGATCCATAACGTTTAAGGCCGCAAGAGCCGGATACGTGCCGACAAAGGCTGCCGGTATAATCGCAAAATACTTGGCAACATCGTTTGCAACACTGAACGTCGTGAGAGATCCGCGAGTCATGAGAAGCTGTTTTCCAATCCCTACGATCTCCAGAAGCTTAGTGGGATTCGAATCAAGGTCCACCATATTGGCGGCTTCACGCGCCGCCTGCGTACCGCTTGCCATGCACAGCGCGACATCGGCCTGCGCGAGTGCCGGAGCGTCGTTGGTCCCGTCTCCGGTCATCGCTACCATGTGTCCTCGACTGTGATACTCCTGGATGCGGGCGAGCTTTGCTTCGGGCTTGGCCTCCGCAAGAAAATCGTCGACCCCAGCCTCAGTCGCGATGGCGCGCGCTGTCAGCGGGTTGTCGCCGGTCACCATTACCGTGCGAATGCCCATCTTACGCAGAGCTGCAAATCGCTCCTTTATGCCGCCTTTTACGATGTCTTTCAGTTCCACAAGGCCCAGGACATCCTCGTCCTCGCAGACGACAAGCGGGGTTGCCCCACCACTTGCGATTTGTTCTATGACTTCGCCGAGACCGGCCGGCCAGTCTCCGCCCAGATTGCTGATCCATGCGCGGATGGCATCGGGGGCCCCTTTGCGAATACGCCGCCCCGCTACATCCACGCCGCTCATACGCGTATCGGCACTAAACGGTATCAGCGTCCCCGCCTCTTGCTGTCCCAAGCCTTGCATCCCGTATTGCGTCTCGGCGAGGGCCACAATGCTCTTGCCTTCCGGCGTGCCGTCTGCCAAGGACGCGTGGCGTGCACAGGCAACGAGCCGTGGCAAGGGGACACCTTCGGCTGCATAGAAGGCTGCCGCTTGCCGATTGCCATAGGTGATCGTCCCAGTCTTGTCCAGAAACAACACATCCACATCGCCTGCGGCTTCGATTGCCCGTCCCGAGGTAGCCACGACATTAGCCCGCAGAAGACGCATAATGCCCGCGATTCCGATCGCGGGCAGTAATGCGCCTATAGTCGTTGGAATGAGGCAGACGAGCAGGGCCACCAACACCGTTATGCCAACGACACGTCCGTTGTGCGCAGCATAATGTACACCGTACCATGAGAATGGGAATAACGTTATGGTGACGACCAGGAATACGAGCGTCAACACCACCAAAAGAATACCCAAAGCGATTTCGTTTGGCGTTTTCCGACGCGACGCACCCTCAACCATCTTAATCATACGATCAAGAAATGTGTCCCCGGCCGCCGCGGTGATGCGCACGATGAGCCAATCCGACAAGACTTGCGTACCACCCGTTACAGCACTGCGATCGCCGCCGCCCTCACGGATAACAGGGGCGCTTTCGCCTGTTATCGCGCTTTCATCGACCGCCGCCACCCCAATGACCGCTTCGCCATCCGATGGCATGATATCGCCCGCTTCCACCAGGACGTAATCGCCGGACCGCAGCGCAGCCCCGGCCACCACCTCAAATGGGCTGTTGCGCGCGGCCTGCTGCAAGCGCTTGGCCGATACTTCATGGCGCGCCTGACGCAGACTGGCTGCCTGCGCCTTACCTTGACCCTCGGCAAGCGACTCCGAAAAATTGGCAAAGAGCAATGTAAACCATAACCAGGCATCGACCGAGCCCGTAAACGAGGACTGTCCCCCACTGCCGCTTACCAGGTCGCGTACGAAAAGCGCGAGAACGAGCCACGCACCGACATAGACGACGAACATAACAGGGTTCCGCAATTGGTGACGTAGCGTAAGCTTGCGAAAACTGTCGACCGCCGCCTCCTTGGACAAACGACCCCAGGCTAGTCTGCTAGGCGTCGTGGTAACATTCCCCTTCATACCCTCTCCTTTAGCGCGCATGGGCCAAAACGTGGACGTGGGAAAGCTGCTCGGCGATGGGACCTAAACCCAACGCGGGGAAGAAGTTCAAGGCACCAACAAGCAGTATCACGCCAATCAGAAGGCCCATAAATAAAGGACCATGTGCGCCCAACGTGCCTGCGTTCGCAGGTAATTTCTGCTTATTTGCAAGTGCTCCCGCCAAAGCGAGCAACGGAAGATAACTCCAGTAGCGCCCAAAAAGGATGCACAGACCGGTAGCCACGTTATAAAACGTCGTGTCGGCGCTCAAACCACCAAACGCACTGCCATTGTTGTTAGCGGTACTGGTAAAGGCATAAAGGATTTCACTGAAGCCGTGGGGTCCCGGATTGAAGGTGCCCGCGCGTCCCGCGGCAAAATCAACGGCCACTGATGTCCCGATCAACACTAAAAGGGGCATGATCAGAATTGATAGTGAGACCATTTTGATCTCGAAGGACTCAATCTTCTTGCCCAAATATTCTGGCGTCCGACCAATCATGAGTCCGCCGATAAAAACGGCAAAGATTACAAAGGCCAACATGGTCGCAAGTCCGGTTCCCACGCCCCCGAAAACCGTTTCCCCCAGCTGCATAAAGCATAGATTCACGAGCCCCGAGAGAGGCATGAAAGAATCATAAGCGCTATTTGCCGCACCCGTGGACGTGGCGGTCGCGAGACTTCCAAATAGTGCAGAATTGGCAACACCGAACCGATCCTCGACGCCCACCACATTACCGCCGCCGTCATACAGGGTGCTGTGTGATCTGGCTATTCCGAGACCGCGCAAAAGCGGATTGTTGGCAAGATCCGCACGCATGCTTGCAAGCGCCAACGGGACAAACAGGATCAGCATCGCGGCAATGATCGTGCCGCTTTGACGCCTATCTCCCACCATGCGCCCGAACATAAAGACAAGGGCCGTCGGTATCAGGATCATGGCAACCATCTGCAGGTAGTCGGTAAATGCTGTCGGGTTTTCGAAAGGATGCGCGGAATTGGCGTTAAAGAAACCGCCCCCGTTGTTGCCGAGCTGTTTTATAGCTTCTTGGGAAGCGACGGGGCCAAGGGCAATGGTTTGCGCCGCAATCCGGGCCTTGCCGCTGGTAAAAGGCGCGATCAGATGAGCATGGACGTAGGGAGAAAGAGTTTGTGGCGCGCCCTGCTCCATAAGGACGATCGCCAAAACGACCGACAAGGGCAAGAGCACGTAAAGGACCGTGCGGGTCATATCGACCCAAAAATTGCCCACATGACGGGTCTTAGCCCGCACAATCCCACGGATTAGCGCGAGGACTATGACGATACCGGTAGCCGCCGAGAGAAAATTCTGCACAGTAAGTCCGAGCATCTGGGACAGATAGCTCATCGTCGACTCGCCGCCGTAGGCCTGCCAATTGGTGTTGGTGACGAAACTTGCCGCCGTATTGAATGCAAGGGCATGTGTCACCGCCGAAAAATGTGCAGGGTTCAATGGAAGATCTCCCTGCCACAACAGCAGTCCGTACAGAAAGAGCATACCGAAGAAATTGAAAGTTAGGAGCGCTACGGCGTAGCGCTTCCAGTCCATCTCATCATTCTGACGGACACCCGATAGGCTATAAATCAGTCTTTCAATAGGGCCTAGGAATCTGGTCACCCAGAATGTGTCACCCGCGTAGACACGAGCCATGTAGCGACCAAGCGGCGCGCCTAAAACCAATGCTGCCACGATCACAGCGAACAACGATTCTATAGCCATTTTCATAGGAAACGTTCCGGGTTCAACAAGAAAACGAGGAGGTAGACAAAAAGACCGGCCCCCAGTGCAAGCGCTGCCCAGACAAAAAGACTCATAGACCGCTCCGCAGGCGCTCCAAAAACCCCGCAAAACCGATCGATACCAGGAAGAACCCCACAATGACCCCGCCATAGACCCATGCCATCGCCGTGTCTCCTTTTAGGTTGCCGCGGAAAGTCCGCTCAAGGCCCATATAGCAAACGGCATGCCAGTTTATTTTTATTTGCTATAACAGTGGGTTGGGAGAGACACGAAAGAGATGCCGGTCGGCGTTCCAGATCGAGCGGGGGACGGGAGGACGGTTTTAAGAAGAACTGAAGAGGGGCCGGCCCAGGAGACAGGGTGCCGCGGTCGCGAGGGTCACGGTGTCTGCGGTCACGTCCTCCTTATGCGCCGAGGATGAACTACCAAATCCTGTAGGTCCGCCGCGTGGCCAGGCGCTGCTGGGGACTCGGCACCATACGCAAAACGGGGCGAGCCGCAGACGCAGGCTGCAGGTCGCAGTGGGCATGTCGGAACTCGTGTTCCTGGAGGGCGAGATCGTAGCACTCGATAACTGGCTGCGCGGCCTTGCCCAAACCCATGGCCCTGCCTCGGTGCCCCCGGTAGATTCGCCGGTAGATTCGAAGGATGGAGGGAGTCGGGTCAGGGGGCTACTGGCCCCCAGTCCCAGTCGTAACGGAAAATCTTGCAACCGAGGCGGGAGCTTGCGGCCTTTCTGGGTCCGGAGTCCACCCATGGGCGCAGCCAGCAGAGTGCGCATCGGAGGGCATCCGGTGCGCGGCGGTTCGTTCCGGCACGCATCTCGATTCACAGATCTCCATGGCATGGCCCTTACCAGAAGGGTCCAGATACCTAAAGCAAGAGACTGCACGGCTATCGCAGAGCTTTTGTGATCATTGTCGCCCGGACCCATAAGAGGACCAACCACATCTGGACGACTCTTGTCTATGAGCGCAGGTAGCGCAGACAAGACATGAGCGTAAGGCCAGCGGCGAGAGGGCGCGGACACCACACGGCCGATCGGACCCCAGAAACGCAAACCAGCACGATGTCTTGGACTGCGCACCGAGTGGGTGACGGCGCTCTTGGCGCCTTCCATCGGGACGCGCAGGCCATGTGGTCGGGCCCGCATCACAAGGCCCAATACACGGGGGGGATACGCCCCCGTAGTGGCTAGGCTGATCCTGTCCGTGGCGCTTCCCTGGGATGCCCGGCACTTTACCTCAATGCCAGCGCCCACCGGCCGGCACCTGGAGGGGTACGGTCCTTGTGGGCCCGCAACCTGCCCTCGTGCCGCCATAATAATTCACTGTGGTAAATAGTTAGGATCTGAAACATTAAGTGTCCGTTATAAGATCGGGCCTATAGAGTGGGCTCGTGCCGTAGGGGTGAGCGCTCAACGGGCGCCGGCAAGGCCCCAGGGTGTGCGAGGAGTGCGCCCGCACGAGGCGCCCTGCGTTCATGCACCGTGAACGCCGGGGCAAACACAATCACGCGGGAGGTTCGAATCGTGGCACAGGCAGGATCAAGCAGATCTACGGGAGGTGTTTCATGATGATCGCGGAAATGGCATCGCGGTTTATGTTGGTTGCGCCCTGGCCGCTTTTGGCCGTGGGCCTCGTCGTAGGGATAGGCGCCGATCGCCATCCGCGGCTCATGAGGGCTGCGACGACAGGGGCTGCGTGGTTCGCGCTCGGCTGCGCGATCCTGGCGGCCGTCGCCTATGGCATGGGTGCCACCCGGTCCGAGACCTACCTAAGCCTCCACCTGCCGGCGCACCTTGGAGTGCTTGCCATCAGCAGCGACGTGAATGTCCTCACGATCATCATGCTGACGTTGGTGGCCTTCGTCGGCATGATCGTGGCGCGCTTCTCGAAGACCTATATGGATGGTGATGAGCATGAAGGCCGCTTTCACCGCTGGTTGGCCTTGACGCTTGGGTCATTCTTGACCCTCATCGTGGCCGGCAATGTGTGGGGCTTCTGGGTCTCGTGGGTGGTCACCAGTCTCTGCCTCCACGAGCTCCTCGCCTTTTACCGCAACCGGCCCGGCGCGGTACTCGCCGCCCGCAAGAAGTATCTGCTTCATCGCATTGCCGACGCGTGTCTCTTGTCGGCCTTTGCCCTAATTGTGCGCACGCTCCATACGACGGAATGGGCGGGTATCGCCCGGGCCTTGGCCCATAGCGGGGGTCCGCTGCCGGAGGCCTTAGGAGCGGCCGCTGCGCTCATCGCGTTAAGCGCTATTTTAAAGAGCGCGCAGTTCCCGTCCCATGGCTGGCTCATACAGGTGATGGAAGCCCCGACCCCGGTGTCGGCCCTGCTGCATGCCGGCATCATCTATACCGGCGCGTTTTTGGTCCTGCGTGCAAGCCCGCTCATGGTGCAGGCGGGATGGGCCGGGGATGTGCTAGCAGCGGTCGGCCTCGTGTCCATCGTGGTGGCCTCGCTCACGATGATGACCATGACCAACATCAAGGGGGCCCTTGCCTATTCCACCTGCGCGCAGATGGGCTTCATGTTGATGGAATGCGGACTCGGCCTCTACAGCGTCGCGGTCCTGCACATCATCGCGCACTCCGTGTACAAGGCCCACGCCTTCCTGTCGTCGGGGAGCGTCGTCGAACACTTCCGGGCGCCCAAACCCATCGTGTCGATGGCCGCGACCATCGAACGGGCGCTGCTCGGGCTTGTGATCGCGATCCTCATGGTACTCGGCGTCGGGGCCGCGTTCGGGGCAGGTCTCCTGCGCCAGCCGGCCTTGATCGTCATGGCGGCGATCCTGGCCGTGGGCACGACCCAGCTCCTATTGCAGGCCTTGAATGCCCGCGACGGTGCGAGGGGTGGTCTGCTCCTGCGCATGGCGGGTTTGAGCGCCCTGGTCTCCGTCGCCTACTTCGCACTCCACATGGGTTTCGTCCGTCTCCTCGGGACCAGCGTGCCGACCGAGCCCCTGCATGCCGATATCGCGCAGCAGATCTTGCTCGTGGTGATCGGCCTCGCGTTCCTGGCCCTGCTCTTCATTCAACAGCTGCTGCCGCGCCTGTCGCAAACCGCCTTGGGGCGCGCCGCCTACGTCCACTTCTATGGCGGTCTCTATGCCGACAGCCTGTTGACCGAGTTCGTTCGCGGCCTGGGGCCGACGCCCGGCGGGATTGGTCAACGTCGCCGGCTTTTGGCTCAGGATCCTTCACACGAGGTGCAACCATGATCACAGTCACGGATATCGATAAGGAGCTGAAGGCACGGATCGACCAGGCCTGCGGACGTATCGCGCCACTATGGCCACTGAAAAGCTTCGTGGCGGTCAACCCCTACTTCGGTCTAGCCGATCAGCCATTCTGGCAGGCCGATAGGACCCTGAAGCGGATCGCGGGCCGGGGCCTGACCATGCCGCGGGCGTTTTACAAAGAGCACATCGCAAGCGGGCGCATCACGCGCGCCGATCTAGCGGCCGCCTTGCGCGAAACGGGAAGCCCCTGGGACTTGGCGACCCTCGAGGAGGCCCTGGCCCAGCCGTCGCCGCCCTCGCCCGAACCATTGGCCCTGGTGACCGACATTTTGGGGGAGCTCGATCACCAAGAGTGGCCGAGTTTCGTTCTGGAGCGGATCAGCCAATATTGCGCCGCCTACTTCGACGAAGGCCAGGCATTGTGGGCCATGCCATGGCGGGGGCAGGGTCTCTATAAGGGCTGGCGCGCCTTCACGCGGCTCGACCGGAACCCCCGGACCGTGGGCCTGCGCGGCGTGCGCGAGGCGGTGGACGATCTCCCCGACCACGCCGGGCGCGCCATCGGCTGGGCCTTGCGGCAGCTTGCGGTGCCGGAGACAGCGACCGACGACTATCTGCATGCCGCGCTTTTGAGCGTGGGCGGATGGGCGGGCTGGGCGCGCTACAAACGTTGGCAGGCCGAGCTCTCCGGTGGCCAAGACGACACCATCCAAGATCTGCTGGCCATTCGCGTGTGCTGGGATGCGTTGCTCTATAAGCTCCGGTTCAGTGAGCGCCTGAAGGCGCGCTGGTACCAGGCCATGGTTACGGACGGCAGTAACGCCGCACGGGCACTGGCCCAGCCGCCAACGGTCGCCACCGAGACCGATGCCCTGCTGCAGACGGCCTTTGAGATTGCCTATCAGCGGACGCTGGTCGGCGCACTCACGGCGGCCCCGGCATTAACGCCGCCCCAGGGGCGCCCCCCCGTGCATGCAATCTTTTGCATCGATGTGCGCTCCGAGATCTTCCGGCGCGCCTTCGAGACCGTGGCCCCGGTTGCACGCACCGGTGGGTTCGCCGGATTCTTCGGGATATTGATGGAATACCAGCCGCTTGGCGCGCCGGCGGCCAAACGGCATCTGCCTATCCTTTTCAATCCCTCCTATCGGATAGGCGAACATGTCGCCGATAGCGATCCGGGGCAGACCCAGGCGCTGGTGGCCAAGCGCCATGCGCGGCTGCGTGCCGCCGATGCCTGGAAGGCCTTCAAGACATCTGCCTCGTCGTGCTTTACCTTCGTCGAGGCGGCAGGCCTCCTCTATGGTCCGAAGATGTTCGGCGACAGCATGGGCTGGACACGTACCGTCCCGCACCCAGACGCCCGGGGCTTGGACGACAAGACTCGCAAGAGCTTGGGACCAAAGCTCGTCGGCGATCGGGCTCACGGAGACTGCGCGGCGCATGGGATCCCGGCCACTGACCGGCCCGGGGTCGCCGAGTTTGTACTGCGGAACATGGGCATGATTCGCGATTTCGCGCGGCTCGTGGTGCTCGTCGGACACGGCAGCACCACTGTCAATAATCCGCAGGCCACGGCGCTCGATTGCGGGGCCTGCGCGGGCCAGACAGGCGAGGCCAGTGCGCGCACCGCAGCCGCCTTGCTCAACGACCCGGTGACGCGCGAGGGACTCGCAAAAAAGGGCGTCTCCATTCCTGCCGACACCTGGTTCGTGGCCGGTCTGCACGATACGACCACCGATGAGGTGACGCTGTTAGACACGGCGAGCCTGCCATCCTCGCATGCCGATGATCTGCAGCAATTGCGTGCGTGGTTGAAGGCAGCCGGTCAGGTTACGCGCATGGAGCGGTCCACCTTGCTCGGGATCGGCGGTCTGCCGGAGGGCCGCGTGGACGCGGACATCAAGCGGCGCACGCGGGATTGGGCCGAGGTGCGGCCCGAGTGGGCGCTCGCCAACAATGCCGCCTTCATAGCCGCGCCGCGCGCCCGGACGGCCCATTGCGATCTCGGGGGCCGGGCCTTTCTCCACGACTACACATGGCGTAACGACGTCGACTTCAAGACGTTGGCTCTCATCATGAGTGCACCGATGGTGGTCGGCAACTGGATCAACATGCAGTACTACGGGTCAGTCGTAGACAACACCCGTTTCGGTAGCGGCAACAAGGTCCTGCACAACGTGGTGGGCGGGTCCATCGGCGTACTGGAGGGCAACGGCGGAGACTTACGCGTGGGACTTGCCATACAATCGCTGCACGACGGCCATCGCTGGATGCATGAGCCTATGCGCCTCAACGTCTTCATAGAGGCCCCGCAAGCCGCCATGGACGAGGTCATAGCCGGCAATGCCCTGGTTCGCCAATTGGTCGAGAATGCCTGGCTGCATCTCTTTCAGATCGACGATGAGGGCCGTATTTATCGTCGAGGACTGGATCGGCAATGGCGCGCGGTGACATCGGCCGGGAACGCTCATCCGTAATCATTAAGAGTCGGACAGGCCGCGTAGCCGGGCGGCAGAGGGCCAGGGCCTTCTGTCGCCCACCGGCGGCGGCCTCTTGCCGGCAATGACGCCTGTAATTGGGAAACGCCGAAAGCAAAAGCCCCCAAAACCGGCGGTTTATGCCAGTCGATGGGCACGATCCACCCTACGCCCTTACGCGCGGGTGTTACCATCGGCCACAACGGCCATCCTGTGGCAGGTCACGGGTCGCGCCCACCGCTTGCCAAGGGGAAGGTTCGTTCGGCCAGAGCCGGCCCCGGGCGTAGGCGGGGTCACGACCGTAAGCCATACGGCCACGGGTGAATTTTTTGGATTACACTGGACCATTAATGTAGGCGGGACGCCCCTCGATGCCGGCGCCCGCGCGCACTGGGAGGGCAAAATCATGGCAACACCATCAGAATCCCTGCACGGTACAGTCGCGCAACAGCGCAACCTGTTGACCAGGACCCTGTACAAGCCCCTGCGCGCCTTGAGCGATCGCTGTGCCCAGGTATGGGGCGATCGCGCGACCATGGAGGCCGCCCTGCAGACCGCCTTCCCCTCCGTGCCTTATTGTAAGTTCCTCTATGTCTTGGATGCTCAGGGACGGCAGATCACCGCCAACATGAGCCGTGACGGCTTGCTGGAGGAACACTTTGGGCGCGACCGGTCGGATCGTCCCTATGTCCGGGAGGCCATGATCGAACGGGACGCGCTGACGAATAGCCGTGGGCAGCACTACCAGCAGTGGGGAGACCTCGGTGACGGAACCCAGGCGACGGATTTCGTGCTGTCCGCCGCCTATATCAGCCTGCGCGCCTTGCGCCCCTCGTTGACCGCCATACAGTTTGTGCGCGCCGCAAGCGGCGAGGTGCTGGGTTTCGTGGGGGCCGATTTCGCATTGCGCGAGTTGCCGCAGGCGCAGGCGCTCTATGAGGATCCGCGCCGTCCCCGGCGGGTCGATGCCGATTATCCACGGGCGGATGCGCCGTCGGGGGCGGCGCGACTTCCGAGTAAAATGGATGCGCAAATCGACACCGTCATCCGCGTCATGGAGGAGTTGATTCTGGTCCATGGCGTCTATCATGTGATGCTGCACTTCTCGAGCAGCCAGGCGGTCGTCTGGGTAGTTGACGATCCCTTCCGGTATCGCCTGCTTGCGATAAACGAGTTGACCAACCCGGATATCTGTCTTGCCTATCCGAAATGCCCCTACCCCACAAATGCCTTGGTTCCGGCCGAGCGCGTACGGGACATCCTCGACAACATGAGAACGCTGCGGTCGATGGAAGGGCGGTTTTACCTGCGCACCGGCACCGTCAACGTGTTCAATGGCATGGTGAGCCTGAGCTTCTCATCGGATTCCTCGCACTACTTGCCTTACGAAGAGTTCCTTAAGATGGACTATTCATTCTGGATAGACGGGTAACGCGTTTCGCAGACCCGCCGGCATCTGACCACTGAGTGCACCGGGGCGTACTTTTCCACCATACCCTGGGGCCTGCGGGCATTATTGGAGATGACACCCCCACCCGCCCCTCGGGGCCCGCGATCTGCGCCATCGCTTGCCTGTGTGCCGCCGATGCTGCCTACCCTGTTCCGCGCAAAAACAGATATTACGACCGCGTTTGCGCACAAGCAGCGTGAGAGCGAGTCGAGGCGCGAGCCCACGCTGACCCGCACCAAAGAGCAAGCAACCAGGGCATAGATATTGTGCAGAGATGGCCGCCGCCATCTTAAGGATGGGGCCCACCGCGGCCCGAGGGGGTAAAGCGGCCGCGTGAGGCGGCATCTTTTCCGCGCATGTCATGGCGATGACAGGCGACCGCCGCGACGAGCCATAGTGGTTCGAGTATGGACCGCCGATCATTAACTACAATAAATGTCGACCTTAATTAATACTGAGTTCCCTTTCGCCATACCATCCTTTACGTTCTCTTTCGCTACGTTGTGATCCGCAGACGGCAGCACGCGACGGTCTAAGCCGAGGGGGTTTGAGGATTCATCATGCCGTTGCACGCCATAAAAGACACGCTAAGACGCGTGCACGGCAACGGCTATGCAGTCGGCGCCGTCAGTCTCACTGAGCCGGATTTCCCGCGTGCGGTGTTGGCGCTGGCCGAGTCGGCACGTGCGAGGGCTCCTGTGGTGATTCATTTCGAGAGCGGGATCGACCCCGATGGTCTAAGACGTGGTGTCCACCCAGGCGCCGCTGGCGGGCGCCGGAAGAAGACGTCATGAGCCGGGACGGGGACCTAGCGGCTTACGTCTCGCCAAACCCAAGCCTCTACCGGGGACAGCGCATCGCCTTTTTGACCCAGCACGGCAAGGAGCACATCGTAGCCCCTGTCCTTGAGGGTTGCGTCGGTTGCCTAGTCGAGCGGGTGACGGGATACGATACCGATCTCCTCGGGACATTCGCGCGCGATATACCGCGTGCCGGCACCCAGATCGAAGCGGCGCGCCGCAAAGCGCGTATCGGCATGGAACTTTCGGGGCTGCGTATAGGGCTTGGCAGCGAGGGCTCCTTCACTCTCGATCCCTTTGCGGGGATGGCTCCCTGGAACATCGAGTTATTGGTTTTTGTCGATGACCTGTTGCGACTCGAGGTCGTCGGCATGGCGCAGGGCCGGGCCAATAGCGCCCAGATCTTGGCCGCAAGCCGGGAGGAGGCCGAACGGTTTGCGCACTCGGTACGGTTTCCCGACCATCATCTGGTCCTAAGACCCGACCACGACAGTGACACCCGTATCCGCAAAGGGATCACCGAATGGTCGGGATTCAAGGCGGCCTATGAGGAGGCCGCCGCGCAGTCCTTGCGCGGGCGCGTATTCGTGGAGGTCGATCTGCGGGCCTACGCAAACCCCACGCGCCTCGTCAATATCCGGCTCGCCGCCGTCGACCTCGGCCGACGTTTGGCGTCCTTATGCCCGGTTTGCCGCACGCCCGGGTTCTGGATGGTGGAGACGATTGAGGGTCTGCCCTGTCAGGCGTGCGGGGCCCCCACGCGCGAGAGCCGCGCCGAGGTCCATGGTTGCCTCAAATGCGGCCACCGGGTGACCCGCGAGCGTGAAGACCGCGCGCAGGCTGATCCAGCCCATTGCGCTATCTGTAACCCCTAGCGCCCATGGAGACTCTACATCTCAGAGTAGGAAATCAGCGCGGATGCAGGCGCCGCAACGCCTGGCGCGCCGGCAAGACCACCGCATGGCACCTGCCCCCTGATGCGACACGCATGGGCGCCGGTCGACGGCGGAGTATCCGCCGACCGTCCAGCTCGAAGCCGCGCAAAGCTCGATCATTGTTTTTCGGAGACCACCATGTCTGACAACCACAAAAGCCGTGTCGTGACAACCGGGATCGAACGCGCACCCAACCGCGCCTTGTTGCGCGCCACCGGATTTGGTGATGGGGATTTCAAAAAGCCCATCGTAGGGATAGCCAACAGCCACAGCACTATTACGCCGTGCAATATGGGGATTGGGCCTCTCGTTGGACGGGCAGAGGCAGCACTGGCGGCCGCCGGGGCCATGCCCCAGATATTCGGGACCATCACGATATCGGATGGCATCTCCATGGGTACCGAGGGCATGAAATACTCCCTCGTGTCGCGCGAGGTGATCGCCGATTCGATAGAGACCGTGTGTGCCGGCCAGAGCCTAGACGGCGTACTGGCCTTCGGTGGGTGCGACAAGAACATGCCAGGCGCCATGATCGCCATCGCGCGACTGAACATCCCGGCGGTCTTCGTCTATGGAGGCACGATCAAACCTGGCCATCATGACGGGAAAGATCTGACCATCGTAAGCGTCTTCGAGGCCGTCGGCGCGCACATAGCAGGCGCGATCGATGACCGGGAATTACAGGAGATCGAGCGCAAAGCCTGCCCCGGCGCCGGGTCGTGCGGCGGTATGTACACCGCCAACACCATGTCGGCTTTGTTTGAGGCCATGGGAATGAGTCTGCCGTACTCCGCGACCATGACGGCCGAGGGTCCCGACAAGGCCGATAGCGCTGCCCAGTCGGCCCAGGTACTGGTCGAAGCCATAAGGGCGCGGCGGCTACCGCGCGCCATCCTGACGCGCAAGGCCTTCGAGAATGCACTGGCGGTGCTCATGGCGCTGGGCGGCTCCACCAATGCCGTCCTCCACCTGCCGGCGATCGCACACGCCGCTTCCGTGGAACTAACGCTCGATGATTTCGATGTGTTCAGCCGCCGTGTGCCGGTTCTGTGCGACCTGAAGCCAGCGGGCCGTTACGTAGCCACCGACCTGCATCGCGCCGGCGGAGTGCCGCAGGTGATGAAGATGTTGCTTGCGCAGGGCCTCTTGCATGGCGACGCGCTGACTGTCACCGGGCAAACGATCTCCGAGGTGCTGCGGGATGTGCCCGTACACCCGCGCGCAGACCAGGATGTCATTCGACCCTGGGCACAACCAGTCTACGCGCATGGTCATCTCGCAATTCTCAAAGGCAATCTCGCCGAGGAGGGAGCCCTTGCCAAAACCAGCGGCATCAAGGCCCCGAGGATTACGGGTCCGGCGCGCGTATTCGACTCCGAGGAGGCATGCATGGCCGCCATCCTGGAACGGCGCATAGCGGCTGGTGACGTGGTAGTGATCCGCTACGAGGGACCGCGCGGTGGTCCGGGGATGCGTGAAATGCTCTCCCCCACCGCAGCACTCGTCGGTCAGGGGCTCGGAGATTGCGTGGGGCTCGTTACCGATGGACGCTTCTCCGGCGGCACTTATGGCATGGTAGTGGGACACGTGGCGCCCGAGGCCGCCATAGGCGGTACCATCGCACTGGTGACCGATGGCGACACGGTGGTTATCGACGCCGAGCGGCGCCTCTTGCATCTCGATGTGCCCGAGGCAGAGCTCGCGCGCCGTCGCGCGCTCTGGACACCTCCCCCGCCACGCCATACCCGCGGGATCTTGGCTAAATACGCGCGCCTCGTGTCATCGGCGAGCCTGGGCGCAGTGACGGATGGGGCGTGAGGTAGGCTTGGCTTGCGCGGCGACATGACGTGTACCGCGCATAGTAAGTCGCCGGCCCCCGCTCATGCCCGGGCTCGCAGGTCCAAGTCCCGTGATTGGGCGCGCGATTTGGCCTTCGACCAAAACCACCTCTGGCATCCCTATGCGGGCATTGGCGCTCCCGTATGGCCCGTGGTGGCGGCCGATGGCGTGCGGCTTAGGCTGGCTGACGGGCGACAACTGATCGACGGCATGAGCTCATGGTGGGCGGCGATCCATGGCTATAATCACCCGGCCTTGAATCGCGCCGTACGCGCACAGCTTAAGCGTATGGCTCATGTGATGTTCGGGGGGCTCACGCATGGACCGGCGATCGATCTCGGACGCAGGCTCGTTGATCTAACCCCGGCAGCCCTCGAAAAGGTCTTTCTATGCGACTCGGGGTCGGTGGCCGTCGAGGTCGCCGTCAAGATGGCGGTCCAGTATTGGCAGGCGCGCGGGCGCCCCGCCAAGCACCGTCTGCTCGCCTTACGCGGGGCCTACCATGGGGACACGTTCGCAGCCATGTCGGTGTGTGACCCCGTAACCGGCATGCACCGTCTGTTTTCCGGTCTCGTCCCGAAACAGGTCTTCGCCCCTCGGCCTGCATGCCGCTTCGATGCCCCCTGGGAGCCATCGGCCATCGCCGAGTTCGCCGCCCTAATCGCCGCCCACAAAGACGAACTGGCGGCGGTCATCCTGGAACCTATCGCGCAAGGCGCAGGCGGGATGTGGTTTTATCACCCGCAGTATCTACGTGAGGTACGCGCCTTGTGCGATG
This sequence comes from Pseudomonadota bacterium, assembly GCA_021816625.1. Lineage (GTDB taxonomy): Bacteria > Pseudomonadota > Gammaproteobacteria > Acidiferrobacterales > Acidiferrobacteraceae > Acidiferrobacter. The sequence goes on along the minus strand of JAKAXM010000016.1, from coordinate 17,644 downwards.
CCCACGGAGTACTGCTTATCGCCGACGAGATCGCGACGGGTTTCGGTCGTACCGGCCGCTTTCTGGCCTGCGACCACGCCTCCGTGACACCGGACATACTGTGTCTGGGCAAGGCCCTGACCGGGGGCTACATGACACTTGCGGCAACCGTGACCACAGCCGAGATTGCCGCGGCGATCGGGCATGGTGAAGCCGGCTGCCTCATGCATGGGCCGACGTTCATGGCCAACCCGCTCGCGTGCGCGGCAGCCGTGGCCAGCATCGATCTCCTGACCACGGGCGATTGGGTGACCCAGGTGAGCAGGATTGGCGCCCAGTTGGCTCGTGAGCTCGGGGCCTGTCGGGGGCTTGCCGCGGTCGCTGATGTGCGGGTGCTAGGCGCAATCGGGGTCGTCGAGACCCGCGAAGCCCTCACGCTCGCGGCGCTTACGGCGCGGTTCGTGGACGCCGGCGTGTGGTTGCGTCCGTTCGGCCGGCTGGTCTATGTGATGCCCCCTTACGTCATAAGCCCGGAGGATCTGTCTGTGTTGACTGCGGCCATCGCGGACGTGCTGTCCGGTATGTGATCCGGGCCGACAACACGTCGCCTGAGATGAGCGTGCGGCCGGCAGGCGGCCGGTATTGTTGCGCCGCGCTTTTTTCAAGGGTACCCCGGGTCACCCCCGGGTCTCGCGCGGACCTCGAACCAGCTGTCCGTGGTCGCTAGAGCAGGCCGGACGGGGTCGGAATCCTTGCCGTCGACCTGCCGCCCAGCAGACGGCCCCACCGCGCATCCCCCCACCCGCTCATCGCGGCCGCCACAGGCACCGCAGGGGGCGTTCGCGATACTACGCAAGCTAATGATTACCCATGGCAATATGGGTAATTCGTGGCGCGGGCCGCGGGGAGGCGCGCGTCCGCGACATAGCGATTTTTGGACCGACTCGGTCGCGGCCCACCGGGCGCCCTTGTCAGCGCAGGGGCGTCGGCTATCCTTCAATGACAGAGGGCTCGACAATGGTGGACCACCGATCATGAGTTACGCAGTCGTCGACGGGCCTGCGGAGCGCTCCGACGCCCCCAAACGCACGGTCCTGGTCGTAGACGATGACGATGGCCTGCGCGCCGGACTCGCCATCGGCTTACGACGCGACGGCTACGCCGTACAATTGGCCGCAGACGCAAGTGAGGCCATGGATAAATTGGCGCACGCCGACTTCGACCTGATCCTCTTGGACCTGCACTTGCCGGGCACGATCGACGGCCTAAGCCTCTTGAATACCATTCGCGCGGAACGCTCGCCGCTCAATCTGCCCGTAATCATCATCTCAGGCTCGGCCGATAGCGACAATATCGTCACCGCCTTGCGCGACGGCGCCAACGATTATGTGGTGAAACCCTTCGACGCGGCCACAGTACGCGCGCGGGTCCGCACCCAGATCACGCTAAAGGCCCTGAAGGACGTCAACGACCATTTCCTGCGCGCGGCAAGCCATGACCTGAAGAAACCGATCATGTTGATGCTCGACGTCGCAAACCAGGTGCGGGCGCAAGCGGCGACGGGGAGCCCGATGTCTGCCGACGACCAGTCGGCCTTGGATCTCCTGATCGACACCGGCAAATATATGCAGCAAATCATCAGTGAGCTGCTCGACATGGGCGCGATCCGCGCCGGACGCATCCATCTCCAAAAACAGCCCACGGACTTTGGGGCCATCGTGCGCCAGGCCGTTGCTCATAACCTGGGTTATGCCCACGGAAAGTTCATCGAACTCGAACTCAAGTTTTCTCCCGGAATCCCGCATATCCTGGCCGACGAACTGCGGCTTCTGCAGGTCCTAGACAATCTGATCGGCAATGCCATCAAGTTCAGTCCGGCCAAGACCCGGGTCATGGTGTCGACGTTCGCCGAGCACGGCGAGATCGTATGTGAGATTATCGACGAGGGGCCGGGACTTTCCGGAGAGGATCAGAAACAGCTCTTTCAGCCCTATCGGGCGCTCAGCAACAAGCCGACCGGCAATGAGCAAAGCACCGGGCTTGGGCTTGCGATCTGCAAGGAACTCGTAGGTCTCCACCAGGGCGACATTGGGGTGCGCAACAACTCCGAACGGGGCGCCACTTTCTGGATCCGCATCCCCATAAAACCGCCGACGATGGCCGCAGGCCGTCTGGGCCTGCCCCCCGCGTGACACAGCCCTAGGAACGCCGGTCGCTGCTATAGGCGGTCACGGTCACGGGACGCTCGGCCTCCTCTTCACCGACAGGGATTGGCATGGGCTGACTACGCGGCGCCGGCAGGTCTGCACCAATGACAAAGAGGGTAATCTCCGGGGGCGCCAACAGTCGAAACGGTGGCCCCCAGGCCCCGGTGCCCCGACTCACGTAGAGGTAGGACCGCGCGAGATGGAAAAGCCCCGCATGGGCCGGATAGTAGAGACGAGTCAGAAAGCCGAACGGAAAGATCTGGCCCTTGTGGGTGTGTCCGGAGAGCTGCAGATCGAAGTGACCGTCGGAGGCCGGCAGGACATCGGGGCGGTGCTTTAAAAGCACCGTGAAGGCTCCCGCAGGGCCATTACGCAAGGCGCGCATCTCGGCCTTCGCAAGGTCGGTCCCGCGGCCGGCTACGGGATCATCGACGCCGACCAGCCGCAGCCCCGGAAGCGTCACGGCCGCGTTGCGTAAGACGACAAATCCGCAGCGCTCCATGAACGCAAGTGAGGACGTAAGACCGGCATAGCACTCGTGATTGCCCAACACCGCGAACTTGCCGAGACGGGGCTTGAGTTCGGCGAGCAGCGCCGTAACGGGCACGGCAAGGCCCGCCCGCGAATCGATCAAGTCGCCCGTCGACACCACGAGATCCACTTCATGCTCCTGAAGGCGTCGTAACAGCGTCTGGATGCGGCGGCGTCCATTCATAGAACCGATATGGACATCGGATATCTGCGCGATACGCAGCACCCCAGTCACCCCCAACTCCTTGGCGGTGGGCAACGTGACCGTCTCGACACGCACCCGCGACCGCTCGATGAAGGCATAAAGGGCAAGGATCGCCGTAAGACCCAAGGTCGCAGCGATCGCCAGTAAGCGACCCGTAGCCACCGGCGGTTGCCCGGCCAGCGCAAAGACAAGCCCCAACACCCCATCGGTTGCAATCCTTGCCATGACAAAGAGCAGCACAAGCCCCGCCCAGGTATAGCCGACCCAGGAAAATACCTGGGCGGCCCGGGTCCAACCGCCCCGGTCGAGCCGGCGCGCGAGGATCGGGGTGATGCCCAGAGCCGCCAGCACAAGGGCCAGAAAACCTTTGCTCGCACTGGAGAGGACAAAGCCTTTGGACAACACCACCCAGATCAGGATATGGGCCAGGGCATACAGGACCATGAATACCGGAAAAATCATGAATGACACCTCAGGGATCTGAGCCTATTGTGCGACAGGGAAGGCAGGTATCCCAGGTGCCTTTGGACACCCGTCGCCAACGGACCGGCGGGCGTCGTAAACGAGCCGAAGCACGGTCACCGGCGGTCGCCAGGACAGTGGGCGGGCGGGGTTGGATTATCGCTTAAGGCCATGGCCTCCGGGTGCGGACGAATCAAGGGCGCAGCGCCCGCTCGATCACGGTCGCAAAGATGGGATCGAGTTCCGCTCCGATAACATCGAGTTCGGCGACGCCGTAGGGGGCAAACACCTGCGAAGGGGCACGGTACGCAACGATCGTATGGTCGCCATCCTGGTAGACGTGAACACGGATCGGGATATCCAAGCCCGCCGGCCGGCAGGCCCGCCAGACGCGCACGGCGAAATCCGGACGAAAGATCTCGACGATCTGGTCACCGGCCACCGCTAGACCCTGCTTGGCGGCATTGGCCTGGCCATTGATATGGGCCACCACGCCCATCGGCAATGCGGCGGCGGCCGCCTTCAGGCGCGCCACGCATTCATCACAACTCTGCGTCGTGGTCTGTTGAATCAGGCGCAAGCGCGTCTCCTACACAGATATCAAAGCCCGGAGGTCCTTCTGAAGAATCGACACGTGCAGCAAGGGGTCCTGACTGCCTCTTCACGTAATGAAAAAATCAGACTCTTCCTCTATCATCCCCTTTCAGAGTCCATTCCCACAAGTCCGGAGACAACCCATGCGCTTTACCCCAATCATTCTCATGGGCTTAGGGCTCCTATCGCTCACAGCCGCGGCGCAAGCGACCTTGTCGGCACTGCCCCCAACCAACCCTTGTACGGGCCCATCCGGTCTCTTGGCAGAGCTCGATCGGCCGACGGTTGCCGATAGCGCCTGTGTCGTGCCCAAAGGCCGCGCCATCATAGAGATGGGCTACGCCCACGAAAACACCGCGGCCGGCACGCGCCAGACCTTTCCGCAGGCGGAACTGCGTTTCGGACTGCCCGATGCGAACGAGTTCGTGCTGCTGCCGCCCAACGCCACTTACGCCGCCAACGAACATGGTGGCGAGACCGATGCCAGCGCGACGGTGATGGGCCTCAAGCACGAATGGGGCTACACGCGTCGCTGGATATACACGGGAGAGGCGCTTGTCACGGTCCCCGGGGGGCCCAATAGCCGGGGGGGCAGCAACGGCTGGGGCCTTGCCGTCAACGGCATCGTAGGTTACACGGTCACCCGCGCGTTTTCACTCGGGCTCATGCTCGGCATCACCCATCTCTACGACAACACGGGCCGCCGGTACACGAGCATCAATCCCGACCTTACGGCAACCTGGCTTATCGATCCGCGCTGGCAGGCCTACATCGAGGTCGTCGAACAAAGCCACACGGGCTACGGACAAGGAAGCGGCTCCGACTCGGATGCCGGGATCCAATACCTCATCAGCCGCCGCATCGAGGTCGACGCCGAGATCGGACAGCGATTGTCAGGGGCCTTGGGAGGCTACCGCCATTACTGGGGCGTGGGGGCCGGATGGGAATTCTAGACGGCGCGCCTCCCGGCACGGAGACGGAAGGCGTCATCAAATTCAATCTCCACTACGACCGGACGCCGCCATTGCCGGCCGCCCGCCTCACGGTGTTACAGGCATGGCGCAAGATCCTGTTCGACTTAAACCTGATCGGCCCGACGGGATCCGAACCCGTATCAGGCTTTGGGAACGTGAGCGAACGCCTCGATCACCGGCCCCATGGCCGATCGGGCTTCATCATCACGGGGACCCAGACCGGGCATAAGCCCGCGCTCAACCCGCGCGATTACGGACTCGTGACCGGCTGGAACCTGGATGCCAATTGGATCGAGGCCGAAGGTCCCTGCCCCCCCTCATCGGAGTCCCTCACCCACGCCGTCTTCTATCAGTTCGAACCCCGCGTGCACTTCGTATTTCACGCGCATTCGCCGGAGATATGGTCACGCGCCGGCGCCCTCGATCTCGCCATGACCAGCCCCAAGGCCGCCTATGGCACGCCCGACATGGCGCGCGCCGTGCACGCCATCCTCACATTCACCGCACGCAGCACGGGGCTTATCGTAATGGGCGGCCACCAGGACGGGGTCATGAGTTACGGGCCCTCGGCCGACGCCGCCGGACTCGCCCTCGTTCAGGCGCTGGCCAAGGCCCGTGGCAGCCACGTCTCAATAAACGACCTCGGACCCTGTCCTACAGGGGCTACACCATACCGTACCGCGTGATGAGGGCCGGCCACAGCTCGGCTCACAGCGCCTTACTCATGACATCCAGCGCGAGATCGGGCCGCCGGGGGTGGCCAAAGCGCGCATCGCCGTAGGGAAAAGGCCGCCGCATACCCGTGAAACAATAACCTCGGCGCCTATACCAGGCCACCAAGTCCTCGCGCAAACCGATCACCGTGATCTCGGCCCGGCACGCCCCGAGAACGGAATGTGCCCAGGCCTCGGCCGCCGCGAGCAAGCGGCCGCCGACGCCGCGGCCTTGGCAGTCGGGGCGCACCGCAAACAGCCCGAGATCCACCTGGGTCGTAGACACGCGGCGCACATGGAGACAGGCGGCCAGACCCGCGGCGTCGCGGCGTACCACGATATAGCTATCTTGGGCGCATAAAAGGTCCGCTACCATATCGGCATCGATGCGCTGGCCACCGAGCAAATGCGCCTCGCTGGTCCAGCCCTGCACGCGACCCGTTCCGCGATAGGCATCATTGACGAGCGCGGCGAGCTCGGCGCTGTCGTGCTCATCGGCAAATATCTCATCTCCCCTATCCGCAACCATCCTGTTCAAACCCTCCTATCCCTGGCCGACGCCGATGTCTAGTGTGGGCGGGCCGGCTGGGCCTTGCCAGATGCTGAACGCGGGATACACGGGCCGTGCCCCTCTCGATTCTATCCAGCTCCGAGGGTAGCGTCACTGTTGCATAGGGACGAACGATGGATGCGCGCCGGCATGACCCCGCCTTGGCCACCCCAATGGAGGGCGCGACCCAAAGGATGCCTTGGTACCCGGGGATGCGGGCCAGATGTCCGTGTCCACAACGCGTCGACACAGGCCCGGTCAGTGGTTAGCATGATGTTATGTCGCCCCCACCCTTCCCCCCCAAAAATCCCGCGCCCGTCGATGAGACGCCTCGTTGTCCTTGGCCCAAGAGCGACCCGCTGTACATCGCCTACCACGATCGGGAGTGGGGCGTCCCAGAATACGATGACCGCGCGCTCTTTGAAAAACTCGTGCTTGACGGCTTCCAGGCGGGGCTTTCCTGGATCACGATCCTGCGTAAACGCGAGAACTTCCGGCGCGCATTCGACGGCTTCGATCCGGAGATAATCGCCCGTTACGATCGATCCAAGATCGATAGCCTGCTCCAAGACACCGGGATCGTGCGCCATCGCGCCAAGATCGAGGCCGCCGTGCTTGCGGCGCGCGCCTGGCTTGACATCATGGAGAAAGAGGCGGGCTTTTCGGCGCTGCTCTGGGGCTTTCTGGGAGGGCGGCCCCGTGTGAATCATTTCCAACGCAGCGAAGACGTCCCCACCGCGACCGAGGAATCGCAGGCCATGTCCCAAACCCTCATGCGCCGAGGCTTCCGGTTCTGCGGTCCGACCATTGTTTATGCCTTCATGCAGGCAAGCGGCATGGTCAATGACCACCTGACGAGTTGCCACCGACATCGGGCCTTATGCGGCCCCGACCAGGGCAAGGCCTAGGAAGGCGCCCCCCCTCCAGGGGCTTGCAGGCCCCGGAACCGGTTTGCGTCACCCTGCGCGCGAACGGGAGACTCACGCCGTTCGCGCGCCTCCGCCGCTCCCCCTATTGCGCATAACGGCCCATGGCACACGCTTGGCACGGATCGTTGGCCTTATGGGGTTTAAAAAATGGCGGCTCCAGGATGATGGGGCCGCCCTCGGCATACGCCCATGATCCGGGGGTGCCGTTGCCATGGAATCGCCATAATGACGGTTTATCCTGCGCCGTGGCGAACGCGATCCGGCGCACGGATCAAGAGAGGAACGGCAATGCCAAACAGGCGCTTTTACGGACGTCGGGAATCATGGCTCGTGGGCTTGTGCACCCTCGCGGCCAGTCAGGGTGCATTCGGACACCCCACGACGAACATCCGGGACGTGGATCGGGCAGTGACCATAGATGCCGGAAATCGCGCGGACTACGCGCACGTGCTGCCCACGGGGCGGGTCGCAAGTCCCGTGGGGACGATCAACGGCACGCCCAACTTCGCAACCGCGGTCACGGTCTCGGGCAAGATCCTGCTGGTGCTCGCAAACGGCGCGACCCGTGCCCAAACCGTGACGCTCTACGGCGCGCGATCGCTGCAACGCTTGGGTGCGCTCGCCGTCTACCGCGGATCCCACCAAGGGGTCCCGGCCCACAGGGGCGGGGTACTCGCAGTCGGACATCAAAATCTCTTTCAGGGACTGGTCGCCGGTCCCGGCGGCGTCTACTACGCCGCCGGCGGATATACGAATGACGTCCTAGCCTTCCGGGTCCAGAACGGGCGCCCCGTGCTTGTCCGCCGCTACTCCGTGACCTGGCAACCCTTTCCCAAGGATCAATACCCCTACCATTACCAGGGCCACCATGTCGGAACGCCCCGACGATTCTACCCCGATGATGTCGTGCTGGGGCCACGGGGCCAGCATCTCTTCGTCACGGGTCTGCTCGCCAATAGTCTCGCCCGCATCAATCTTGCTACGAGCCGGGTCCGCTACCTCAACGTCGGACCCTACCCCTACGCGATGGCGCTCGCCGACCGGGGGCGATCGCTGGCCGTAAGCCTCTGGGGCAGCAACGCCATCGCCGTGGTCGATCCGCATCGCCTGCGTCTCACCCACGTCATACCGCTCGGACCCCGGGCGGCGGCGAGCGCAGCCGGCCTCCATCCGACCGCGCTCGCCGCACGATCCCATAGCCCTGATGTCCTGGTAGCCCTTGCCAACGTAGATCGAGTCGTCGAGATCGATACGGCGACCGCTGCCATCGTACGTACCTTCGACGATAGCCCCTACCCGGGGGCACCCCCGGGAAGTTATCCCGACGGGCTTGCCATCACCGGCGGCCGGCTGTTCGTCGCCAACGCCGGCAATAACGATGTCGCCGTCTTCGATTTGCGTTCCGGGCGGCGTGAAGGCCTTATCCCCACGGGCTGGTACCCAACGGCCGTGACGGCCGACGCCCACGCCCTCTATGTGGTGGCCGCCAAAGGCCTGGGGTCCGGCCCGAACATCCATCATCAGTGGGTCGGCGACATGATGGACGGCTTGATCCAAAAGGTATCGCTCTCGGCTCTCACGGCAAAGCTCCCCGGCTGGACGCGGCTTGCGCTACGGCATGACGGTTTCACGCGACGGGCGCGCACGGATCGGGTACGGCGCGACCGCGCCACTATCGCCTTCCTCCGCCGCCACATCCACTATGTCGTCTTTATTTTGCGCGAAAACAAGACCTTCGACGAGGACTTCGGGAAATACCGGCAGGCGGGATCCTATGCCGACCCCCATCTCGATCTGTATGGGCCGCGCGAACTGCCCAACCTCTACGCCCTGGCGCAACGCTATACGCTGTTTGCGCAGTTTCTGGCTGACGGCGAGGTGACCGCCCAAGGACACCAGTGGACCACCGCCGCCTCGGATTCCGATTTTGTGCAGAGGACCTGGCCCGAATACTATTCGCACCGCGGCTTCGTCCCGAATCCGGGCTGGACCCAGTCCTTGGTCCCGGGCGGGGCCACGGGCACAGGCGGCCTACCCCTGGGGATCGATAACCCCTACGCGATCTACGAAAATCTGTCGGCCCTGGGCCGCTGGTCGAACCCATGGATCAGTTACCCGGCGCGCCTTTTTCTCTTCAACGATCTCTTGAATCATGGCGTCTCGTTCGAGGACTTCGGCGAGTTCGTGGCACGCGCCCGCCAAGGCGCCATATCAAAGGCGATGAAGGCCCATCTCGCGACCAGTTTCCCGGGCTGGGATCGCATGCTGCTCGATACCAGGCGCGCGCAGCTTGCCGTTCACTGGCTCAAGGCCCACCCGGGCCAGGCCTTCCCTCACTTCATCTACATCTGGCTGCCGGACGATCACACAGCCGGCCGCAAACCCTGCTACTACAGCCCGAACTACTATGTGGCAAACAACGATCTCGCCACCGCCCGCTTCATTCACTACCTGTCGACGACCCCCCAATGGCGTCACATGGTGGTCTTTTTGACCGAAGACGACGCGCAGTCCGGCGCCGATCACATCAACGCCCACCGCACCTTCGCCTTGGCAGTCGGGCCGTGGGTCAAACGTGGACGGCTCGACACCCACCCGTATTCGCAGGTCAACATCCTAAAAACGACCGAGGCGATCTTCGGCTTGCCGCCGCTGTCGCAATGGGACCAGAACGCCGGGGTGCTCAGAGGTTTATGGACGCCCCGTCCCGACTTTGCGCAAACGCCGGTGTTGGCGTCGCGGATTCCCGTCACCTTCAACGCCGGGGTCTGCTCGCACTACACCTTGCTGCGCCGCGAAGCGGGGGCGACCGGCCACGTCCTGTCACCGCGCTGGTATAAGGCCCATACCGACATCCACGGCGCCCATGCGGCACCGCCCCGCGAGGCCTACGACCCGACCACGCTCCTTAAGGTCCCAGGCCCCGTACAAATGCGCCAGGAATGGATCGCAGCCCGCGGCCAAGCGGCTTATGAGGCACAGATGCGCTATCTGGCACGCTACGCCCGGTCGCACGGCGCACCCTTGGCCGCCTATGAGGCTGGGGCGAGCGCCGCGCCTTAAGACTGCGGATGCCGCCATGCCCGCCGCCATGCCCGTCGCCGGGCGCGCGGCGGGCCCTGTCCCTGAATGACGGCCGCTGCCGCCGTTCAGGATTGGGGCTCATCGTATGACGCCATGGCCATCACTCGGTGTGGGAATGCCCGAGGTTTGTCGGACCGAAACTCTCCGGCAAGAGGACGGCAAGCGGCCTACTCAACACGTGCCCATCGGCACCGACGGCGTGGACCATGGCGCCCTCGGCCGCGAATTCCTGGAGACGCTGCCGGCAACCGCCACACGGCCACGCCCGGGGGGTAACCGCCACCGCGACCAACACCGCACGTATCAGGGTAGGGCCACGGGCCGCGACCATGATCCCTATGGCATTGGCCTCGGCACACAGACCCAGGGGAAAGGCCGCGTTTTCGACATTACATCCGCCAAAGATCTCTCCTGCGACCGTCATGACCGCGGCCCCCACGGGATATTGCGAGTAAGGCGCATAGGAATGGACCAGGGCCTGCTCCGCAACGGCCCGCAAGCGCGCGATCTCATCCTGCATCGTACCGTTCTCATCATGTACCATACCGCCTCCATCACATTACGGCCGCCCCGGCAAACCCCAATCGGGCCCAAACCGACAGAGGGGACGACGGCCCTAACACCCAAGCCTCAGGTCCCACCGCACACCCACCCCCAGTCGGCATTGTCCAGCCAAGTGGCCGCACGCCCCGTCCTTCCGAAAGCGGCCGGGACAGACCGCCGGATGAGACCATGCCGGCTGACGGGCATACACGCGGTCCCGTAGACGACGCGCCTAAACCCCCATAGACCGTGAGCCCCCCGCGTGCACAGGGACCCCCAGGGTGGCACGTCCGCCGCCCCCTAGAGCCGGCTGCAGTGCCCCACGGCGCCCCTTTAGACCTTACCGCCGCCTCACACAGAAACCGCGCCGCGTCAGCCGCGCGTCGGCGCGGTGCCCTGCTATTTCATGATAAGCTTACGCGCAAAACGTGAGACCCGTCCCCCATCTCGGTTTACCGGAGGTAGCCGCCACCCATGTCAGATCAGTCAGTAGCGTTCGATAGCAAGATGTCGCCGCAGGAACGACGGACCGCCTACTCGCTGGCCGCGATCTACATGGTCCGGATGCTGGGCTTGTTTATGATCCTTCCGGTCTTTACGGTCTACGGTACAGAACTAAGGGGCCATACCCCGATCTTGATCGGGCTTGCGATGGGCATCTACGGGCTCGCGCAGGCCACGTTCCAGATCCCGCTGGGACGGCTATCCGACCGTATCGGGCGCAAACCCGTGATGCTGATCGCGCTCACGGTCTTTATCGCTGGAAGCATCGTTGCCGCAACGGCGCATACCATCATAGGGATCATCGTCGGGCGCGCCCTCCAAGGTTCGGGGGCCATGTCATCGACTGTACTTGCGCTGGCCGCCGACCTGACACGTGAACAGCATCGCACTAAGATCATGGCGACGATCGGCGTCAGCATCGGCGTTGCCTTTACGATCGGCCTCGTTCTTGGCCCCTTGCTGAACAGCTGGATCGGCGTCTCCGGGATATTCTGGACGACCGCGGGCCTAGGCCTCGTGGCCATGGGCGTGGTGATCGGCGTTATACCCAACCCGCGCGCCCATTTGTCCCACCGCGACACCACGGTGGTCGCGGCGTCCTTAACCAAGGTCCTAAAAAATGCAGAGCTCCTGCGGCTCGACCTCGGCATCTTCATCATGCAGTTTGTCCTCACATCAAACTTCGTCGTGATGCCGGTGCTACTTGCAAGCATCACGCATGTGCCGGTCAATCGCAGCTGGGAGCTCTATCTGCCGATCATGATCCTTGCGTTTCTCCTGATGATTCCCTTCATCATCATCGCCGAGCAGCGCCGCAAGATGCGTCAGATCCTGCTCGGCGCCATCGTGGTCCTGGGGCTTGCCAATCTGGCCTACGTCTATGCCGATGTATCCTTGATCGCCATGGCCATAGGACTCCTCGTGTTTTTTACGGCCTTTAGTGTCCTCGAGGCCACCATCCCATCGCTGGTCGCGAAGGTCGCACCTGTCGATCAGAAAGGGACTGCCATGGGGGCCTACTCGACATCCCAGTTCCTGGGCGTGTTCACGGGCGGTACGGTGGGCGGCGCCATCTACGGTGTGTGGGGTATCAACGGCGATATCCTCACGAGCGCCGGGCTCATCATGATTTGGTTCCTAGTCGCGGTACGCATGAACGAGCCCCCCTATCTGTCGAGCTACGTCCTCCCCATCAGCCCGTCCCGGGAGCGGTCTCAGCAGACCCTCCAGGCCGCGCTCGCCACTATCCCCGGCGTCGCCGAAGTGCTGGTCGCAGAAGACGAAGGGGTGGCCTATCTGAAAATCGATCGGACCCGCATTGACGAAAGCGCGCTGCAAGCCTTCGCCCGGTCCGAGCTCGCACCGATCGAGGCACCTGCACAGACCGGTGTCGGCCGTTATCTGCGCGGCTAGCCGACTATCGCCGCGGGCCCGGGGGGCGCATACGCATAGAGGCCCCCCAATGCCAATGCCCCTTACCGCGGGCACCGGCTGAGCGGCAGGACGCCCCTGCATCCACGGCCGGCTTGGCCTGTGGTGCGACACGCTTTCTTGACAAGGCCTTTGTGCGTGCCACACTCGCAAGAAGGCTGCCGTAACACGTAGATGCTTGTAAAACCGAGACAGCGGGCGTGAACAATGTTTGACCGAGGCACGTTTATGCCTATGGAGTCTCGTGGTCCTTCGATCGCGGGCTGGGTGCCCCGGTCGTTTGCCGTTACTTGCAAGACACCCAACAATCAATGCCCAGTCACGGAAGCACGCGGGCACGCACTGCCATGACGGCGCGCGCGAGGTTCGCCGCTTTCTTCGGCGATCTTTTTGGGTATCGCAACCCGCAACGCGTAAGCCTCGACACACCCGACGCCTGTGTCCACGATGCATTGCAGGGTCTGACCGAGGCGGTTCTCTGCGTGACGCAAGAGGGGCGGATCGCGCTCGCGAACCCCGCCGCCACGCAACTGCTTGGGCAATCGCCGAAGACCCTGGTAGGCGCACCGATAGAGGCCGTGCTCCCGGGCTTCCCCGCAGACCCAGCGATCGGCAAGCCGATTGAATACTGTCCCGACAAAGGCACGGCCTCCGGCACCTTCGATTCCTGTCTCAGGGCCTACGCGAGGCCTTGGCCCCACAAAGGTCCTTGGCGCTATGTGATTTCCTTGCAAGACCTGGGGCCGGAACGGCGCTCCGCGGCGCGCATCGCGCGGCTGACCCAACTCTACCAAGCCTTGAGTGCCGTCAACGCCGGCGTACGCCGCGTCCGCGATGCGCCCGCCCTATTTGCCCTGACCTGTCAGACTGCCGTGGACCTCGGGGGTGTGGCCATGGCCTGGATCGGCATCGTGGAAAACGACGAGACGGTCCAGGTGGTCGCAAACCACGGCGCGGGCCTTGACTACATCAAAGACCTGCGCGTGTCCGCGTCCCGTGATATCCCGGAGGGCCGCGGACCAAGCGGCACTGCCTACCGCGAACAAAGGCCGGTAATCGTCGGCGATTTTAACGATAGCACGATGATGGCACCCTGGCGGGCGAGTGCAGCCGCCTTTGGGTTCCAGTCGGCCGGATCGTTTCCTATAGTCAGAGGCGGATGCCCGTTTGCGGTCCTTACCGTCTACCATGGTCAAAAACACGCTTTCGACAAGGACACGATGGCCATCCTCCAAGACATGGCGGGTGCCGTGTCGTTCGCGCTCGACGCGATGGATCAAGATAATCAGCGGCGCCGGGCGCAGGCCACGCTTGAGATGCGCGAACGCCACTTTCGGGCCTACTTCGAACAGGCCACCGTCGGCATGGCTGCCACAAGTTCGCAAGCGCAATGGCTCGAGGTCAACGATGCCCTTTGTGCGATGCTCGGCTATACGCGCGACGAGCTTTTGCAAAAGACCTGGGCGGACCTTACCCATCCAGACGACCTAGCCGACAATCGGCGCCTCCTCGAAAGTATGCGGGCCGGGGACCTCGATGCGACGGTCCTGGATAAGCGCTATATCCACAAGAATGGGCGGCCTGTCTATGTCCATATGACCTTGCGGGCCGTGCGGCGATCGGACAAAACCCTGGATTATGTGGTGCTCCTTGCGGAGGATGTGACGGCCCGCAAAGGCCGCGATGACATGCTGGGCCGGCTTGCCAAGATCCTAGACGAGTCGTCGGACGAGATCTACATGTTCGATACACAGACCCAACGGTTCCTATTCGCGAACACGGGGGCCCAGCGCAATCTCGGCTACTCCATCTCCGAACTCCAGGGGCTTACGCCGGTGATGATAAAACCCCATATGTCCGAGCAAGACATCGAAGACATATTGCGGCCGCTAAAGGAACACAAGGTCGATCGCGTCACCCTGAACACCGAACACCGACGCAAGGACGGCAGCACCTATCCG
>JAKAXM010000016.1:0-2877 GCA_021816625.1 Pseudomonadota bacterium | reverse complement strand
CGCAATACCTACGCCTTCTACACATCCAGCATGAGCGAGCAGATCAAGGAGCGCCGGGACATTGAAGAAGGACTGCGGCGCGCGCTCGAGCGCGGCGAATTCGTCGTGCACTACCAACCCCAAATACGGGCAAAAGATGGCCAGCCCATCGGCGTCGAGGCCTTGATCCGCTGGCAGCACCCGGACCGTGGGCTGATGTCACCGGGACTCTTTATCCCCATCGCGGAGGAAAGCGGCCTCATAGGCCCCATGGGGGAATGGGTGTTACGGACCGCGTGCGAGCAAAGCCGCGCCTGGAAGGCGGCCGGCCTTGCGGATCTCAAGATATCCGTAAACCTCTCCGGTCGCCAGTTCCGGGATCCGCATCTCCCCGCCCGGGTGGCACGGATCCTGGCCGAGACCGGATTCGATGCCTCTACCGGTCTCCTCGAGCTAGAGGTCACAGAAAGCATGCTCATGGACGACATCGAGCGCGCCGCTAATGCCCTGGGCGCCTTGCATGACATGGGCCTGCGGCTTGCCATCGACGACTTCGGGACCGGCTACTCGAGTCTCAACTATCTGAAGCGCTTTCGTATCCATACACTCAAGATCGATCAATCCTTCGTTGGGGACATTACCGGAAACGCAAGCGACGCCGCCATCGCCTCGGTCATTATCGTCCTCGGACATAGCCTAGGCCTTACGGTCATCGCCGAAGGCGTGGAAACGATAGAGCAGGTTGAAATTCTCCAAAACGCCGGATGCGACGAGCTGCAAGGGTATTATTACAGCAAGCCCTTGCCGTCCGCGCTCGTGCAAGACTGGCTGCTCAACTACAAGCCGCGCGGCTGACATGGGTACAGCTTCCATAGCGTGGCGACCTCCGGGCAGATGACGTCGCGGTTATGGGGGCGCACCTCCCGCGCCCATAAACCTTGTCCCCGAGGCTTGGAGGCGGGGCGGGCGTAACCGAGTCGCTACGATAACTACCCCCAATACAATCGGACAACCGGCGCGTCCGCCGCCAAACGCCGCCTGCCAGAGCGCTCAAGGGCGCTCCCCTTGGCGCAGACCCTCACCGGCGGGCCAGCCAAAAGGCCGCGGTTTACGCATCCAGGCCGCGCATTCGGGGGCCGGCATCGGACGAGAGAAATAATAGCCTTGTACGGCGTCACAACCCATGGCGGCGAGCCGGCAGGTCTGATCGACAGTCTCCGCCCCCTCGGCGATCACGCGCAAGCCGAAGGTCGACGCCAACTGTATGATCGTCTGGATCACCGCATCGTCCCGTGGGTCCGCCCCCAGACGCTGCACGAAGGATCGGTCGATCTTAAGGACATCGAGAGGAAATTCGCGCAAGTAACCGAGGGCACAATAGCCCGTACCGAAATCATCGACGCTTACGCGCACGCCGCGGTCGCGCAAGGCCTGCAGGACCAAGGTCGTATGTCCGAGATCGGCCATGATTACCCCCTCGGTAATCTCGATCTCCAGCATCGCGGGCGCAAGACCGCTTGCATAAAGCGTCCTGTCCACGAGATCAACGAGGTCGCCGTAATTAAAAAGCCGCGCCGAGACGTTCACCGATATGGGGATCGGGTGCGCCGTGGCGCCCGCCCATAGATGCGCCTGCCGGGCCGCCTCCGCAAAGACCCATTCGGTAATCGGTACAATGAGGCCCGTGGCCTCGGCCACGCCGATGAACCGCCCGGGCAGAACGAGCCCCTGGTCCGGACTTTGCCAGCGTATCAGGGCCTCGACACCCAGGACATTCCCGGTCTTCAAACATACTTGGGGTTGAAAATAAAGAACGAACTCATCGCGAGCAAGCGCGCGGTGCAAGGCATGTTCCACCTCCAGCCGCTCGCTCACATCGGCCGACATCTGCACCCGATAGCGTGACACCATATCCCCGCCGCCTTCTTGGGCGCGCGCCAACGCCGTGTCGGCATGCCGCAAAAGCGCGTAGGGATCGACCGCATCGTCTGCATAAAGGGCAATGCCGGCGCTTGCCGTCAAAAACAACTCGCGGCCCTCGATGGCGAAGGGTCCCGCGATCGCACCCCGCAATTTATCCGCTAGGGCCTGCGCCGCCGTACCGTCTGCGAGCGGACATACCGCCACGAATTCGCTGCCGCCCGTTTGGGCAAGCAGCGCCGACTCGGGAAGAACCCGCCGTAATTCGCCGCTTATGACCTTCAAGAGGTCATCGCCCACATGGTGTCCCAACGTCTCATTGACGAGACTAAATCGGTCCACGCCCATAGCGATCACCGCAAGCGACGATCGCTGTCCCTCGGCATCCGCCACGAGCTCCTTCAGCCGATCTTCCAGAAACCGCCGGTTAGGCAAATCGGTGAGCGGATCGTGATAGGCGAGGTAGCGCAGGATCCGCTCATGCCGCTGTCGCTCGGTGACATCCCGAAAGCTCCATACGCGCCCTATGATGTCATGATCACGCGTCTGAGCCTGCGAGTAGTACTCGATTGTGCGTCCATCCTGGAAGGCGATTAGTCCGGAACCCGTGGCGTTGGGGTGATCGTACAACTCTCTTATGGCCGCGAAATACTGGTCAGGATCCACGAGCCGGTTCGCGATCCAGTCCTTGCGCACGCACCACGACTGCCCAGGGAGATCCGCTGACCCCCACATATCGCAATATTGCCTATTGAAATGAACGATGTTCTGTTTAAGATCGGTAACGGCAATGGCGTCAGCCGTCGCTTCGAGGGTCGCCCTCAAAATGGAAAGAGAATGACGCAGATCTTCACGCGTCCGTACGAGCTCGCTGACATCATGTCCGGTCGATATGAACCCCGTTATGGCTCCATTCTCGTCCTTGAGTGGTGTCAGGGTCTTTGCTTCGAAGTATTGCGCCCCATCCTTGCGCCGATT
>JAKAXM010000039.1 GCA_021816625.1 Pseudomonadota bacterium | reverse complement strand
ACGCCCTTGTGGGTCGCAAAAGCCGTCGGCGCACGAGGTAGAGGTTGGCCAAGGCGCAAGTGACGAACAGGCGATGGGCGTTCTTCTCAAGACCCCGGTAGCGAACCTTGGTGAAATGGAAGATGCCCTTGATGACGCCGAAGACATGCTCGACCCGGCTGCGAATGTGGGACTTGATACGGTTACGAGCGCGCTCAACCTCGTTTACCACGCCTTTGTACCGATACCGGCGGCAGGTGAGGTCACGGGCCTTCGGGGCGTGTTGGCGGAGGACATCGGTCTGGCCCTGGTAGGCCGAGTCGCCCCACACCCGGGTCTCTTCGCCATGGAGGAGATCGGGGAGGATGGTGGCGTCATGGACGTTCGCAGCGGTCGCCACCGGCCATACGGCCGGCAATGCGACCGCATGGATGACTTTGGTCTTTCGGTCGACCCCGATAGGGGCTTTTACCCCCTTCAGGGGGTTCATGCCGAAGTGCCACTGATTCCCCTTCTTGGTCTGGTGCATGTCGGGGTCCCGGGCCTTATCCTTGTTCTTGGGGGATGACGGGGCATTGATGATCGTGGCATCGACTATCGTGCCTTGGGTGACCTTGACGGCTTGGGACTCCCGATGCCGGTGGACCTCCCGGAAGAGTTTCTTACCCAAGTGGTGTTTCTCGAGCAGATGGCGGAACTTCAAGATCGTGGTCTCATCTGGCACCGGCTCCCGGCCGAGATCGATGCCCACAAACCGACACATGGAGACTGATTCGTACAAGGCTTCTTCCGCCCCCGGATCGGAGAGGTTGAACCACTGCTGGAGAAAATAGATCCGGAGCATACGCTCGAGCCCCACCGGGGGCCTACCGTTCTCGCCCTTAGGGTAATAGGGTGCGATCACCGCGCAAAGATCCTGCCAGGGCACGACCTTCTCCCTATCCGAAAGGAACTTCTCGCGACGGGTGGGTTTCCTATGGGTCTCGAAGGTGCCTGTGGCTAAGGTGAGCTGGCGCATGGATTTTATCCGTTTTAACTTACGCCATTTTACCATAACGGCTTGTATATAGGGACTAAATCAGAGGTGCCCTAGCCGGTCAGACATGCCGCCACCGTGTTCTCGAACCCACGCTCGCGTGCGGCGTAGGCACCGGAGAACCGCGCCCTGATCGCCGCGATGCGCACCCTTCGAGCAGGACTTCGCCTGCGGCTATTTCGTGCCGGGAATCGGGACGGACTCGGCGGGGCTCGGCTATCCCACCCTGCCTTCGGCGCGTCGATGAGCGGGGACGCCTCAGGACTCCGTCGCAGGCGCTGCCCAAATCAATCAAACCGCGATTTCGTGGTTCCATGAGGCCTATACCGCGAACACGCGCTCAAATATCAAAACCTTTGTCAGACCATTCTAAAGCATGCTATCGTCGCTCTGCCCGCACGGTTCCGCCAACTCCTATGCGGTCGCAGGCCGCAGGCATAAGAGGGGGAGGAAAAAAATAAATGGCGATCGGACAACCCACTGTCGTCGTGCGGTCTCTGCTTATCCTTGTCTGCTGGTCTTTCAGTTTAGCGCCAGTCCCTGTGCAAGCATACAACATACGGCTGCATTTGCGTGCTATTGCCGAAGCCGTTAATGCCGAGGCAGTTTCCGGTGATAACGCAGGGACACAGTACGCCAGCACGCTCCCCAGGTCCCGCACTAAGAAGCGTTTGCCGCCGACGCAAACCCTGCCTGTAATTTCCCTGGGAGCGATTCTTCCGGGCCTCCCATACGATAGCCTTCAATACGCGGCGCGTTTGGCTGACGCCCGGGTTGGACATAAATTCCGGGTAATGTGGCGAAGAAAGATCAAGGCGATTACCGTCGCACGCCGTGCCGGCAATACCAGAAAGGCAGCTGCTTTACTGCGAGCCTTAAGATCGTGGCACAAGCGCCTCGAGTCCCAGACGATGGCCGTCGTTAAGCGGCAACTTCTGGCGCGACGCTGGCATACTGCCGCCGCGACGCTTCGGTTTCGCGCAACGCTCGGAGACGATGAAGACCCCGAGATCTGGGCCGATCTCGCACGTGCCTTACGTCATTTGCCGGTCGCACGCGGAAAGCATGCGCCGGACGCAAGCGACCTTGCCTACATGGATAATCTAGAGACACGGCATCCGGATCCACGTCTTGCGCTTGCCGTACTTGAGGGTTTAGGTAAAGAGCTAGCGCGCGAAGGCAACCGGCGCGCAGAGATAAGACTCTTAAAAGCAATGTACCAGAACTATCCCGGGAACGTTACTATCGGCCTATGGTTGAAGCGTGTAGTGGGTCACTATGGTCTTGGGACGGCGCATATTACAATTCATGCCAATGCCTTTCCGACCCGGACCTGTGTGCATTTCACGGCGCCCCTCTCGGAAACCGCGCGATTTCACGCCGCGAATTGGGTTACGCTTTTACCAGAACGGCCCGGTACCGCGGTAACCAAGGATAACGGTAGTATATGCGTAAGTGGATTGCCCGCCGGCACTACGACGCGGATTGAGATAAAAGCGGGACTTCCGGCAATCGCTGGTGCGATGCTCGCAAGACCGCGAACGATCACGTTGCGGGTGCCGGATCGTAGCCCGCAAATCCTGTCCGAAACTGGCCGCTTCATTATTCCCACGTCCCTAGCACCAGAGGTTGGCTTCACGAGCGTCAATGTCTCGCAAGTAAATCTGCGCATCAATCGCGTTCCGGAAAGGACGCTGCTCACTTTTCTAGGCAACCACCCGCTGATTAACCAAGACGCAGTCGAATCCGTCCTCAATAATGCCGACAGCATCACAGTCTGGAGAGGATCGGCGCCAATCCCGCGCTTTGTCAAAAACAAACTGAACCACACGATCCTCCCGCTACCAATAACGGCTAGAAAACCTGGACTTTACGCCATTCAAATTAAACCCGGCGATGGCACCCCTGATCCCACTGGGTCTCTCAATACAGTACAGCTCGTCCTACGCACAAATCTTGCACCCACCGCCTGGCGCGGACGAAACGGCCTTTATGTGCAGATACGTCGTTACACGAGCGCGACTCCCGTAGCGGGCGTCACGGTCAATCTCGTCGCCCGAGACAATGCCATACTCATGACGCGCAAAACCAATGCGCACGGGCTTGCATTATTCCCGGACCCGATTTTGAAAGGTCCCGGTGGCCAAAGCCCCGTTGCTTTGCATATCTACGGGCCCCACCATGATTTTACCCTTTTTGACCTGACAGATGCCCCTTTGAATCTCTCGGGACGGGGTATCTCGGGCCGCGCAGCGCTGAAGCCTGTTAGTCCCTATCTGTGGCTGGACCGCGGCATTTACCGGCCCGGCGAGGTCGTGCATATCGCGGCTCTTTACCGAAGCGACGACGGGCGACCGCTCAATTTGCCGCTGCATCTTATTGTACGTCGCCCCGGTGGCCAAGTGTTTCTCAATACCGTCCCGACGCGGCGCGATGACGACAGCATAAGCGTTCCACTGCACCTTCCACGCATGGCTCAGGACGGGAATTGGACCGTAGTCCTTTCAACCGGTCTCCATCAGCCCGCCCTTGCCGAGCGAACGTTCGCCGTTTCCGCCTTTGTGCCACCGACCATCGCGGTACGTCTGGGAAAACTTCCTCCCCTGGCGGCTGATCGCCAGATGGCATGCCCCGTCCATGTGCGCTACCTTTATGGGGCCCCCGGGGCCGATCTTGCAGCCGTTGAGAACGTGCGCTTGAGCCCGGGAACTGCACCTTTCCCGCAATGGAAACACTATCATTTCGGCATACATGACGAAGTATTTGCAGCACCTGTGCAACGGACAGTGCTCCCTAAAACTAACGCTCAAGGTATGACCGACGCGTCTATTGAATTGAAAGATCTTCCCGATAGCACGCGTTTTCTGTGGGCGCATTTGCGTGTCGCCGTCAGCGAAATTTCCGGCCGCGCGGTAACAGACCGCGCTTCCTTCCCGATTATTCCGAATCATCCGCTTATCGGCATCGCGGAGCGCTTTGGCGGAGATACGGTGAGCGCTGGCAAGGCGCCGGCTTTTCAGCTCGTCGCCGTAGGAATGCGGGGGCGAGCGATTGCCATGGCCGTGCGGCTTAAAGTCGTACGCCAGTCCCCGCAATGGGCTATAACGGTACAAAATGGTGTCGCGCGCTGGGGCTACGCCTATGTGGACCACCCCGTTCTGGTCCGCGACCTAACGTTGCCTGCAGGACACCCCTACAATTTGCGCCTACCGGTTCTTTCCTACGGCCGATACCGGCTTCGGATTATTGAGGCCCACCGCGGACTCGCGGCAAGCTCCGTCGTCTTCTATTCCGGTTGGCAGACAGCCGGGACACCAGGTCTGCCACAGAGACTGTCTGTAAAGACCAACGATCCGCGGTTTGCGCCAGGAACGGTAGCCACTCTCCACATTTCGGCACCGTTCGCGGGGATGGGGGTAGTTGTTATCGCAAACAGCAAGGTGTTCTCAGTAAAAAACTTCGTTCTGCATCGAAATCAGGGGATGCTTAAGGTACACGTGTCGGCCAAGTGGGGCGCAGGTGCCTATGCCCTCGTAGATGTGTTTCGTCCCGCAACCCGGGATCGCCCACCGGAACGAGCGATGGGGCTTGCCTGGCTCGGCTTGAAACCTGGCCGGAGGGCACTGCACGTGGCGATCCTGGGGACGGCCCGATACCGCCCGCACCGCCTCGTTCATGTTGGAGTTCAGACACAACCGGGGGCCTACGTGACTCTCGCTGCCGTAGATCAGGGTATCTTGAACCTTACTCAGTTTCCCGACCCCAATCCCTTGCATAGGTTTTTCGGGAAACGCCGGCTCGATATCGGAGTCTACGATGATTATGGCGCACTTCTGGCTCGCCCACAGGGCTTTGAGGCACTTCTCGAAAACGGAGCCGGGGCGAGTTTCGGTCCTGCCGTGCGTCCAATTCCGCAGAAGGTCGTGGCTTTGTTCGCGGGTCCAGTGCGCGCGAACTCTGCGGGACTTGCCTATCTCGCCCTGCGCATTCCCGAGTTTGACGGGGAGCTACGATTGATGGCGGTGGGGTGGAAGGGTTATGCCGTCGGCGCGGCTCACCATGATGTCATTATCCGTAATCGCGTCATTGCCAGGGTGGCACTACCGCGATTTCTGACCCCACATAGCGAAAGCCAGGCAACGATCATGATCCAAGACATGAGCGCTCCATTCGGCGATTATCGAATTCGCGTCCTGACGCAAGGCCCTTTACGTGTGGAGCGAGGCGCACTCGCCAACGTCGCCTTGAAGTCTCAAGTTATGCACCTACTGCCGCTTGCATTGATGGGTACCGGAGAGGGTTCGGCGCGGCTTACGTTGCAGATCTTGGGGCCGCACGGTTATCGCTTCCAACGACACTGGTTCATAACGGTTCATTCCACTGAGCCTGTGATCTCACGACTCCAGACCCTGTCCCTGGGTCGTGGCCACTTTGTTTTGCGGCCCGCACTTGCCGGCTATATTCGGGGATCCACGGTGTCTTCTTTGACGCTCGGGAATGTTATGCCGTTCAATCCGAGGGCCTACCTCCAGGAATTGAACGCAGCACCGTCCCTGTCGCTCCTTGATGTGGCTAGCCACGGCTTTCCGTTGACGGTCTTGCACCACCCCTGGGTCGGAAAGCGCGCGCATCGCGATCTTCAAAAAGACGTGAACCGGGTTCTCGACTATCAGCGCTTCGATGGGGCCTTTGGCTTGTGGTCGGCGAGCGACCCACCACAGCCGTGGCTGACTGCCTTTTCCACGGAGTTTCTGCTGCGCGCGGCCCATGCAGGTGCTGTTGTCCCGAGAGATCCTCGACACCAAGCCCTCCACTGGCTGAAGGCCATTGTAGAAAATGGACGGTATCCTGTATTCGACCGTATTTACGCGGTCTATGACCTAAGCCTTGCCGGTACGCCACCCGCCGGTGCCATACGGATATTGGCTCGCGGTATGCGGCGTCTTACAATGCCTTTGTCGCTTGCACAATTGGGCTTCGCCCTTGATGCCATAGGAGAGCATCATGAGGCCTTGAAAGCCTTGCATCGGGCGCTTACTATCCGGGATCCGCTCGCCGGGACATGGTGGTGGGCGTTACCCGACTGGACCGAAGCCCTCGGCTCGCCGCTGCGCGATGCGTGGGGCGTTTCGGCCATCATCGCCCAAACTGGACTCATGCCGCAGACTGTCCCTGCGCTGCGCCGGCGCTTACCCGGGCGCGGGATCCCCGCAGACAGTCTCACCGTACAGGAATTAGGGTGGGCCCTTTACGCCGATGGTGTCCTAGGCGGGCACCGCATGAAAATCGATGTCCGCTGGAATGGCCATCGGATCGATAAGCGGGGACCCGTAATCCTGCCTCTCAGAAAGGCAAGTGTCCTCATAAACCGGAGACATAGGCCATTGCCCGTTGCTATTGCGACAACGGGGATTTTGCGCATACCGCCTGCCGCGAGCCGGCACGGGATGATCGTGAATCGCAGCTTCTACGCTCTATCCGGCCACAAGATTGAGCCTACCGCACTGCCGCAAAACATGGTCTTTGTCGCCGTCCTCACGGGGCGCGCCACAGACCC
Organism: Pseudomonadota bacterium; assembly: GCA_021816625.1. Classification (GTDB taxonomy): domain Bacteria; phylum Pseudomonadota; class Gammaproteobacteria; order Acidiferrobacterales; family Acidiferrobacteraceae; genus Acidiferrobacter. Next base: position 3,479 of record JAKAXM010000039.1, on the reverse strand, counting down.
GTTTCCGCACCACACGCTTCTCAATATGGGCCTGCCACCGGGCTGGGAATTCGTCTCGACCGTGGATCCCGGCAACCACCCCGAAGAACCCTGGCTCCACGGCCTCACAACGCCTGACGAATCTGCAGCCACCGACGACCGATACGAGGCGGCGATGACACTGCCTGCGGCAGCGAACACAGTCTTGCGCCCCCCCGCGCCTGCCCCGTCGACTGTGAACGCTCCCGCGCCCGCGTTCCGCATCGCAATCCTTTTGCGCGCAGTCACCCCGGGGCACTACAAGCTTCCAGGCCTTGTTCTGGGGGATATATTCCACCCCTCGGTCTTCGCCAGAACAGCGGGCATGGCTGTGACCGTAACCCAGCCCACGCCCTAACGGGACAAGGTTGGAGCGGATCGATGGGCAGACGGTGGCGCAGACCAGGGTCGCAATACCGCCGGTTGGCGCAGGCTACCGGGCTTTTGATATGCCTCACGTTCGGGATAGCTTGGTTTGTCGCGCCCAGCACCGAAGGCCTGCATACGTCCGGCCGCGTAATCTACGGCCGCCATGGCCATGTGCTCGCGATGTTTCTAGGGCCCAAGCAGGAATGGCAATTTCCGACGAAGGCGGGGGCCGTAAGTCCGATCATGCGGCGCATCTTAGTGGCCGTGGAGGATCGCTATTTTGCGTGGGACCCTGGCATAAACCCCTTCGCCATTATCCGCGCCACTGGGCAAATGATCGTGGCCGGGCATGTGATCTCCGGGGCATCGACAATCACTATGCAGGTAACGCGCATGTTGCATCCCTTGCCACGGACGCTGCCCGTCAAGATAGAGGAGGCCGTGCAGGCGATCGCACTTTTCGAACACGATACAAAAAGCCAGATCATGAGTATGTGGCTTTCTTTGGCGCCGGAAGGCGGCAATATTGAGGGTATCGAGGCCGCCGCACATGCATGGTTTAGGGAGTCACCCAAGACCTTAGGGCCCGCTCAAGCGGCGTTTCTAATCATGATGGTCCGTAATCCCGTAGCCCTGAACCCACTTACACATCCGCGCGCCGCTCGCACCACACGTAACGCCATTCTCCGGGAATGCTACGAACGGGGGGTCATATCATCGGGCGCGTTGCGCTACGCGCTGGCAACCCCGCTTCCCAATCATCTCAACGCCATGCCGCTGGCCTCGCCTCAGGCCTTAGTTCGACTGAGGAGCGGCACTAAAAGTACCATCAGCGGACCCCTTGATGACGCGCTTGCGCACTTGGCCAATCGCGAATTGCAGGCCTTGGAGCCGAGCGAAACCATTGCGATCCTGGTAGCCAGCGTTCGTACGGGTGGTATCCGCGCGCTTTATGCCGGCGACTGGGGAGACAGCCGCCGTAAGGGCTACGTCGATCTGACCCGCGCGATCCGCTCCCCCGGGTCGGCCTTGAAACCCTTTCTGTACGGCTTGAGTTTCGAAGCTGGGCTCGCACGCCCTACCACAGCGGTGGCCGATTTTCCCCAAAGCTTCGGATCTTACGAACCTAACGACTATGACGACCGGTATCTCGGGGTCGTGACGGCCACCACAGCCCTGCGCCGATCTTTAAATGTACCCGCGGTCGATTTGATCGATGCTTATGGCCCGGTACGGTTTGCCGCGCACCTAGCGGCCGCCGGGGCTCCGCTAACCCTGCCGCGCGGAGCAAGCCCAGCCCTTTCGCTCGCTCTCGGTGGGGCCGGAATTTCGATGCGCCGACTCGTGGCTCTTTACCGAGCATTGGCCTACAACGGGCTTGTGGAGCGGCTGCACATCGTGGCCCATAAGAGGCATCAGCTACGCCGCTTGCTTTCCCCCCACGCAGCCCATGAGGTAAGCGCCATCCTAGACAGGCCCTTCCCCTTTGGCGGCCCTTCGGGGGTCGCATGGAAAACCGGGACGAGCGCCGGTAATCGGGATGACTGGGCGGTCGGCTACGACACGCGCGACGTGGCGGCGGTCTGGATCGGCCAACCCGATGGCGGCGCGCTCCCCGACAGCACCGCCTTGGCGGCCATCCCTATTCTCGCGCGCGTCTTTAGTTTGCTCCCTCGAGCGCCACTCCCTGTACAGCCACCGAGTTTGCCGCTCACCCTACGCGCCCGGCCCTTAGGCCACCTCTTGGAGATCGCGACCCCGGCTCCACGATCGCGGCTACTCGTTGGCTGGCCGGTCACAATCCGCATGATAGGAGGAAGGCGGCCCTTTCACTTTTTGATCGACGGGCGAGCTCTCCGATCCAATCCGGCCCTGCGTAGCGTTCACTGGCTCCCGCCGGCGATCGGATTTTATAAACTAAGTGTCCTGGACGCTCAGGGGCATAGGGTTGAACGTCACTTGCGTGTAGTAGCCCGCCGGGGCGCCGCAACCTTTGAGTGGGCGCCACCAACACATGCCGTCTCCCGACGCAATGGCGGGACGGGGCAGACGCCATGAAGCGGGTGTCCTTAGTGCACCCTATTGACGATAGCGACTTTGTAATACAGGGCCCACCCGCCGAAGCGCAGACCGGTGCGGTGCGCCACCCCACGAAAGACCTCACACCCTGCGACTGGGTGCGCGCCTAATCTTAACGATCCACACGTGCGCCTTGGGTTCAGGGATACGCAGCGGAGACAGCGGCCACCGTCATCGGTCTCACGCAACCCAAACTCTCGCAAACGCTACGCGGCCAGTTCCGCCGTATGAGTGAAGCGAAGACGTTGGGAGGGCTTGCGCGACTGGGAATCGATGTCCCGATCGTCATTGGGCCCCCGCGAACCGATACGACCCGCAAACACGCGGGAATCGCCTTCGTGGCCTCACCCAACTTCGACTCATGTTGAGAGAGATTGCCCGTGGCCGCTGGCCTGCCGCGCCGTTATAATGACAGTATGCCGATATATCACTTAGCGCCCCACACGTCCGTGCCGCGGCCGGACCGGCCTGCATCACGCCGTGCCGGCGCTGCCTTCCGTTGCCAGCGCGAGGGCCTGTGAGCAGCTTTGCGGCAAGCGGATCCGTAGCGGATGCATTCTTTCGGGGACTTGTCCAATCCGAGAGACGGCTTCTCGTACTCGACTATGATGGGACGCTTGCGCCCTTTGCGGCCCAACCGCAAGACGCGACCCTCTACCCAGGGGTCGCGGCGCGCCTGCGGACCCTGCAAGGCCAGGGCACAACGTTAGTCTTTGTGAGCGGACGGCCCGCCCGCGATCTGGCCACACGCTTACCGCTGGACGGGATCGAGATCTTCGGGGCCCACGGTCACGACCATCTCAGTGCAACAGGCACTTATAGCCAGGCGCCCCTCACCCCTGAAGCAGACGCCGCCCTGCAGACACTCACGGCCGCCGTCATTCGAGCTGGGCTCGAGTCGGCCATGGAGCGTAAGCACGGCAGCCTGGCCCTGCACTGGCGGCAGGCGGACGCGCCATCCCGGCTCATACGGGAGACCCTCGCCGGCTGCCTAGCTCGGGATCTGCCGCGAC
>JAKAXM010000015.1 GCA_021816625.1 Pseudomonadota bacterium | reverse complement strand
GGCCTTAAGCCCATCGTCTCCGGCGTCATGCCCGGAGGGGTCTGGGAGGATGTCGAGGCCTTGCGCCGCGCAAGTGTCCCGGAGCGGGCCGTCAGCGAATGCACGCTGTACACGTTCGCGCCGGCCATTGCCCCTCATTTTGCGGCTTATGAGGCCGGGTGTGCGATTGATCTTCACGCTGCGGCACGCTTTGTGCGGGACGCCGCGGCGGCCGTCGATCGCGTAGTCGTAGAGGGTGCGGGGGGATTCCTGGTTCCGCTCACGCCGACGCAGACCTTTGCCGATTTCGCGTCCCTGCTCAAACTCCCGGTAGTGCTCGTAGTGGGGTTGCGGCTAGGGGCCATCAACCATGCCCTGCTTACCTACGAAGCCATCGTGGCCCGCGGTCTCACGGTGGCCGGGTGGATCGGGAGCCACCTTGCGCCCACGCTTGCGGCCGGGACCGTGGAAGGTTTGCACGACTATCTGGCGGCCCCGTGCCTGGGCCTCATTCCCTACCAGGAGGAGGCGGACGCCGATTTTGCCTTAGGTCACATCGAGCTACCCTCTTAAGGAGGGCGGTATCGCCCGCGTGATGGCAAGGGCCTATCCGGCCCCATGGACGCTGGATACAAAACCGGCGTGGCGCAGCCGCCGCGCATCCCTGCGCCAAGTATCGTCCCTGGGCCCTGACTATGCCGTCGGAATATGACCTGATCGTGGCAAAATCGGAGGCGCGCGGGCAGTGTGCCGCTATCCACCTGTTCCTGCCGATGTTTCTTCCCTTTGGATCTGCTCGCAGAGCGCGTTTTCCACCGCGCTGCGCGCAACCTGGTAGCTTGGGCTGTTGACGCCCTGGGTGGCGACCGCCTGCCATGTCTTGAAGGCCTCTTCGAGGGTCGTGCCCTGAAACCGGCTCGTGCCGATATAGGCGGCCAGGGCGGCGGGTTCCGATATGGCGGGTTTCGGGAGTTCGGAGCGCGCCTCGAGCAGGCCGACGAGGGTGTCATGGAGCAGCAAAGTCGCGTAGGCCCCCAAGGCCGTAGTCGGCCCCTCGTGACAGGCCGTGAACCGAAAGGCCTGCGCCCAGGGGCGCAAGGCCGTGGCTTTAATAGGCCGGCTGACCGCGTAGCCTTGTCCGGCATCGGCGCCAAGGACGGCGGCGGCCTCGATCAGACCCACGGTTTCGAGGCCTTCGACGACCACCGAGATACCCAGATCGTGGAGCAGGCGGGTTAGGTGGTAGATAAAGTGTAGGGCCCGGCGCGGGTTATGGGCGGCGGAGCGCACCAGTCCCTGGTCGATCTTGACCTCGTCTACGGCCAGTCGCTCCATGCGCAGTAGCGAGCTGTAGCCGGATCCCAGGTCGTCCTGGGCAAGCCGGATGCCAAGGGCGCGCCAGTGCGAGAGGGCCGCGACCGGGTCGCGCCTTGCCTCTATCTCGGTGGTTTCGAGCAGTTCCATAGTCAGGCGGCGGGGATCTATGGGATGGGCGCTTAGGGCTGCCCGGGCGATCTCGGCGTATTCGGGGTCCGAAAAGGCCTGTGGGGGTAGATTGACCGAGACTGATGTCACAAGCCCTTCCTGCTCCCATTGCCGGAGATCGGTGAGCGCTTGGCGCAGGCCGATGGTAAATAGCTGGCGCAGTTCACGTGGGTCGAAGGTCCCCAGGAAATCGGCAGGCGGCACGAGCGCGCCGTCGCTCGTGCGCAGACGCGCGAGCGCTTCGACTTTACACAGGCGCCCGTTTCGCAAGTCGATGACGGGTTGGTAGAGCAGCACGAGATCGCCTTGTGCGAGCCGCTCCCGGTAGTCGAGGCGTGTGCCCTGCAGGACACTTGAGCCGCCGGTGCTGAGCTGACGGAGCGTGGCACTTAGGAGTGAGCGCAGGCGGTCGAGCAGCACTGTCCGATCCGGGGTTAGGAAATAGCCGGGCGCCTCATGATAGAGAGACAACACACTCTGGGGTTTACCGTCGGTACCGAGGACAGGAATCGCGGCGCAGGACGCATAACCGAGTTCCGCGGCTAGGGTGTGCCATGGCGCAAGCGTCGGGTCGGCGGCAATCAGGAAGCAGCACTGAGTGTGCCCGGACCGCCAGGCGCGGCTGATCAAATCCTCGCTCCCCTCACGCAGGCGTGGGGTTAGATCACCGACAATATCGGCGCCGTTGTGGGTGCTGCGTGTCTTGCCGGCGATCGCCTCGTAATGGAATACGCCGTTGGCGTCCGGGCGGGCGATGGTCGCCGCGGCCATGCCGGAAAGGCTTACCAGTATATCCAGGAGGGCATGGGCCACGTTGCTTAAGCTTGTCGATGTCTCGACTAGCCGTATGACGGCAGCGACGGCGTGTTGGTGTTCTTTCAGGATCTGCCGCTGACCTGCCACGAAGCCGCTCAAGATGGCGACCAACCGGGCGGTAAGCAGTTGTCGAAGGCCGGCGTGGCCGTCTTCTGCCGCCGGCAGTTCGGCGATGCGTTGGGATACGAGTTGCAGCAGCCGGTCGAATGACGTGATCAATGCCGCGCTTTCTATGCCTATGAAAGCCAGTCCGCGACCCGCTTCCACCGCGTTGTTGCGCAGCATGTGAGGTTTTAGTCCCGGATCCAGGATAGAGCCGATGGGGTTGTGTCCCTGGATTCGCCAGAAATCGGCGCGGTCGATATGGTTTACGACATCGTCGGGTCCGGCGTGGGCGCGCAACCCGTCATAGAAGGCCTGCGCAAGATCCTGTGCGAATGCCGCGCCGGTGGCACGGATCGGACTGAGAATTTCGCTTGCCGTAGGGCCGTAGGGATCGGTCTTATCCTGCATGGCAAGTCTCGTCTCGACGGGGGGGAGTGGCTGCGCGAGCGGCCCGGACTGTGGGCGTTCTCCGCAGGGCCTGCTTGTCTCGGGTCTTGGCTACGAACCGGTGCTCGGCGGGCCCGCTGGGCGCAGACATTCAGCGGCCCGGTCAGACCAGAAGCGCCGCGGTGCCGGTAGCCCTAGTCTTCCCATAATTAGGCGATTATGGGTTATTCGTCAAGCCCGGTCGTCCGACTTCGTCGCAGCCCTTGCCCATCGATCGTCTCATCAAGGCACGATCCCGGTCGGGACGAATATGCGCTTTGCCCGGTCGAGACACCGCCAGTCCGATTCCAAAGCCCGCGTTCGGCACTAGTCTAGGACGGTCGCCGCCGCCCCAAGCCATGGTGGGCCCGTCGGGGCGGGCCGCTCCTTGCAGCGAACGTCTCGGCAGGTCTGTGGGAACAGACGATATCTATGGAAATGAATGGCGGCGCAGGGTCGCGCCCTTGATCTCGATCTGGCCTGCGAATATCACCCCTATGCTGTGGACCGGAAGCCCGGCGGCATGCAAGGCTTGGACCGTCCAGGTATTACAGGTATGTAAGGCGTCATAGGTCATGCGGGAGGCAAAGAACCAGCCGCGCCGCCTTTGCCCTGCTACGGGCAGAAGCGGTCCATGAGGCATCGTGGCAAGGCTTTGGTCGAGAAAGCGGCGCAGGCGGCGCCAGTCCCGCGGGCGCAGACGATACCAGGCGATGTCGGGGGGATTGCGCGTGTTACCCATGAGGAATGTGCGCACATGGAGGACGCTCGATGCCGGGAACAGGGCGCGCAGACCTGTGAGCCAACCCGGGTGGCGGGCCATGTAGTAAGGGCGCTCGCCCCAGCCTATGGCCACCCATGTGGCCTGTGGGAACCACGGCCGCAGGCTCTGCAGGGGGCCCGTTATTTCACGGACTGGGAACACGAGCCCTGTGTGCCAGCCTTCGTGTAGGACGCCCAAGGCGCGGGCCGGGGGCCGTCCACGGGGGCCGGTCGCAAGCGGGGTGGGCAGGCGCGCGCAGGCGCCGAGCGCGAGGAGCGCCGCTGCGGCCCCCCAGCGGGGCAGGGGGCGCCAGGGGTGGCCGAAATTCGGGCGGTACGGGCCGCGGCCGCTGTGCTCGGTGCGGCACCGTGCTTTCAATGCCCCCCCATCTCCAGGTCCTCGAGGTCCTGCCGGGCCGGCTCGACGGGACATAAACGGGTCGCCCCGACCCCGGCCAAGGCAATCGCTGCCATGAATAGCAAGACCGTGGCGAGTCCGAAAGTGGCCTCGAGGCGCGGAAAGATCACGGCCGAGCCGACCGCGCCCAGCCGCGAGACGGCCGTCGCCAACCCCCCCGCGCTTGCGCGCAACTCTGTCGGAAAGATCTCGACCGACAAGGCCATCGCAGTCACCCCGGGGCCGATGCCGGTTCCTACGGAGTAGATGGCGGATCCGGCGTAGACGGTGGCGGCAACGTGGGTTTCGATGCCGAGCGCAAAGAGCAGGAGTCCTCCGGTCATGAGTAGGAAGCCCGTGATCTGCAGCGGGACTCGTCCCCATGTATCGAGGCGGCGGTAAATGAAAAGTATCGCCACTGTTGAGATGAGTAGGAAGACCGCATTGATCTCCGCGGCTGCTGTGTTGTTGCCCGCCAGACCCTGCATGCGCAGGACGAGCGGGAAATAAAGACCGATCCCAAGGCCCACGATGTCAAGGCAGGTCCACGGGATGAGGCTTGCCGCCAGGCGCCGCCGCCAGGCGCCGCGTAGCAAGACGGGCAAGCGCTGCCGCGTACCCGTGAAGGCGGTGATCGCAGCCTCGATCGTTGACGCGGCCCACTCCGGATGGAGGCGGCCCAAGGCCGCGCGCGCTGCCTCGGCCTGGCCGCGGCGGGCGAGCCAGCGGGGCGATTCTGGGATCCGTTGGCGTAACCACAGGAGCACCAGGGCCGGCAGGAGGGCTGCGCCGAGCATGAAACGCCACGAATCGGGCCCTATCGCAAGCAGTGCAAGTCCGACCAGCGTCGAGGCCAGCGCACCGAGGTACCAGGCGACATTGATGCCGGCGAAGCCTTGGCCACGCCGGTCCTTAAGGCTGTATTCGGCGATGACCGTGGATACCAGAGGGTAATCCATGCCCACGGCGAGCCCCACGAGCAAGCGCCCGGCCCCGAGCACGGCGAGCGTCGGGCTCATGGCGCTCACGATCGCCCCGAGGGCATACAGGGCGACATTGGGGAGGAGCAGGGCTTTGCGTCCAAAGCGATCGACGAGGATGCCGCCCAGGAGTCCCCCGAACAAAGAACCGATCAAGGCCGACGCCATGAGGGCCCCCGTGCTGGCCGCATCGAGGTGAAAGGCCTGACGCAAAGGGAGGAGGGCGATGGCCATGATGCTAAGGTCGAAACCATCAAGAAACATCCCAAGCGCCGCGGCCCGTACCGCTTGACGCGCAAGCCCCGTGGCCCCCGCCCGGCCGCCCGCCTCCGGCGGCCTGGTGCCGATGGTCCCTTTATCGTTGTCCGCCACTTGCCCCCCCGTCTGGCACTCCGCCTGGCTCGCATCCTGGCGGCCGTTCGGGTGCCGGCCTTAAAGTCTATCTAATTTCCAGGGGCCGTGCGCCCCCGCGCTGGGCGCGGCTCGCCCCTGCGAACGACAGGTCCGGCTGGTTCCGGCGCGGCCTGGACTGCTATCCTATGCCGGCGCCAGACCTCCTGCGCGCCGCTCTGGGGGTGCGCAGGTCGGGATGGTTAGTGCAACTGCCGTCGCGGGGCGGCGCGGGACGGGCGTGATAGCGCCGCCCGCACAGAAGGGGCCCGGCCAGGGGCCTTGGGCATACGCTGCCGCCTGGCCCCCAGCTCCCATTGCGCCGCCTTAAGGCCGCGCTCGTACCGGCCGGAGCTTACCGGCAAGCGGGCGGGTTTAAACGCCACGCGTTTTGCGACGGAGCTTGTGGGTTCCCTTGCGAGGAATGTATGACTGTAAAAGATTGGGCCAGGGCCCTGAAGAAACAGTGGTTGGCGGAGCGCTCGCGTTGCCAGAGCTGCGGGATGCCGGTCATCTATGACAAGAAGCACAAGGCGGGAAGTCCCTATTGCAGCTACTGCCATGATGGTGAGTCGTTTATAAACGACATGGGGCTTGCCGATATGCGGGCGCGTGTGCAGGCGCTGCTCATGAGCCGCAAGGCGTCGGTGCTGGCTCGTTTTTACATGCACTGGCGGCTTGCAACCCTGCGCCGCTGGCGTAAGCCGCTGTGGTGGCGTCCCGTTCGCTAACGACCCTTTAGGGGCGGCTTGCACCCCGGCTGGTGCGGCGATCCAGCGGCCCACACCGCCCGGACGTCTCCGTAAAATGGCTTGGGTCTGCGCCCCGGGGACGGCCGAACGCGACCCGTTGGCGGGGTCCTGGGGGCCCGGGTAGGGCCCGCGGGTACACGCGGGGCACCCCGGCTCCGGGCACTACCATCGCCGGTCTGGCCGCTTCCGTGCGCCTTGGGGTTGAGGGCGGCCCTATGGTATCCTCCCTGACTATTTTGAGCGCCCCACAGAGGCAAAGCGGCCCGCAGACGGCCTAAATCCGATGGATCAATTCGCCAAAGAAACTATCCCTGTCAATCTCGAAGAGGAGATGCGCCAGTCCTACCTCGATTACGCGATGAGCGTGATCGTAGGGCGCGCCCTACCCGATGTACGCGACGGCCTAAAGCCCGTTCATCGGCGCGTGCTGTTTGCGATGCGCGAACTCGGCAATGAATGGAACCGGCCCTACAAGAAGTCGGCGCGCGTGGTCGGTGACGTCATCGGTAAGTACCACCCCCATGGCGATACCGCGGTCTATGACACGATCGTGCGCATGGCTCAGACCTTTTCCATGCGCTACCCCTTGGTCGACGGGCAGGGCAACTTCGGATCCGTGGATGGCGACGCCCCAGCGGCGATGCGTTACACAGAGATCCGCATGGCGCGGATCGCACACGAGTTGCTTGCCGATCTCGATAAGGAGACGGTCGACTTTACGCCCAACTACGATGGTTCCGAGCATGAGCCGGCGGTGTTGCCTACGGGCATTCCGAACCTCCTGGTCAACGGCTCCTCGGGGATTGCGGTGGGCATGGCGACCAATATACCGCCGCACAATCTCACCGAAGTGATCGACGCCCTGCTCGCGCTGATCGCCAATCCGGATCTCACGGTGGAGGCCTTGATGGCCTTTATTCCCGGACCCGATTTTCCGACGGCGGCCATCATCAACGGCAACGCCGGTATTCGCGAGGCCTACGCGACCGGGCGCGGCAAGATCTACGTACGCTCCCGGGTCGAGATCGAGGAGGAGCGGCCCGGCCATCGTCAGGCCCTGATCGTCACCGAGCTCCCCTACCAGGTCAATAAGGCCCGACTCTTGGAGAAGATCGCGGAACTGGTCAAGGAAGGGCGCATAGACGGTATCGCGGAGTTGCGCGATGAGTCCGACAAATCGGGCATGCGCATGGTCATCGAGCTAAAGCGCGGCGAGAATGCGGAAGTCATCCTGAACAATTTATATCAGCAGACGGCCCTGCAGACCGTGTTCGGTATCAATATGGTGGCGCTCGAGGACGGGCAGCCAAAGCTGCTCACCTTGCCGCAGATCCTGAAGGCCTTCCTGAGCCACCGCCGTGAGGTGGTGACGCGGCGGACCCTCTATGAACTGCGCAAGTCCCGCGAGCGGGCCCATATCCTCGAAGGTCTGGCGGTGGCCCTGGAAAACATCGACGCCATCATCGCCGTGATCAAGGGTGCGGCCGATCCGGCCGCCGCTCGGCACGGGCTCCTCGAGCGGTCTTGGTCGGCGCGGCTCGTGGCCGGTCTTCTGAGTACCGCGGGGAGTTATTCGCGTCTCGAAGGCCTGCCGCCCGGGGTGGGGCTCGTGGATGGCGCCTATCGTTTGACCGAGACCCAGGCGCAGGCGATCCTGGACCTGCGGCTGCATCGTTTGACAGGTCTCGAGCAGGAGAAGATCCATGCCGAATATCAAGAGATCCTGGGCAAAATCGAGTGGTTATCCGAGATCTTACGCAGCGACACGCGTCTGCTCGAGGTGATTTCCGAGGAGCTCGCGGCGATCAAGGCCCAGTACGGCGACGGCCGGCGCACCGAGATCCTCGCCGGTCGGCTCGATTTGAGCCGCGAGGACCTGATCGCGCAAGAGACCGTGGTCGTCACCTTGTCGCATGCCGGCTACATCAAGTGCCAGCCGCTCGCGGATTACCGGGCCCAGCGGCGCGGCGGCAAGGGCCGCAGCTTTGGCCGTATGCGCGAAGAAGATTTCGTCGACCGGCTCGTGGTCGCCAATACCCACGACACCATCCTGTGTTTCTCCAATCGCGGCAAGGCCTATTGGCTCAAGGTCTATGACCTGCCCCAGACGAGTCATGGGGCCCAAGGCCGGCCCATTGTCAACTTCCTGCCCCTAAGCGAGGGTGAAAAGCTGACGGCGATCCTGCCGCTGGCGGCGTTCGAGGAGGGTAAGTGTGTCTTTATGGCGACCTCCGATGGTACCGTCAAAAAGACGCCGCTTGCCGATTTCTCGCGGCCCCGGACGAGCGGCATTGCGGCCATCGATCTGGTCGCAGGCGATGTCCTGGTGGGTGCGGGCATCGCAGGCGGCAAGAGTGATATTCTGCTCTTCACCGATGCCGGCAAGGCGATCCGTTTTCATGAAACCGACGTGCGATCCATGGGCCGCGGTGCGCGCGGGGTGCGCGGTGTCAATCTGCGCGATGGCCAACGGGTCGTGGCGCTCATGATCGCAGATCCGGCCGCGGCGCAACAGGCCGTGCTCATTGCAAGCGAGAACGGCTATGGCAAGCGGACGTCGTTTGCGGAATTCCCCCGCCACAACCGCGGCGGACAAGGGGTGATCTCCATGCAGGTCACGGAACGCAATGGCAAGATCATAGGGGCCGTGTCGGCCGGCGACGAAGATGAGGTCATGATGATCACCGATGCCGGCAGTCTGATCCGGATCCCGGCACGCGAGATCTCCCTGCAAAGCCGCAATACGCAAGGGGTCCGCTTGATGGGTTTGAATGGCGACGAGCGCCTGGTGGGCTTGGAGAAGATCGAGGAGGCCTCATTGCTCGCGGCAAGCGAGCCGGAGGCCAGTACAGAGACAACTGACGCGGGTGGTGAGCATGACGCGGATCTTTAATTTTGGTGCAGGGCCTGCCGTTATGCCCGAGCCGGTGTTACGCAAGGCCCAGGAGGAGCTCGTCCAATGGCGCGCAAGCGGCATGTCGGTGATGGAAATGAGTCACCGGGGCAAAGAGTTCCTGGAGATCGCAGCCCATGCCGAGGCAACCCTGCGCGAGCTTTTGGGTATACCCGCTACCTATAAGGTCCTGTTCTTGCAGGGCGGGGCGTCTTTGCAGTTTGCGATGGTGCCGATCAACCTCTTGCGCGGCAAGAACCGCGCCGACTATATCCATACCGGGGAGTGGTCCAAAAAGGCGATTGCCGAGGCCCGGCGCTTTGGCGAGGTCAATATCGCGGCAAGCGGCGAGGCCTCCGGATTTACCGACATCCCGTCGCCCGACACCTGGCGGCTCGACCCGAGTGCCGCTTATGTGCACTACACGCCCAATGAGACGATAGGGGGTGTCGAATTCCCCTTCGTTCCTGACGTGGGCCGCGTGCCGCTGGTGGCCGACATGTCGTCTACGATCTTGTCGCGGCCGCTCGACGTCACGCGCTTTGGGCTTATCTATGCCGGTGCCCAAAAGAACATCGGTCCGTCGGGTTTGACAGTCGTTATCGTGCGCGAGGATCTGCTGGGCAAGCCTTTGCCGGGCATGCCCATCATGCTTGATTACGCGATCCATGCCGCAAACGATTCCATGTACAACACCCCGCCGACCTTTCCGATCTATATGGCGGGACTGGTGTTCGATTGGCTAAAAGGGCAGGGTGGACTTGCGGGGATGGCACAGCGCAACGAGCGCAAGGCCGGTCTCTTGTACGGGACTATCGAAGGTTCGGGCGGGTTTTATGTCTGTCCGGTGGCCAAGGCATGCCGGTCCTGGATGAACGTGCCGTTTACCTTGCGCGATGCGCGTCTCGATGAGCCCTTCCTGAAGGAGGCCAAGGCCGCGGGTCTCTTGCAGTTGAAGGGGCACCGTTCGGTGGGTGGCATGCGCGCGAGCATCTATAACGCCATGCCCGAGGAGGGCGTGGTGGCGCTCACCGAATTCATGCGCGAATTCGCGCGGAGACACGGCTGATGTTTAAGGTCCAGACGCTGAATCAGATTTCGCCGCTGGGCCTTGCGCGTTTCGATCGGGAGCGTTTCGTGGTCGGGCCTGATGTCGTCGCCCCGGACGCCATCATGCTGCGATCTTTCAAGATGCACGACATGCCTTTGCCACCGAGCTTGAAGGCCGTGGGCCGCGCCGGGGCGGGGGTCAACAATATTCCCGTGGCCGAGCTGAGCGCGCGCGGTATACCGGTCTTCAATGCGCCGGGGGCCAACGCGAACGCCGTCAAGGAACTCGTCGTCGCGGGGCTTTTGCTGGCCGCGCGCAATCTGTGCGGCGCCTACGCCTTCGCGGGCGGTCTTACGGGCTCGGATGCGGACATTAGCCGGGCCGTGGAGGCCGGTAAGAAGGCCTATGCCGGCTTTGAGTTGCCGGGGCGGACCTTGGGGGTCGTGGGTCTGGGTGCGATCGGCCGCATGGTCGCGCACGTAGGGCTGCTCTTGGGCATGAAGGTCGTGGGCTTTGATCCCGAGATTACGGTGGAAGGGGCCTGGCAGCTGTCGGCGGAGGTGAGTAAGGCGGGTAGTCTCGCCGAATTGCTGCGCAGCGCCGATTTCGTGACCTTTCATGTGCCGCTCGTGGAAGCGACCCGCCACATGATCAATGGCCAGACCGTGGGTCTGCTCAAGCCGTCGGCGACCGTGCTGAATTTTGCCCGGGAGGGTGTGGTGGATGACGCGGCGGTAATCGAGGCCCTGGATGCCGGCCGTCTGCACGCCTATATCTGCGATTTTCCGACCAATCATCTGAAAAATCATCCCAAGGTCGTGGCCCTGCCGCATCTGGGGGCCTCGACCCAGGAGGCCGAGGACAATTGCGCGGTGATGGTGGCCGATGAGTTGCGCGATTTCCTGGAGAACGGAAACATCCGCCATGCGGTGAATTTCCCGGAAGTCGTGGCGGCGCGCGAGGGGGTGTGCCGGCTTGCGATCGCCAACGCCAACGTGCCGAACATGGTCGGTCAGATCTCGACGGCGATGGCCGAGGCCGGACTCAATATCCATAATCTCGTGAATAAGTCGCGGGGTGATCTCGCTTATACCCTCGTGGATCTCGATAGTCCGCTCCCCGATCCCGTGTATGAGCGCATCGCGGCCATCCCGGGGGTGATGTCCGTGCGGCGTATCGTGGCCTAAAAACGCTATGACACATTCCCCCGATGATCTGGAAGGGCAGCTGCGTGAGCACCGGGCCCAGATCGATGCGCTCGATGAACAACTCCAGGCCCTGTTGGCCGAGCGCGCCGGGCATGCCCAGGCGATTGCGCGCATCAAGCAGGCGGACGGCCAAGACCCGGTCTTCTATCGGCCGGAACGGGAGCGGCAGGTGTTGGCCGCCGTGCGTGCGCGCCATCGGGGGCCGCTCGCCGAGGAAGACGTCCTGCGGATCTTCCGCGAGATCATGGGGGCTTGCCTTGCCCTCGAGCACCGGCTCAAGGTCGCCTATTTTGGGCCGGAGGGGAGTTTCACCGAGGGGGCCTTACGCAAGCACTTTGGAGGGGCCGCGGATGCCGTCCCGTTGGCCACCATAGCCGAGGTGTTCCGCGCTGTGAGCGCCAAGGTCGCGGATTTCGGGGTGGTGCCCGCCGAGAACTCGGCGGAGGGCATAGTGAATCACACCCATGACCTGCTGATGCACTCCCCGCTCGTCATTGTGGGGGAGGTGGTGCTGCGCGTCCATCACCAGCTCCTCAGCCGGGCCGCCGGGCTAGATCAGATAAAACAGGTGGCCGCCCATCCGCAGGCCCTGGCGCAATGCCGCGCGTGGCTCGCCCGGCATTTGCCGCACTGCGAGGAGCTCGCCGTTTCGAATAATGCCGAGGCCGCCCGGCGTGCGGCCGCGGAGCCGACGCTGGCCGCCATCGCTTCCCGCGAGGCAGGCATGCACTGGGATGTGCCGATCCTGGTTGCCAACATCGAGGACGCGCCCGACAATGCGACGCGCTTTTTCGTGATCGGCCGTCAGGGAGTGGCGGCGAGCGGGCAGGACAAGACGAGTCTCTTGCTCGCCGCGCCCCACACTGCAGGCTCTCTGCACGCGCTGCTCGAGCCCTTTGCGCGCCGCGGCATCAGTCTGTTGCGCATAGAATCGCGCCCGGCCCGGCGGGCCCTGTGGGAGTACGTGTTTTTTGTCGACATCGCCGGTCACGAGCGGGACAGTGCGATAGCCGAGGCCCTGGCCGAACTCGACGGTGCCGGCCGTATCGTGCGCCGTTTGGGATCCTACCCTCAAGCGGTGTAACCCGGGATGTTGCGTCCAACCATGCAGAGAGTCATTTCCCATGACGTGTGATCCCCTGATCTTGGCCATCCCCGGTGTCCGCGGGCTCGTTCCCTACCAGCCCGGCAAGCCCATAGAGGAGTTGGAGCGGGAGCTGGGTGTGACCGGGGCGATCAAGCTCGCCTCGAACGAGAACCCTTATGGCCCCGGGCCCAAGGCCCAGGAGGCCGCGGCCCATGCCCTTGGGCAGCTCGCCCGTTATCCTGACGGCGGGGGTTTTGCGTTAAAGCGCGCGCTGGCGCGGCATCTGCGGGTCTCCGAGCGTCAGATCACCCTTGGCAATGGCTCGAACGATGTCCTAGAGCTCATCGCGCGGACCTTCCTGAGCCCCGCCGAGACCGCAGTCTGCGATCAATACGCCTTTGCGGCCTATCCCATCAGCGTACGCGGGATCGGCGCTCAGGTAGTGATGGTACCCGCGCGCGATTACGGCCATGACCTCGAGGCCATGGCCGCAGCCGTGAGTCCGGCTGTGCGCATGGTGTATCTCGCCAATCCCAACAACCCCACCGGTACCTGGTTCGATCGCGACGCGCTCGCGGGTTTTCTCGCACGCGTGCCGCAGACGACGATCGTCGTCCTAGACGAGGCCTATTTCGAATACGTGACCGAGGACGGCTATCCGGATGGTTGCGCCTGGCTCGCCGAATACCCGAATCTCATTGTTGTGCGGACCTTTTCGAAGGTCCATGGTCTGGCGGCCCTGCGGGTCGGCTATGCGGTGTCCGATGAGCGCCTAGCCGAGCTCATGAACCGCTTGCGCCAACCCTTTAACGTGAACGCCGTGGCCCAGGCGGCGGCGGTGGCGGCGTTCGAGGATACGGCCTATGTGGCGCGTATGGTGGCCGTTAACCGAGACGAACGCGCGGCCTTGCGGGAGGCGATTGCGGCCCTTGGGCTTGCAGTACTGCCCTCGGTCGGCAACTTTCTGTGTGTCGAGGTGGGCGATGCCGCCGGGCTCTATCAGGGGCTCTTGCGCCAGGGCGTCATCGTGCGGCCGCTTGCCCCCTATGCCTTGCCGGCCCATCTGCGCATCACCGTCGGGCGTCCCGAGGAAAACCAGCGCCTCGTGCGCGCGCTTGCCGAGCTCACAGGGAACCGTCGTGCCTCCTAAGGCGGCCGCCCGCCCGCAGGCGCCTACGGCGGGGGCGCCACGGCTGTCTGTGGTCGGCGTGGGACTCATGGGCGCATCGCTCGCTGCGGCGCTCAAGGCCGCGGGTTTCGTGTCGCATGTGAGAGGCTGTGACGAAAACCCCGCGGCCTTGCGGCATGCCCGCGATCATGGCCTGATCGATCAAGGGGTAAGCAGTCTGCGGGAGGCGGCGGATGCCGATATCGTGGTGTTGGCAACGCCAGTGGGTCCGCTCCCCGATCTGCTCGCCCAACTCAAGGCCTACGTGCGCCCCGCCACGGTGATTACTGACCTCGGCAGCGTCAAGGGGCCGGTGGCGCGGGCCGCGGAGGATCTGGGGCTTACGCGCTGTGTCCCGGGACACCCTATCGCGGGGGCCGAACGCACCGGGCCCGGCGCGGCCCGCGTTGACCTTTTTCGCGGCCGTACCGTGGTTCTTACCCCCTTTCCGGGACTAGAGGCCGCGGCGCAAGACCTCGTGCGCGCCCTCTGGGAGGCCGTCGGTGCGCGCGTCATCGTGACATCGCCTGACGAACATGACCGGGCGCTCGCGCAGACGAGTCATCTCCCGCACCTCTTGGCCTTTGCCTGTGCGGAGCATCTGGCGCAGCCGGGTACCGGGCCTGCGCTGGCGCCTTTTGTCGGCACTGGCTTGCGCGATTTCCTGCGGATCGCGGGGAGCGACCCTGTCATCTGGCGGGACATCTTCGCGGCCAACGCCGCCTTTCTGGCCCCCGCCTTGCGGGCCTACGGCACCATGCTGGCCGCTTACGGCCGGGCGCTCGATGAGGGCGATTGGGCGGGTCTTGAGGCCCGCCTGGGGGCCGCCCAGGCTTATCATGATTGCCTAATGAAGGAGGCCGGCGATGGCAACCGTTGATTACAGCGTACGGCCAGGCGGACCCCTTACGGGGACCCTGCGCGTGGCCGGGGATAAATCCATATCTCACCGGGCCGTGATATTGAGCGCCCTCGCTGTGGGCCGTAGCGAGATCACGGGATTGCTTGAAGGCGAGGACGTGCTTGGCACGATCGCGGCGTTCCGGGCCCTGGGGGTCGCGATCGAAGGCCCGGTGGATGGCCGGCTCGTGGTGGAGGGCGTCGGCCTGCACGGACTCAAGGTCCCGCAAGCCCCGCTCGATCTCGGTAATTCCGGCACGAGTATGCGTCTGCTGGCCGGTCTGCTCTGCGCCCAGCCGTTCGGTACGCGCCTCGTAGGGGACGAGTCCCTCATGAGACGCCCGATGGAGCGGGTGGCCGCCCCCCTGCGGCTTATGGGGGCGGTGATCGAGACGGGGGACCGAGGCTGTCCGCCGCTTCATATCGTAGGCGGCCGCCCCTTGCAGGGTGTCGTGTACCGGCTGCCGGTGGCGAGCGCGCAGGTCAAGTCCGCGATCCTGCTCGCGGGGCTCTATGCGCAGGGTCATACCACGGTCATCGAGCCGGCGCCGAGTCGCGACCATAGTGAGCGTATGCTCGCCGGTTTCGGTTACCCGGTGCGCCGTGAGGGCGCGGCGATCACGGTCGAGGGGGGCGCGGGCGCCCTGCAGGCGGTGCGCCTGGCGGTCCCCTCTGATCTCTCTTCGGCGGCGTTTTTCCTGGTGGCGGCGAGTATCGTGCCCGGGTCCTGTCTGCGTCTCGTTCAGGTGGGCGTGAACCCGACCCGGCGGGGGATAATCGACATCCTGCGGCTCATGGGCGCCCATATCGATCAGGAAAACGAGACATGGGTGAGCGGCGAGCCAGTGGCCGACCTCGTGGTGCGCAGCGCCGATCTGCAGGGGATCACCATCCCGCCTGAGCTCGTGCCGCTTGCCATCGATGAGTTTCCGGCCTTGTTCGTGGCGGCCGCGTGCGCCCGCGGCACGACCGTGTTGCGGGGCGCCGAGGAGTTGCGGGTTAAGGAGAGCGACCGTCTCGCGGTCATGGCGCGCGGTCTCGCGGCGCTGGGTGTCGCCGTTCAGGAATTCCCGGATGGCCTGGCTATCACGGGCGGCCCTCTGGCCGGCGGTGTGATCGATTCGGGGGGGGATCATCGCGTCGCCATGGCCTTTGCGGTCGCGGGACTGCGCGCGGCAGGTACCGTCGTGATCCGTGATTGCCGCAATGTGGCCACCTCCTTTCCGGGTTTCGTCGATCGCGCCCGCGAGGCCGGGTTTGCCCTCACGGTGACCGGGCCGTGATCCCGGTGCTCGCCATAGATGGGCCGTCCGGCTCCGGTAAGGGTGCGGTAGGGGCCGCGGTGGCACACCGGCTCGGTTGGCACTACCTCGATAGCGGGGCCGTGTATCGCGCGCTGGGTTTAGCCGCCCTGTGGGCCGGGGTCGCCTGCGACGATGGCCGCGCCCTCACGGATCTGGCGCAGGGGCTTGAGTTGCGCTTTGTGCCGGGGAGCGGGGATGAGCCGGCGGTCTTTGTCAACGATCGGGAATGTACGACCCTATTGCGTGGCCCCGAAGCGGCCGCGGCGGCGTCCCAGGTGGCGGTGATCGGGTCGGTGCGCACGGCCTTGTTGGCGCGCCAGCAGGCCGCGCGGCGCCCCCCTGGTCTCGTGGCCGACGGGCGCGACATGGGCAGCCACGTCTTTCCGGATGCCTTTCTGAAGATCTTTTTGACCGCCAGCGCCGAGGTCCGGGCGCAGCGTCGCTACGATCAGTTGAAGGCGAAGGGCTTCAGTGTTACCCTTCCAAAGCTTATAGGGGAGATCCGTGAGCGGGATGAGCGGGACATAAACCGGCCCGTCGCACCGCTCAAGCCAGCCCGGGATGCCGTCGTGCTCGACTCGTCGGATCTCGGGCTCAATGACGTTATCGACCGGGTAGTCGCTATGGTAGAAGGGCGACTCGGTTCGTAAGTCCGCACCGGATTGGGAAAAATCGCGTCCGTCCAGGCGGACCCAACCTGCCCTTTCGGGGGCCTTGAGATTTAAGAGAGATACATGAGCCAAAGCTTTGCCGAATTGTTTGAAGAGAGCATGCAGTCGTGCCAGATGCGCCCCGGCAGTCTCGTGGTGGGCGAAGTCGTGCATGTCGATGATGAGGTCGTCGTGGTCAACGCCGGTCTCAAGTCGGAGGGAGTGATTCCGACAGAACAGTTCCGCAACGCCAATGGCGAGATCTCGGCCAAGGTCGGCGACCGTATCGAGGTCGTCATCGAATACATGGAAGACGGCTTCGGCCAGACGCGCTTGTCGCGCGAGAAGGCCTGCCGCGTCAAGGCCTGGGATGTGCTCGAAGAGGCCTTCGAGAAGCAGAGTGTCGTGACGGGCATCATGACCGGTAAGGTCAAGGGCGGGTTTACGATCGCCATCGACTCCATCCGAGCCTTCCTGCCGGGTTCCCTGGTCGATGTCCGGCCGGTGCGCGACCCCTCCTACTTGGAAGGCAAGGAACTGGAATTCAAGGTCATAAAGCTCGATCGCAAGCGCAATAACGTCGTCGTATCGCGGCGCGCGGTCGTGGAGAACGAGATTTCGGCGGAGCGCGACCAGTTGCTCGCCAATCTCGAGGAAGGGCAGGTCGTAAAGGGTGTTGTGAAGAACTTGACCGATTACGGCGCCTTTGTAGATTTGGGCGGGGTCGACGGCCTTTTGCATATCACAGACCTGGCCTGGAAGCGGGTAAAGCACCCCTCGGAGATGCTCAACATCGGCGACGAGGTGGAGGCCAAGGTACTGCGCTTCGACCGTGAGCGTAATCGCGTTTCCCTGGGCCTCAAGCAACTGGGGGATGACCCGTGGGTGGATCTGGCGCGCCGGTACCCGGTCGGCACGCGTATTTTCGGCAAGGTGACAAACATTACCGACTACGGCGCCTTCGTGGAGATCGAAGAGGGCGTCGAGGGTCTGGTCCACGTGTCCGAAATGGACTGGACCAACAAGAATGTACACCCGACCAAGGTGGTACAGCTTGGCGACGAGGTCGAGGCGATGATCCTCGATATCGACGAGGACCGCCGCCGCATATCGCTTGGTATCAAGCAGTGCCAGCCCAACCCCTGGGAAGAATTTGCGGCCTCCCACAACAAGGGCGACCTCGTTAAGGGTCAGATCAAGTCCATTACCGATTTCGGGGTCTTCGTGGGACTCGAGGGCGGTATCGATGGCCTCATTCATCTGACGGATTTGTCGTGGAGCCGGGCCGGTGAAGAGGCGGTTCGCGATCTCAAGAAGGGCGACGAGCTGGAGGCCGTGGTATTGGCGGTCGACCCGGAGCGGGAGCGCATCTCGCTGGGTGTAAAACAGATGGAAGGTGACCCCTTCAACAATTTCTGTGCCGAGCATGGCAAGGGCGCCGTGGTGAGCGGGACGGTTACGGCCGTCGACGCGAAGGGTGCAACGATCAAGCTGGGCGAGGATATCGAGGGTTATATCCGCGCGGCGGAGCTTGCGCGGGACCGCGTGGAGGATGCCCGGTCGATAGTGAAAGAGGGCGATACCATCGAGGCGAAGATCATGACCGTGGACCGCAAGAACCGGAAGGTGACCTTGTCGGTACGTGCCAAGGACATGGAGCGGGAGAACGAGGCGGTGCAGGAATATACCCGCAAGGCCCCGATGGCAACGTCCTCGCTGGGCGACAAGTTGAAGGAAAAATTGGGCCAGAAGGACTAATCCTGAGAGATAAGGTCTGTATGACGAAGTCTGAGCTCATTCAATGTTTGGCGGCCGCCCAGCCGCAATTGGACCAACGCGATGTGGAGCTAGGCGTTAAGGGCTTGCTTGAGCGGATGTCGCAGGCCTTGCAGTCCGGCGAGCGGATCGAGGTGCGCGGTTTCGGGAGTTTTTCTTTGCACCACCGTCCCGCGCGACTCGGGCGCAACCCGAAGACCGGCGTTAGCGTTCAGGTGCCGGACCGGCGTGTCCCGCACTTTAAGCCCGGAAAGGAGCTGCGGGAGCGGGTCGACCAGTAAGGACCTGCGGATCGGGCCAAGGAAAAAAAGCGGCATGGGTTGAGGCCCGTGCCGTTTTTTTTGAGGGGGTATGTTACGGTGAAGCGGATCCTCTACGGGTCGATTGCCTTAGTCGTTGTCTTTATAGGCTTGGGATTTGCCTACAAGAACGCCACCGACGTCACCATCCGGTACTACGGTGGGCTCGCCTGGCATGTTCCGCTTGCCTTGGCCCTGGTCACCGTCCTCGCCCTGGGGATCGGGCTTGGATTTCTAGCCGCCGTGAGCCGGATGGTGCGACTGCGCCGGGAACTGGGCGCCGTACGGAAACAGGTTCGCCACATGGAGCAGGAAGTGGCGAATTTGCGCGCGCTCCCCATTAAAGATGTTCTTTGATCATGCCTCCGTTCTAATCTGGTTATTGTTGCCGCTCGCCGCTGGGTCAGGGTGGGTGGCGGCGCGCTATGATCAAAAGCGTCACCGGGTCCGCAAGGACCTCCCCACCGCCTATTTCAAGGGCTTGAATTTCCTTCTAAACGAGCAGGCCGACAAGGCCATCGAGATCTTCATCAAGGTGCTCGAAGTCAATTCGGAGACCGTCGAGACCCATCTGGCGCTTGGTAGCTTGTTCCGCCGGCGCGGCGAGGTCGAGCGCGCGATCCGCGTTCATCAAAATATCATTGCGCGCCCGGCGCTCGACCGTGATCAGCGGGCGCGGGCACTGCTTGAGCTCGGACAGGACTATCTGAAGGCGGGGCTTTTGGACCGCGCGGAAAACCTGTTCCTGGAGCTCGCCGAGATCCGGATCCATAACGAAGAGGCGCTGCGCCTGCTTATGCATATCTATCAGCAGGAGCGGGATTGGGAAAAGGCTATCAGCGTGTGCCGCCGCCTCGGGCGGGCCGGAGGCCCCGGCTTGAACGATGTGATCGCCCAGTACTACTGCGAATTGGCTGAAGAAGCCTACCGGCGCAACGAACACGATGTGGCGCGCGATCAGGCCCGGCGGGCCTTGCAAAGCGACAAGGCGTGTGTGCGGGCGAGTGTGGTTCTTGGTAATATCGAGGCCGATCTCGGGCGCCACAAGGATGCGATCAAGGCCTGGCGGCGCGTGGAAATCCAAAACCCACTGTATCTCGGCGAGGTGGCCGAGCGGCTCGCGAAAAGCTACCAGGCGGTGGGTGACGAGGAAGGGCTGTACCGATTCTTCAACGAGACCCTCGGGCGTCATCGTGACATTGCGGTGATGCTGGTGCTTGCCGATGTTATAGAGCGGCGCGAGGGCGTACCCGCTGCCGAGGCGTTCATCGTGTCGTGGCTGCGCCGGCAACCGTCGGTGCGAGGCCTGAACCGTCTCATCGACCTGCATGTCGCGCAGGCGAGCGGCGAATCACGCAAGGATTTGGCGATTCTGAAAGGGATCATCGAAAAGATTGTGGAAGGGCGGCGGCGCTACCTTTGCCATCAATGCGGGTTCTCAGGAAAATCCTTGCATTGGCAATGCCCAAGCTGCCATCGCTGGAATACGGTCACGCCGTCGGGAGAAGACGATGTCGTTTAAGGAGCCGGTCGTAATCGTTGCGCTCGATTATGCGAGTGCCGAGGAGGCCCTGGCGCTAGCCAGTACCCTGAGTCCTCGGGACTGCCGCCTGAAGGTTGGCCTTGAGCTCTTTGTGGCTGCCGGGCCGCGCATCGTGGACGCGCTTCAGAACCTCGGATTTGATGTGTTTCTCGACCTCAAATTTCACGACATCCCCAATACGGTGGCACGGGCGTGTAGCCGGGCCTACGATGCGGGGGTATGGATGATGAATGTGCATGCCCTCGGGGGGCCGCGCATGCTGGCGGCGGCGCGCGCCGCGGTGCCTCCCGGCACGCGTCTGATCGGCGTCACGGTCTTGACGAGCCATGACGCAGCCGAGATCGTAGCCCTTGGTCTTGGAGAAGGGGGTGCGCGGGTACGGGCGCTTGCGGGGATGTGCCGCGAGGCCGGCCTCGATGGCGTAGTCTGCTCGCCCCGCGAGGCGGCTTTGCTCGCCGATCTGCGGGGCGACGGCTTTGTGCTCGTGACCCCTGGCATCCGGCCGGCCGGGACGCCTGCAGACGATCAGCGCCGGACCGCCTCGGTAGCCGAAGCCTTGCGGGCCGGCGCCGACTATCTCGTCATTGGCCGCCCCATTACTAAGGACCCCGATCCGGCTGCGGCGCTCGCCCGCTGTGTTGCCGAGGCGCGCGCGCAGGAACTCGGGATAGGAACGGACGAGGACGGTCGATGAATAGCCTCATGCAAGTTTTGGAGGGCATGGCCCGGGCGCGCACGCTGGTCGTGGGCGATGTGATGTTGGATCGCTATTGGTATGGAGGGGTCGAGCGCATATCGCCGGAGGCGCCGGTGCCGGTGGTGGCAGTAAGCCGGGCCGAAGAACGCCCGGGCGGGGCCGCTAACGTCGCCCAAAACATAGCGGGGCTGGGGGCGACCTGCCTGCTTTTGGGTCTCGCGGGGAACGATGACGCCGCCGATTCCCTGGCACGCCTCTTGAGTGCTGCCGGCGTCGGTCATCGCCTGTTGCGCGATCCGTTGCTGAACACCACTGTGAAGCTGCGTGTGGTGTCGCGCAACCAGCAGTTGATTCGCATCGATTTTGAAACGAAGGCCACGCCCGACAGCTGCCGGGGACTGGTCGCGGCGTGCCAGGCCGCGCTTTCCGATGTCGCGGCCGTGATCGTATCCGATTACGGCAAGGGGGGGCTCAATCATGTGCGGGAGATTGTGAGCGCAGGCCGTAAGGCGGGCTTGCCTGTGATCGTGGATCCCAAGGGCGACGATTATAGTCCCTACCAGGGCGCCACCCTGATCACCCCCAATCGCAAGGAATTCGAGCAGGTGGCCGGCCGGTTTCAGGACGAGGCGCAACTCGAGCGCAAGGCGCAGGATCTGATCGCAGAGCTCGCACTGCAGGCGCTGCTCGTCACGCGTAGCGAAGAGGGGATGACGCTCTTTGAACGCGATGGGACACGTGTCCATGTGCCGGCGCGGGCCCATGAGGTCTACGACGTGACGGGGGCAGGCGACACCGTGATCGCCATGATAGGGGCGGCCTTGGCGGTGGGGGCAAGCCTCATTCAGGCCATTCATATCGCAAACGCGGCGGCCGGCATAGTGGTAGGCCATCTAGGCGCCGTCGCGGTGCCGCGCGCCGAGCTTGCGGCGCTACTTGCTTTGGAGGATCGCACGACATGATCATCGTAACCGGCGGAGCAGGTTTCATCGGCTCCAATATCGTCAAGGCCCTGAACGAGCGTGGTCGCTCCGATATCCTTGTCGTGGATAACCTAGAGCACGGGGACAAGTTTCGTAATCTGACCGATTGCGACATCGCCGACTATCGGGACAAGCGCGATTTTGCGGCCGACCTCGACAAAGGGGTCTTCGGGGGACGTGTCGAGGCGGTCTTCCACGAAGGGGCATGCTCCGACACGATGAATCACGACGGCCTTTATATGATGCGCAACAATTACGAGTTTTCGAAGGCCTTGCTCGCGTTCTGCGAACGGGAGGGCGCCCAGTTTTTGTACGCGTCCTCGGCGTCGGTCTATGGCGGCGGCCGCGTATTTCGCGAGGAGCGGGCGGTCGAGTCGCCCTTGAATGTCTACGGTTATTCGAAATTTTTATTCGATCAGTACGTGCGACGACGCGTACCTACGGCTTGCCAGGTCGTGGGTTTTCGGTATTTCAATGTCTATGGAGACCGCGAGCAGCACAAGGGCCGCATGGCCTCGGTCGCTTACCACTTCTTTCATCAGTATCAGGAGACGGGTCAGGTGCGGCTGTTTGGCGGGAGCGGCGGCTACGAGCCTGGCGAGCAGCGGCGCGACTTTGTGTCCGTCGAGGATGTAGTGAAGATCAATCTGTACTTTCTCGACAACAAGGACAAGAGCGGCATCTATAACGTGGGGACCGGCCGCGCCCAGACCTTCAATGAGGTGGCAACGGCCGTTATCAACGCGCTGCGCCGCCACAAGGGCGAGGAGCCCCTTACCACGCAGGCCTTGAAGGATAGGGGGGTCATAACCTATATACCCTTTCCCGCAGCCTTGGCCGGGAAATACCAAAGCTTTACGGAGGCGGACATAGACGCGCTTAAGGGGGCGGGCTACGCAGCGCCCCTCTATGACGTGAATGAGGGCGTCGGCCGCTATGTGACGCGTATGTTGGTTGCCGCGCAAGGCACGTGAGTCGAGGTCCCTATGAAGATCCATCCCATCATTCTTTGTGGCGGTAGCGGCAGCCGGCTCTGGCCCTTGTCGCGCGATCAGCATCCAAAACAACTTTTGGCGCTGGTTGGTGAGCGGACCTTGTTGCAGGAGACGGCGTTGCGCCTAGACGGCTTGGCAGACGTGACCCATCCGGTGGTTGTCAGTAACGCCGAATACCGTTTTCAGATCGCCGAACAGATGCGCGAGATCGGGCGCCTGCCGTGCCCTTTGCTTCTCGAGCCGGTTGGGCGCAATACGGCGCCGGCCCTTACGGTAGCTGCCCTGCGGGTGCTGGCCGTCGATCCCGAAGCGGTGCTGCTCGTCATGCCGGCCGATCACGCGATTCAAGATGCGCGCGCCTTTTGCGCGGCCGTGACACAGGGCTTGCCGCGCGCCTTGGCGGGGCGGCTCGTGACCTTCGGGGTGGTGCCGGATGCCCCCGAGACGGGCTATGGCTATATCCGGCAGGGTCCCGATGAGACCATCGCGGAGTTCGTGGAAAAGCCGGATGCCGAGCGTGCCGCGGCCTTCGTGGAGTCTGGGAAATATCTATGGAACAGCGGGCTTTTTCTCATGCGCGCGACCCGCTGGATCGAGGAGTTGCGGCGTTACCGCCCCGATATCCTCGCCGCTTGCGAGGCGGCGGTCGCGCACGGCCGGCAGGATGCCGATTTTTTCCACGTCGGCGCGGTGTTCACGGAGTGTCCGAGCGAATCCATCGATTATGCCGTGATGGAGCGCGTGGATTGCGGCTCGGTCATTGCCCTGTCCGCAGGCTGGTCGGACGTGGGCGCCTGGCAGGCGCTTTGGGATCTGAGCGCCAAGGATGCGCGCGGTAACGTGGTGCGCGGGGATGTCGTAACGCTCGATGCCTCGGACAATCTGATCGTGGCGGACAGCCGGCTGGTGGCGGCCGTGGGTGTTCGGGACATGGTGCTGATCGAGACCAAGGACGCGATCCTGATCGCCGACCGGACGCGCTGCCAGGACGTGAAGGAACTCGTGACGCGCCTTAAGGCGATGGGGCGCTCCGAATGCACGACCCCGAGCCGCGTCTGGCGACCATGGGGGTTCTACGAGATGCTCGATAGCGGGTCACGGTTCCAGGTCAAACGCATCATGGTGCGGCCCGGTGCCGCGCTGTCTTTGCAGATGCACCACCATCGCGCGGAGCATTGGATAGTCGTAACGGGCACGGCGCGGGTCGTGCGCAACACCGAAGAGTTTCTGGTGACCGAGAACGAGTCGACGTTCATCCCCGTAGGCGTCCGGCATCGTCTCGAGAACCCGGGATTGATCCCGCTTGAGATGATCGAGGTACAGTCGGGCAGCTATCTCGGCGAGGACGACATCACCCGCTTCGAGGACCGTTATCGGCGCATGGAGCCTTCGCTGGGGGGGTAGGACATGGAACGGCGGCCAGCGACGATGTATGGCAAGGCATGGCAGACCGTGGCGACGCGACGCGGGTTGGTGGCCGGGCGCCGATCTCAGGTCCAAGCAGCCTGGTGCGCCGCGGCGCGGGCCGCGGGGGTTTGAGGCGCGCGATGCGGGTCCTGGTGACGGGGGCGAGTGGTTTCATTGGGACGGCCTTGGTCGCGGCCTTGACCGAGGCCGGTCATACGCCCCGGGGTCTCGGGCGCACAACGGGACCTGGACAGGAATGGCACCGCGCGGATCTCGCCGTGCCGGCCTCCTTGCACGGCTGCTGCGCCGGTTGTGAGGCGGTGATCCATCTCGGCGGGATCGCCCATACCAAGGCCTCGGCCGCCCATCACATCCAGGTGACGGTCGGGGGGACTGAGGCCTTGCTCGCGGAGGCGCGCTCGGCCGGGGTCCAGCACTTGCTCTTTGTGAGCAGCATCAAGGCCGAGTGCGCCGATGACGATTACGCAAAGAGTCGCCGGGCGGCTGAGGATCTGATCCGCGAGGCACCGGGACTTGCGACCATGATTGTGCGCCCGGCCCTGGTGTATGGGCCCGGGATGCGCGGCAATCTCGATCGGCTTTTGACCCTGGCGGCATGGCCTCTGCCTCTGCCTCTGCCCCGCGATGGGGCCCGGCGCAGTATGGTACATCGCGATGATCTGGTGCGTGTGCTGATGGCCCTAATCGCGGCCCCGCGGCCCGGCGCGTCTTATACGGTGACCGATGGCAAGTCGTATACCCTACGCGAGATATACGATGTGATGCGGGTGGGCCTGGGCCGGTCCCCAGCGCGTCAGGCCTTGCCCTTCTGGACCGTCACGCAGGCGGCCTGGCTCGCTGATCGCTGCCCGCCGGGGCGCGCGCGGCGCGGTACGCGGCTTTTTGCGCCATTGCTTGAGTCGTGCGTCAGTGATGATCAGCGGGTGTGGGCAGACCTCGGCATGAATCCGCGTTACGGGCTCGCCTCGGCGATGCGCGAGTTGCGGGCATCGCGTGGGCTTGGGCGCGCGTTATGACTGCCGACACCGTCGTCTGCGACCGGCTCGTCGTTTCGGTCGTAAGTCATGGGCAGGCGGACCTCGTTACGCGCTTGTGCGCGGATCTCGCCGCCTTTTGTCAGACACCCTTACATCTGGTCATTACGATCAATAGGCCAGAGACCTTGCCCGAGCCTGTGGCCCCGTTTCCCGTGACCATCATTCGCAACGCGCGGGCACGCGGCTTTGCCGAAAATCATAATGCCGCTGCGGTGGCTGTGCCCTCTGACGTGTTTTGCGTCGTGAACCCTGATCTGCGTCTGACGCACGATCCGTTCCCGGCGCTCATGGCCGCCCTAAAGGACCCGGCGGTCGGGGTCGCGGCGCCGCGTGTCGTAGGGAGCGGGGGCGCCGAGGAAGATAGCGCGCGGGTATTTCCCACGCCGCTTGGGGCGCTGCGTCGACTCGTCAAAGGTGGCACCCCCGGTGACTGCGCGCGCGTCGAATGGGTAGCGGGTATGTTCATGGCCTTTCGCAGCGCGACCTTCGCGGCCGTGGGCGGCTTCGACCCGCGTTACCATCTCTACTATGAGGACTGCGACCTCTGTTGCCGCCTCGTGTTGGCCGGTTATAGCGTAGTGCGCGTGCCGGCCGCGGTCGTGGTCCATGACGCGCAGCGTGCCTCACACCGGCGGCCGCGCTACTTTCTGTGGCATGTCCAGAGCGCGCTGCGTTTTTTCCGGTCACAGGCCTACCGGCAACTGCGATCGCGCGCCCAGTCGGGGGCGCGATGAGGCCTTGGCCTGTGATCATGGACGGCGGGGTCGTACTCGTAAGCTGGCTCTGCAGTCGGCTTTTGGCGCATCCCCGCAACCCCTGGCAAGTGCTTGATCAACCGAACGCGCGTTCCTTGCACGCGCGCCCGGTGCCGCGTATGGGGGGGCTTGCGATCGCCGCGGGTGCCCTTATGGGCTTTTGTGCCGATTCCTGGCAGTGGTCGCGCGGGCTGGCAGTGGCCATGACCGCGCTCGCTGTGGTTGCCGTCTTGTCTTGGTATGATGATCAGGCGGGTTTGAGCCCGCGGTTGCGGCTCCTGGTCCACGTCGCCGCCGCCGCCCTCGTGGCCGTGCTCGTGCAACCGTCTCCCGGCGATCTCTTGCCAGGTCTTGCGGTGGTGCCGGGTGGTTTTCTAGCAATCCTGTTCGTAACAGGCTTTCTCGTCTGGTGGATCAATCTCTATAACTTCATGGATGGTATGGATGGTTTTGCGGGGGGTATGGCGGTGTTTGGTTTCGGGGCCCTGGCGGCGCTCGCGTACCGGGCCCATGACGTCCCTTATGCTGAGGCGAGCTTGACCGTGGCCGCGGCGGCGCTTGGGTTTACCGTGAGCAATTTTCCGCCGGCGCGCCTATTCATGGGCGATGTGGGGGCAACTGCCCTGGGCTTTGGCGCCGGCATGATGATCTTGGCCGGTGACGCCCGGGGCGATTTCCCGACCTGGGCTGGCCTCATCGTGTTTTCACCGTTTCTCGTAGATGCCACGCTTACCTTGGTGCGCCGGGTGGCGCGTGGCGAGAATCCCACGGTCGCCCACCGCGAGCATTATTACCAGCGCCTCGTCCAGGCCGGTCTCTCGCAGCGGCGGACGGTGCTTGGCGAGTACGCTTTGATGGCCGTGTGCGCGGTGGCCGCCTACGCGGCCGTTGGCGTCCCGGTCCCTTGGC
Organism: Pseudomonadota bacterium; assembly: GCA_021816625.1. Lineage (GTDB taxonomy): Bacteria > Pseudomonadota > Gammaproteobacteria > Acidiferrobacterales > Acidiferrobacteraceae > Acidiferrobacter. The sequence continues at coordinate 34,406 of JAKAXM010000015.1, read as the reverse complement.
AATGGGTTATACTCGCGTCTTTGGCCGTCACATACACAGCCTTGGCCGCCTGGGTCGGGCGGTGGGAGGGTCATGGGCAAGCTCGCCGCAATCCCGCGCGTTAAGGCGCCCCGCGGACGTTGGGCGATCGTCGCCCACGATCTGTTTGTGATCCCTCTCGCGTGGCTTGGGGCCTACTGGCTCCGATTCAATCTCGGCTATGTACCGGCCGCCATGCTTCGCCAAAGCCTCGTCTTGTTGCCGGTCGTCATCGTAGTTCAGGGCCTCGTTTTTTGGGGGATGGGGCTGTATCGGGGCATCTGGCGCTTTGCCTCGGTCCCCGACCTCTTGCGCATCTTCAAGGCGATCATCGCGGGGACGGCGGGTAGCGCCCTCGTCTTGTTCCTATGGGTGCGGTTGGCCCAGGTGCCGCGTTCGGCCTTCGTGCTCGATGGCTTGCTGCTGATGGTGTTGCTGGGGGGCCCGCGATTTTTTTATCGCTTCTTTAAGGACCGCGGGCTCTATCAGCCAGCCGGCAAGAAGGCCCTTATAGTGGGGGCAGGGCGCGCAGGCGAGATGCTGGTGCGCGACCTCTTGCGGGGTTCCGATGTCGGCTTTCGTCCCGTTGGCTTCGTTGACGATAATCCGCGGCGCCTAGGCCAGGACATACACGGCGTCCCGGTGATCGCCGACTGCGCGCAGCTGCCCGAGGTAGCGGAACGTCTGGCGGCCGATATCATCTTTATTGCTGTAACCGAGGCCAAGGCCGCGCGCATGCGCCGCCTGATCGAGCTGTGCGAGCGTAGCGGGCGGCCGTTTCGCATCCTGCCCGGACTCCAGAACCTAGTCGACGGCCAAGTCAATATCCAGGAACTGCGGGAGGTCCGTATCGAGGACCTGCTGGGCCGGGAGCCGGTTTTGCTCGATGAGCAGGAGATCGCGCGCGGGCTCGGGGGCAAGGTCGTGCTCGTATCCGGCGCCGGCGGCTCCATCGGCTCGGAGCTATGCCGGCAGATCGCAAGGCTTGCGCCGCGCGCACTGATTCTCTTTGAGCGCAGCGAATTCAATCTCTACACGATAGAGCTCGAACTGCGCCGCGACTTCCCGCAATTGTCCCTTAGGCCGGTACTGGGCGACGTCCGTGACGCGTTGCTCGTGGACCGGACTCTGGCACGGGAGCGGCCCGAGATCATATTCCATGCCGCGGCGTACAAGCACGTACCCATGCTGGAGGGCCAAAGTCGGGCGGCGGTTCTGAATAATGTCTTCGGGACCCAGACCCTCGCCCAAGCGGCGGCCCGCCACGGTTGCGGGGTCTTTTTGTTGATATCGACGGATAAGGCCGTCAATCCGTCCAACATCATGGGCGCCACAAAGCGCGCGGCCGAGATCCTCTGCCAGGAGCTTAATGGTCAGTCGCAGACCCGTTTTCTTACGGTGCGGTTTGGCAATGTGTTGGGTTCGGCGGGCAGCGTGATCCCGCTTTTCAAGGCGCAGATCGCCAAAGGAGGGCCTGTGACCGTGACGCATCCCGAGATCACGCGCTACTTCATGACCATACCGGAGGCCTGCGGGTTGATCCTGCAATCGAGCGTCATTGGGGCCGGTGGCGAAATCTTTGTACTGGACATGGGCGAACCGGTCCGCATTGCGTATCTCGCCGAACAATTGATTCTGCTGTCTGGTAAGCGTCCGGGACAGGACGTCGAGATCGTCTACACGGGGTTGCGTCCGGGAGAAAAGCTCTATGAGGAGCTTTTTTATGCCGACGAGGCGCTGCTCGCGACGGCGCACCCGAAGATCCGGCTCACGGCGGGAACCTGCGTGGCGGCCGATGGGTTCAATGCCGGCCTTGCGCGACTGCAGGACCTGTGTGCGGATGGGGATGAGGAGGGGCTCGCTCGGGCGCTTCGGGATATGATCGGCCACCCGCCTCACGGGGCGTTGGCGCAGGCCCAAGGGTGAGGCCCCGCACATCCGGCAGGCGATGCGCGGCCGGATACAAGAACGGGCAGGCGGACCTTTTTCAGGCCGTCTGCCCGTTGGGACTCTAAAGGCTCAATAATGCCCGCGGATGTCCCCGCAGGCCACGTATTTCTGCATGTCTTTGGAGCTCTCATGCACGTTGATGGCCATCGGATGGTGCAGCAGGGCCGCTAGCCGTGCATGGATCAGGGTGACGGACCTGCCGTCCTTGATGGGCTTTAGCATATACGCCGGACGCGGGTTCACGTTGGGGCAAGTCCCCGCGTGGATGTGATCCGGCTGGACGAGCCCCTTGGGTACCCCGTGCATGTGGATGATGACGCGCGTGCGCGAGCCATGCGGGTAGAGCAGGGCGTAGCCGCTTTCACCGGAGCCATTTTCTCCAGTCAGCTGAACCTTAAGGGGTTTGGCGACGGCCATAGCGCTGGTGGCAAGGCCTGCGAGCACGCACGTAAGTAGCAGTTTCTTCATGATGTGTAACGGGAAACCCCGGCTTCGTGCCGGAGAGGGATAGCGCCTTCCCGTATCCTCCTTGGTGGGTTAATGCTATCGTGGTTGTCGAATAGATCGTGACGGCCGCATGTGGCGGGCGCCGGGGTCTGCGGCGATGCGTGCCAGCCGGGCTGGGGCAAGCGTCCTGCGCATGCGCTGCTGCGTGGTCGCGCCGGTCATCCATACGTCCGGGCGTGCCGCGCGGGGGTCGGTAGGGGCCCGTTTCTCCCTGCGGTGGAGTGGGAGCTTATGCTAGCACACCGCCCGCGTAGCGCGCATAGCGCCTTTTAGGGTGACGCGGGGCCGGATGGCGGGTCTTTCGTTGGTGTGGACGGCTTGGCGTTGAGGGGTATCGGGAGCGGCCGGTTCGATCGGTTTGAGGGGCGAGGGATAGCGTGCCCTTGCGTCTTGCCTATAGAATCGCTGCGGGGGTCAGGGAATGGCCCTGCCATCATATCGTGGAGAGGGGGTTGATCGAGTGAGCGTGGTAAAGAAGGCGGTTTTCCCGGTAGCGGGTCTTGGGACACGGTTTTTGCCCGCGACCAAGGCCAGTCCCAAAGAGATGCTGCCGGTTGTGGATAAGCCGCTGATTCAGTATGCGGCGGAAGAGGCGATTGACGCCGGAATCACCGAGCTCATCTTCGTGACGGGCCGCAGCAAACGGGCAATCGAGGATCACTTCGACAAGGCCTATGAGCTGGAAGCGGAGCTCGAGGGTCGCGGCAAGGAAAAGATCTTGCGGTCCTTGCGGGGTATCCTCCCCAAGGAGGTCACCTGCATCTATATTCGGCAGGCCGAGGCGCTGGGGCTCGGTCACGCGGTCTTGTGCGCGCGGCAAGTGGTGGGCGATGCCCCCTTTGCCGTGATCCTGGCCGACGATCTGATCGATGCCAAGCCCTCTGCCTTGCGCCAGATGGTTGATCTCTACGCGCACTACCATAACGCGATCATCGGGGTCCAAAACGTGGCGCGGGCAGATACGGCCTCTTACGGCATCGTAAAGACCCGAGTCTGGGATGACCGCCTACACCGCGTCGAGGCGATCGTCGAGAAGCCCTTGCCGGCCGAGGCCCCTTCGACCCTAGGCGTGGTCGGGCGCTACATCCTGACCCCCCCGATTTTCGACCTTTTGGAGACGATCGGGGCCGGTTCCGGGGGCGAGATCCAGCTTACGGACGGTATCGCGAAGCTCCTCGAGCGTGAGCAGGTCCTGGCCTATGAGTTCGAAGGCAAGCGTTACGATTGTGGCAATAAGCTTGGCTATCTCGAGGCCACGGTGGAATACGCCTTGCGGCACCCGCAGTTGCAGGATGATTTCCGGGCCTACCTGAAGGGGCTTAGTCTCTGAACCGCGCCCCGGGCCGGGCGGTGCCGAGCCAGGTCGGCTATGGGCTTTATAAGCGAAAGCCGTTATAATCGCGCGTCTTTATTTCATCAACTGGGCGGAGCATAGTAATGGCTGACAAGCTTCTTATGATGATGGTGAATACCGATCCCCGCAATCCCTCCGAGCTGGGCGCGCCGTTTTTTCAGGCGACCGTCGCGGCGGCCATGGAATATGATGTGACGGTGGTACTGACCGCGCGCGCGGGCGAGCTCGCCGTCAAAGGGGTCGCGGAAAAGCTTTTCGTCCAGGAAGGGAGCAGCAAGTCTGTCTACGATTTCATCAAGGATGCCCATGAAGCAGGGGTCCATTTCAAGGTGTGCACGCCCACCTTGGATCTGTGGGGCAAGGACTTGATCCCGGAGATCGAGGAGACCGTCGGCGGGGCTTATGTCATTACCCAGGCCATGGATGATGATACCGTCACCTTCACGTATTGATCGGCATCGTGACGGATGATCGGGGGGCGCTCGGCGCCCAGGCGTGGACCGTGTTGCAAACCGCCGAGCGGCTTTACGGCGAGGCCGAGATAGAGGCCGCGCTGGACCGCATGGCGGCCGCCCTCACGGCGCGGGTGGCCGCGGTCAACCCGGTGTTCGTAGTCGTGTTAAACGGTGCCCTGGTGTTTGCGGGGCACCTCTTACCGCGGCTTGCCTTCCCCTTGGAGCTCGATTACGTGCATGCGACCCGCTATCGCGGGGCGGTGACCGGGGGCGATCTCAGCTGGCTTGCCGGACCCAGTCTGCCGGTGGCCGGTCGCACCGTCGTATTGCTAGACGATATCCTCGATGAAGGCGTGACGCTGGCGGCCCTAGTCCAAGCCTTTCGCGACCGGGGCGCACACGCGGTCCTGACGGCGGTCCTGGTCACCAAAGTCCGTTCGCGGCCGGTCGATTTGACGGCCGATTTTTCCGGTCTCGACGTCCCCGACCGCTACGTCTTTGGCTGTGGCATGGACTATAACGGCTTTTTGCGCAATACCAAGGAGATCTACGCCCTGCCATGAAGACGCTTGCGATCATCGGGGGCAGCGGGCTTACGCATCTGCGTAATCTGAGCGTGCGTGAGCGGCGGGTCATGCGCACCCCCTACGGTGAACCGTCGGCCCCGCTCGTCTATGGCACGGTCTGCGGCCGCGATGTCATATTCCTGCCTCGGCACGGCCACGGCCACACCATACCCCCACACAGCGTCAATTATCAGGCCAATATGTGGGCCCTCAAGGAATGCGGCGTGACGCATGTGATCGCGGTCAATGCCGTGGGTGCGATCAAGACGGCCCTCGTGCCGGGCACGCTCGTGATCCCCGACCAGATCATAGATTACACCTATGGGCGTGCCCACACCTTCTTTGGGAGTCACCCGGAGCCCGTTACGCACGTCGATTTCAGCTACCCCTATTGTGCGGCCTTGCGCGAGACATTGCATGATGCCGCTATCCGGGCCGGCCTTGACGTGGCCTTGCAGGCGACCTATGCGGCGACCCAAGGTCCCCGGTTCGAGACGGCCGCGGAGATCGTGAGGCTTGAGCGGGACGGCGGCGATATCGTCGGTATGACGGGCATGCCGGAGGCGGCGCTCGGGCGCGAATTAGGCCTTTGCTATGCCTCGCTGTCGGTGGTCGCCAATTATGCCGCTGGCAAGGGGAGCGGCCAGATCGATCTCCGTGAGATCGAGCACTTTCTCGAAAGCGGCATGGCCCGCGTCCGCTCCCTGCTGGAATTCGCCATCCCGCTGCTCTACGACGGGCGCTAAGGCCTGGGTTTGGTCCGCCGTGGCGGCCCCGGGACTACGGGTTTAGGGTCACGGTTGTGCCGGCACGGATCCTTGGTAGGGCACCACCCGCACGAGCACGCCAAATTTCGGTTGATCGAAGTAGTTCGTCCGGCGTATGGCGATCGGGCGCGACTCCTGCAATTCGTAGGGACCGCTCGCGCTGGACAGGGTGCTGGTGGCCGCCGGGGTGTAGTGGAGGTCGAGCGCCACATGCAAAAGCCGCCACTGGAATACGCGCACGACGCCCTTTAAGCGGCCGTGCGCGCGGCTCGTGATGCGGATCGGCTTGGTTTTGCGCAGACTCACGGCGTTTTGTACCCAACTGCGTGCGGCGAGGATCGTGTAATGGGGGTGACGGGCGAGGATCGACTCGGCAACCGCCAGTTGCGAGCCTGCGGGCAGGCCCCGGCTGGGCGTCAGGGCCTTGTGAAACCCCTTGATCGGCGAGATCTTCTCGGCACTCCATTGTTCGTGTCCGTCGAGCTTGCGCAAGTGATTGGCAAAGACAAGCACATCGACCTCGTAGAGGTGGGGCGGGGAGGCCGCCGAGGCCAGGGGCGTGAGGCTTAGGGTAGCGACGAACAGGGCAATGCGGCGCACGTCAGTCTTCCTTTGGTACAATGCCGCTAGTATGGGTCGGAACACGCGAGGGGTAAAGTCATGGCGGTGAGATCGGTACGGCGCATGGGCGATCCCTTGCTGTGGGCGCGCTCGCAGGAGGTGACCGATGTCGCGGCGCCGGCCCTTAAGGATCTGATCGGCGATATGCGCGATACGATGGCGGTGCTGCAGGGCGCGGGCCTCGCCGCCCCGCAGATCGGCGTGCCGCTGCGCGTGGTGATCTTTGGCGTAAGCGCCAACCCCCGTTACCCCCAGGTCGAGACGGTCCCCGATACGGTCCTCATAAACCCCGTCATCGAGCCTTTGGGAGATGACATGGAGGAGGCCTGGGAGGGTTGCCTGAGCGTGCCTGGCATGCGGGGTCTGGTGCCGCGCTACCGGCGGATCCGTTACCGCGGCATCGATCAGGACGGGCGTGCGTTAGAGCGGGAGGCGCACGGTTTCCATGCCCGTGTGGTGCAGCACGAGTGTGACCACTTAGACGGCATCCTCTATCCCTTGCGGGTCCGCGATCTCAAATATTTCGGTTATGAGAGCGTCTTGTTTCCCGAGGGCTTCGCGGGCGGGGACGCCTAGGGCAGGATCCCGGGCCCTGCGACGGCCCCTGGTCGGGCGCGTAGGCATCTCGCCTCCCGCGGCCGCTATCGGCGAGCCGATGAGCCGCCTACGGCAAGTCCGCCGGGTGGCTAGCCGTAACGTTCCTTGAGATAGGCGATGATGTCGCGGGATTCATAGAGCCAGCGGGTTTCGCCGTTGGGAGCGCGGATGCTGAGGCAGGGGACCTGGGTCTTCCCGCCGCCGGCGCGCAGCGCCTCCCGATGAACGGCGTCGTGCTGGACGTCGCGCAGTTCGATCGTAAGCGAGAGGCGCTTAAGCGCGCGCCTGGTTTTGATGCAGAACGGACAGCTTGGGAAGTGGTAGAGGGCGAGCGCGGTAAGCTCTGCGTCGATGCGCGCTTGTTCAGCCGGCGGACGTTTGACCCCGGCCGGTGTCGTGAGCCGGTCGACGACCACGACCAGGGGTGTCAGGATGGCGCGCACGCCGCGGAAAAAGAATCGGAGTAAGGTTTTCATGGGCTCAATCCTTGGCGATTGTTATGTTAAGGAGGGGCGCGTGGCCTAGTCTGCGCCTGTGACGGGATCTCGCGCGAGCGCCATGCCCGCCTAACGCCGGCGGCGGATCGGAGGGACAGGCGCGGCGGTGGTCTCCGCACCTGTCCCTTGGCCCAGTTGCTGCACGATGGCTATGACGCCTTCGACCCGGGCGTCGGGGTCCTGCCAGTCGGCGGTGATACGCAGGCCCGTGGGGCCGTCCAGGCGGTACTGTTTGGGCGCGGATTGCATGAGACCTATGAGCGTCCCGGGGTCTATGAGCGGTGTCGGGGTAAACTGCAGGCGGGCCCCCTTGGGGCCTGCGTCGATGCGCAGGATCCCGAGGGGTTGCGCCAGACGCCGCAGGCGGGCGAGCCGAAACAGGCGGGCGGCCGGTTTCGGTATGGGGCCGAAGCGGTCGGTGAGTTCTCCCGCCAAGTCGTCTAGTTCGTCATCCGAGTGGGCATTGGCGATGCGTTTGTAGAACACGAGCCGCAAGTGCGGATCGCCGCAGTAGTCTTCGGGCAGCAAGGCCGCGACATGCAGTTCGATGTCGGTTTGGCGGGTAAACAGGCCACTTGCGCCCGGCGTCTGACCGCCGGCCTTGAGGGTAGCTACGGCGCGCTCGAGCAGTTCGCTATATAGCCCGAAACCGATTTCGTTGATTTGTCCGCTCTGGGATTCCCCGAGCAGTTCGCCGGCCCCGCGGATCTCGAGGTCATGCGAGGCCAGGGCGAAACCTACCCCCAGGTCCTCGAGTGCGGCGATGGCATCCAGCCGCTTGCGCGCATCGGCGGTAAGCGCCGCCGGGTCCGGCGTGAGGAGGTAGGCGTAGGCGCGGTGATGAGAGCGTCCGACCCGGCCGCGCAATTGGTGGAGTTGGGCAAGCCCGAAACGGTCGGCGCGCTCGATGATGATCGTATTGGCGGTCGGTACGTCGATGCCGGTTTCGATGATGGTGCTGCAAAGCAGGATATGAAAGCGTTGATGGTAGAAATCGAGCATGACCCGCTCGAGTTCCCGTTCCGGCATCTGGCCATGTGCCACCCGGATGTCGATTTCCGGGAGCAAGGCCTGCAAATCGCTGGCGCGCCGCTGCATGGATCGGACGTCGTTGTGCAGGAAATAGACCTGGCCGCCGCGGCGTATCTCGCGCAGGCAGGCCTCGCGAATGAGGGCGCTATCCCAAGGCGTTACGAAGGTCTTTATCGATAAGCGGTCCTGGGGGGGCGTACCGATCAAGGAGACGTCGCGTAGGCCCGCCATGGCCATGTTCAAGGTCCGCGGCAATGGGGTGGCCGTGAGGGTCAGTATGTCGACGTGGGCCCGCAGGGCCTTCATGCGCTCCTTTTGGCGTACCCCGAAGCGGTGTTCCTCATCGACGATGACAAGCCCCAGGGCTTGGAACTGGACGTCGTCTTGCAGCAACCGGTGTGTCCCTATGACGATGTCCACACGGCCCTCGGCGAGCCGGCGCAGGGCTTGGTTGATCTCATCGCGGGACCGGAAGCGCGACAAGAGCTCGATCTCGACGGGCAGATCGGCAAATCGATCGCGAAAGTTCTGGTAATGCTGTTGCGCGAGCAAGGTCGTTGGGACCAGTACCGCGACCTGCTTGTGGTCTTGGACGGCCAGGAAGGCCGCGCGCATCGCGACCTCGGTCTTGCCAAACCCAACGTCCCCGCAGACGAGACGGTCCATGGGCCGCGGGCTTTCCATGTCAGTCAGGACCTCGGCAATGACGCGCGTCTGATCCGGGGTCTCCTCGAAGGGGAAGGCGTCGGCAAACTGTGCGTATTCAGCGCCGCGTGGCCTAAAGGCGTGTCCGGGTTTGGCGGCCCGGCGGGCGTAGATTTCGAGCAGTTCAGCGGCGGCGTCACGGGCCTTCTCTTCGGCGCGGCGCTTGGCCTTGTCCCAGGCCTCATTGCCAAGCTTGTGGAGTGGGGCATGATCAGGATCGGTCCCTGTGTAGCGGCCGAGTAGGTGGAGGTCTGTGACGGGGACGTAGAGCTTATCGCCTCCCGCATACTCCAACGCCAAAAATTCGTTTTCGATGTCGGAGACGGTGAGCTTCACGAGCCCTAGATAACGGCCTACGCCATGATCTTCGTGCACCACCGCGTCACCGCTCTTTAGTTCGCCAAGCCCCTTCAGGATGGCTTGCTGGTCGCGCGTCTTGGCGCGGCGTCGGCGTTGCTGGGCGCGTTCCCCGTAGAGCTGTGATTCGACGATCACGCTGATCGGGGGTTGGTCGAGTTCGAGTCCGCGTTCGAGCGGCGCCGACATGAGGGCCAGGGGCTCTTCGCCGACCATGAAGGCCGCCCACGAGTCGACGCTGCGAGGACGGTGACCGTGGGCGGTCAGGGCGGTGCGCAAGGCCTCGCGGCGCCCAGCGGTCTCGGCTACGATCAGGGTGCGGCGCGCCGGTACCGCGAGCGCTGCGAGGAGGCGGGCATAGGGCTCGGGGGCCCGGCTGTCCTGGGGGAGGATCGGGGGTTCGCGGGTAGCGAAGAGGCGCGTCCGGGCCCCAGGGCGGGCCTCTGCGGCGAGCGAGATCTCGGAAAAGACGGTGAGACGCCGGGCGAGATCCGTAGGGGTTAGGAATAGCCGGTCGGGGGGCAGGACCGGGCGCTCGACATGGCCGCGTGCCGCCTCGTAACGCTCCGCGGCCTCCTCGGCAAAGCGATCGGTCTGGGCGCGCGCACCGTCCATGAAGACGATGGTGGCATGAGGCGGCAGATAGTCGGTGAGCGCGGCCACTTCGTCAAAGAAAAGCGGCAGGTAGTATTCGATGCCGATCGGACTGCGCCCTTCGCTCACCTCGCGATAGATGAGGCTCGCTTGCGGGTCGCCCGTAAAGGCCGCCCGGTAGTGGGAGCGGAAGGTCTGGATGGCCTCTGCGGTCAAGGGATGCTCGCGGGCCGGCAGCACCCGGATCTCCGGCAGCACGGACAGCGACCGCTGGGTTTCCGGGTCAAAGGTGCGGATCGATTCCACTGTATCGTCGAAGAGATCGATGCGGTAGGCGGTTTCGGCACCCATCGGGAAGAGGTCGATGAGGCCGCCGCGAATCGCGAACTCGCCGGCCTCCATGACTTGTCCGACCGCGCTGTAGGCGGCCTGTATCAACCGTTCGCGGAAGCGTTCGATCGCGAGCTTGTCGCCCACCTTGAGGACGAAGCTCTGCCCGAGCAGATGGGCTGCCGGGGGCAGAAAATGCATCAAGGTGGCCGCCGCCGTCAGTACCACACCGCTCGCCAGATGCGGGAGTGCGGCCAAGGTCGCCAGGCGTTCCGAGATGATGTCGGGGTGGGGAGAGAAGCGGTCGTAGGGCAGACATTCCCAGTCTGGGAAGGTGAGCAAGGGCGGACCGGCCGGGTCGCGGTAAAACCGCAATTCGTTTTCGAGCCGCTCGCGGGACCGTACGTCGGCGGTCACGACTATCAGCAGGCGGCCGCCTTCCGCGGCCCGCGCTAAAGCAAGCCCCCGAGCGCTGGCCCGTAGACCCATCCAGTGCTCATGGCCGTCTTCACGAGGCGGATCTAAAGGCGAGTAGAGCGGTTGGTCGTCAGGGCTTGGTATGGTCATGGCGCGGGCATTGTAATCCAAAGTGCGAGGGGCCGGGAGCGGCACGTGCGGTGGGCGCCGCTGGCCCCTTCGCGGCCTGGGTGCTGTGGTTGCGATTGTGGCGCGGGGGCCCTTCGGGGCATAATGGAGGGGCGTTCAAGGCGGCCAAAGCGTTCATGAAAAAAAACGAATTCAAAGTCGGACAGGACGTTTTTTACCCGACGGCCGGCGTGGGCGTCATCGAGGGGCTGGAAGAGGTGGTATACGGGGCTGAGCATGAGCTCTGCTATGTCATCCGCATCCCCGAAAATCATGTCACGATCCGGGTCCCGAAGGCCAAGGCGGCCAGCAATGGCCTGCGCCCGCTGCTACGTGATCAGGATGTCCACGAACTGCTGCAGGTCCTCGCCAACAAAAGCACCGTGCGGGGCGGGACGCGGTGGGCGGAACACTATAAGGATCTCGAGCGCCGCGTGCAGTCGGGCGCGGTCTTTGAGGTCGGGTCGGCGGTGCGCGATCTGATGCGGCTCAAGGCCGGCAATGGCCTGTCGTTTGAAGAGGCGCGGCTCTTGGAGATGGCCTACGGCTATCTCGCCCGCGAGCTCGCCACGGCCAAGGGCGTCACGCTGGAGGCCGCCGGGGAGATCATCAGGGCCTCGGTGGGCACAGGGCCCTAAGGCGCGTGTCGGCTCCGCGTCTCTTCGTGGTCGTGCCGGCGGCCGGGCGGGGTCTGCGCTTTGGCGCCGATCGACCCAAGCAGTACCTTCCGTTGGCGGGCACGACCGTCCTCGCTCAGACCTTGACGCGACTTGCGACCCTAAAGCCCGCCGCCATGGCGATCGGGTTGGCACCGGACGACACTCATTGGGCGGCGATCCGTCCGCCGCTTGCGGTGCCGGTCGTGACCTTTGCGGGGGGCGCGGAACGGATGGTCACGGTCTTGAACGGGCTTACCGCGCTTAGTGCCCAGGCGGCAGATGATGATCTCGTCTTCGTGCACGACGCCGCGCGTCCCTGTGTCCGTATCGCGGACCTGCAGCGCCTCTATGCGGCCGCCTGCGAATCCTCGGATGGGGCGCTTCTCGCGCGGCCCGTGGCCGATACCGTGAAACGCGGAGGGCCGGATGGGGTCGTGGTAGAGACGGTCGACCGACGTGGCCTGTGGCTCGCCCTGACGCCGCAGGCCTTTCGTTTCGGACAGCTACGCGCGGCCTTGTCGGCGGCGATCGCCGCCAATGCACTGGTGACCGACGAGGCCGCCGCGGTGGAGCGTTTGGGCGGCCGGCCCCGGTTGGTACCGGGTAGCGCCGATAACATAAAGATCACCGTACCGGAGGATCTTGCCCTGGCGGCGCTTTATCTGGCCGAGCAGGATCCGCGACCGGCACCACGAGGGCCATTCATGCGGATAGGACAGGGATTTGACGCACACGGCTTTGTCGAGGGTCGCCCGTTGGTGCTCGGGGGGGTCACGATCCCGCACCCGTATGGGCTCGGGGGGCATTCAGACGCCGATGTCCTGACCCATGCAGTGACGAGCGCCTGTCTCGGGGCGGCCGCACTGGGCGATCTCGGGCGGCACTTTCCGGCCAGCGATCCCCGTTTCAAGGACTGTGATAGCCGAATCCTGCTACGCGCCGTGCAGTCTTTGTTGCAGGAGCGGGGGTTTTATGTCATCAATGTCGATGCGACCATTGTGGCTGAGGCGCCACGGCTCGCGCCCTATGTGGGTCAGATGGCCGAGCGGTTGGCAGCGGATCTCCAGGTCGCGGTCGATTGCGTGAGCGTAAAGGCCACCACCACCGAGGGCATGGGCTATACGGGCCGCCGCGAAGGCATGAGCGCCCATGCCGTCGCATTGATCGACCGGCGCGGATAAACCGGTCCACGGCGCCAGGGGCCGTTGCAAGTCGGCCTAGCGTCCGCGTTTGAGAAGGACCATCACGGCGCCGGTTCCCCCTTGCTCCTGCCGCGCCGAACAAAAGGCGAGTACCTCGTCTTTTTGCCGTAGCCAGCGGTTGACGCAGCCCTTAAGGACCGGCAGCCGCGCCTCTGATCCTCGTCCCTTGCCGTGAATGATGCGCACACACCGCCGCTGCGCCAAGACCGCCTCGTGAACGAATTCGGCAAAGGCCGCACGGGCTTGTTCGACCGTGAGGCCGTGGAGATCGAGTTCCCATTGGGTGGCAATGTCGCCGCGTTTCAGTTGCCGCAAGGTCTCTTTGCTGATGCCGGAGCGCCGGAACAAGAGTTCCTCGCCCGCGGCGACATCGATGTCGTAGGAGGCAAAGGTGAGCATTTCCGCACGGACTGCCTGGGCGTCCCGCCGGGACTGCCAGGGGATCGGCCGGCGCCGCGGCCGCTGCGGACTGGCGCGGTCTTGGGCCAGCGGGCGTACCCCCGCCATGGCCTCGGCAAACAGGGTCTTTGGGTCGTCAGTCTCGTCTGCCATCCTGGGTTTCTCCGGCGAGCGCCGCTAGATAACGTTCGGCATCGAGGGCGGCCATGCAACCGCTGCCGGCCGAGGTCACGGCCTGGCGGTAAATGAAGTCTTGGACGTCGCCCGCGGCAAAGACGCCGGGTACGCTCGTGGCGGTGGCATGCCCTTCGATCTTCCCGGTTTTGATGTAGCCTTTTTGCATCTCGAGCTGGCCCTCGAAAAGGCGGGTATTGGGAGAGTGGCCGATGGCGACGAAGACCCCGTGCACAGGGATCTCTTTGTTTGCATCCGTCGCGGTCTTGATGCGGATGCCGGTGACCCCCGTCTTATCCCCCAGGATCTCATCTAAGGTTGCGTTCCACTCGATCCGCACATTGCCATGACGGGCCTTGGCCAGGAGTTGATCGATAAGGATGGCCTCCGCCTTGAAGCGGTCGCGTCTGTGCACCACCACCACCTCGGCGGCGATGGCGGAAAGGTACAGGGCCTCTTCAACCGCGGTATTGCCGCCACCGATCACCGCCACGGGCTGGCCTTTATAGAAAAACCCGTCGCAGGTCGCGCACGCCGAGACGCCCTTACCGCGATAGCGCTCCTCGGAAGGGATCCCTAGATACTTGGCGGAGGCCCCGGTCGCTATGATGAGCGCGTCACAGGTATATTCGAAGGTGTCACCCTTCAGATGGAAGGGCCGGCGCGTGAGGTCGGCTGAGTGGATGTGGTCGAAGATGATCTCCGTCTGAAAACGCTCGGCATGCCGTTTCATGCGCTCCATGAGCCCCGGCCCCTGCAGGCCTTCCACGTCGCCCGGCCAGTTATCGACCTCGGTGGTCGTCATGAGCTGGCCGCCCTGTTCGAGGCCGGTCACGAGGACGGGGCGGAGATTGGCGCGGGCGGCATATATGGCGGCGGTATAACCGGCCGGACCGGAGCCGAGAATCAGGAGACGCGCATGGCGTGACGTGGGCATGACGGACCTCATGGTGGCGCTGCGATCGGATATGATGGAGGTTATCCTGCCCCTTTTGTCGGGCCGGATCAACGCGCCGTGGCAGGCTCGGCCAAAGACCGTTAGACTTACGGCGATCGGAGGATAGGATGCGCATAGGGATACCGAGGGAAATCAAGCCATGGGAGGCGCGCGTCGCCCTGGTGCCCCACGCCGTGGCGGCACTCATACAGGACGGTAATGAGGTCTTGATCGAGGCCGGCGCGGGCCTTGGTAGCGGTTTCGCGGATGAGGAATATGCGGTGTTTGGCGCGCGGATCGTGCCGGACGCCCCGACTTTATACCGCTCGGCGCAGCTGATCGTGAAGGTCAAAGAGCCGGTGGCCCCCGAATTCGATCTCTTACGCAGCGATCACATCCTCTTTTCCTACCTCCATTTAGCCGCCAACCGGACCCTGACGGAGGTCCTGCAACGCACGGGATTGACGGCCGTGGCCTTCGAGACCGTCGTGCAAGACGGCATGCTGCCCTTGCTTGCGCCCATGAGCGATATCGCCGGGCGCCTGGCCGTCCAGATCGGCGCACAGCTCCTGCATGTCCGCGAGGGTGGTCGCGGGATCCTGTTGGGGGGGGTCGCCGGGGCTGACCGGGGTCATGTGGTCGTAATCGGTGCAGGCGAGGCGGGCGGCAATGCGGTTCGCGTGGCCGCGGCCCTCGGGGCGCGGGTCACGGTCTTCGAGAGACTGCGGGCGCGCCAAGCGGCGATGATGGCGGTCGGACCGAATGTGACGGCCCTGCCGGCCTACGAGGAGACCATAGCCGCTGCGGTGCGCGAGGCCGACCTCCTGATCGGGGCGGTACTCGTGACCGGGGCTCGGGCCCCGCGTCTCGTAACCCGGCCCATGGTGCGGACCATGCGCCGGGGCGCGGTGATCGTCGATATTGCGATCGATCAGGGCGGTTGCATAGAGACGATAAGGCCCACCGATTATGGCGCACCCACCTACGTGGAGGAGGGCGTGATCCACTTCGGTGTTACCAACATGCCCGGGGCCGTTCCGCGCACGGCCTCACAGGCCTTGTCGGCGGTATTGTTGCCGTACGTGCAGGTCCTGGCCGCCCACGGGGTGGATGATCCCCGGCTCGCCGGGGGCCTCAATGTGCGCGAAGGGGCGATCCGCCACGAAGCCGTGGCCGCCGCCCTGGGATCTTTTTGATGACCGGGCATGATGAGCGGCCGGGTGTTGGGGTAGCGTAATGGCGCAGGCCCGATTTAGGCGGGAGCGCGCCGCCCTGGCCCCTGGGCGAGCGCGGCTCGTGCGCGAGGCGTTGCTCTTTGTGATCTTGGCCGCGGCCCTTTATGTCATGCTGGCGCTTGCCACGTTTCGCCCGACGGATCCGAGCTTCTCCCATAGCGGCCCCGGGCCTGTCCACAATAGCGGGGGCGTAGTCGGGGCCTGGTTGTCGGACATCCTGCTCGCCCTCATGGGCTTGCCCGCCTATATCGTGCCCGTTTTGATGGCCTGGGGCGGTCGACGCGTCCTTAAAGGGCTGCCCCTTGCGGGCCAGTCGCGGCTCGTGGAAGGGGTCGGGGTGGCGCTCGCCTTTGTCGGTCTCTGTGGGCTGGCGGGTCTGGACTTTCGGGGCCCGGGCTTCCTGCCCTTCCAGGCGGGCGGCCTGCTAGGCGGCTCGGTGGCGGCGGTACTGGTGCGGATCGTCGATCCCCTGGGCGCTACGCTGTTTTTGTTGGCGGTCTTTCTCGCCGGCTTTACGCTCGCCACCGGAGTGTCCTGGCTTGGGGTGATGGACTGGGTGGGGGGCGCGGCCTTCGATCTTGTGGTCGGTGTGCGCGCCCGGGCGGGGGCGCTTGCCGATCGCTGGCGCGGGCGCCGGGCCCGCCAGGAGCGGGAGGAATCGGTCCAAAAGGGGCGACGTGCCTTGAAGCGGCCGGCACCTCCGCGCATCGAGCCCGCGATCGAGCCTGCCGAAGGGCCGCGCGCCGCCCGTGACCGTCAGACGAGTTTTCTTGAACCGGTGGAGTCGGGGCTGCCCGCGCTCGCCTTGCTCGATTTGCCGGCGTCCGAACAGGCGAGTTTCTCAGAGGAATCCCTGCACGCCATATCCCGGTTACTCGAGAAGAAGCTGCTCGATTTCCATATCGAGGCCAAGGTCGAGGCCGTCCACCCGGGGCCGGTCATTACGCGCTTTGAGATCGAACCAGCCCCCGGCGTCAAGGCCAGTCAGATCACGGGCCTACAGCGGGATTTGGCGCGGGCCCTGTCGGTCGTCAGTGTGCGCGTAGTCGAGAACATCCCCGGCAAGACCTATATCGGCATCGAGGTGCCCAATGAGCGCCGTGAGGTCGTGCGTCTGCGCGAGATCCTCGCGTCCTCCGCTTACGAAGCGGTGACGTCGCCCCTAGCCCTTGCCCTGGGCAAGGACATCAGCGGTCAGCCCGTCGTTACCGATCTCGCGCGCATGCCGCATCTCCTTATCGCAGGCACGACCGGCTCCGGAAAATCCGTGTGTTTGAACGCGCTCATTCTGAGCTTCGTGTACAAGGCGACCCCGGCCGATGTGCGGCTCATACTGATCGATCCGAAGATGCTGGAGCTTGCCGTCTACGATGGTCTGCCGCACCTGCTCGCACCGGTGGTTACCGATATGAAGCAAGCGGCGCAGGCGTTACGTTGGTGTATCGGTGAAATGGATCGCCGTTACAAGGCCATGGCAGCGCTCGGTGTGCGCAATCTGGCGGGCTACAACAAGCGCTATGATGAAGCGCACGCGCGGGGCGAGATACTAAACGATCCGCAGGCGCCCCCGGGCGAGGTGCGCGAGATGGGACGCCTGCCCTATGTGGTCATCATCATAGATGAGCTCGCTGACCTCATGATGGTCGTGGGCAAAAAGGTCGAAGACCTGATTGCGCGGCTGGCGCAAAAGGCCCGCGCGGCCGGTCTGCATCTCGTATTGGCGACGCAAAGGCCATCGGTCGACGTCATTACCGGGCTCATCAAGGCCAATATCCCGGCGCGCATCGCCTTTCAGGTGTCGGCCAAGGTGGATTCCCGGACGGTGCTCGACCAAATGGGGGCCGAGCAGTTGCTGGGTCATGGCGATATGCTGTTTTTGCAGGCCGGCACGGGTTTTCCGCAGCGTGTGCACGGCGCCTTCGTGGCCGATGCCGAGGTCCATGCCGTAGTCTCGGCCCTGAAGAAGACCGGGACGCCTACCTATGACGAGCGGATATTTGCCGCTGAAGAGGGGGCCGAGGCAGGCGATGGAGGCGCGCCCGAAGACGGTGAGGCCGACGCCTTGTATGATGAGGCCTTGCGTATCGTGACCGAGAGCCGGCGCGCGTCGGTCTCGGGCGTGCAGCGGCGGCTGCGCATCGGCTATAACCGCGCCGCGCGCCTGATCGAGCAAATGGAGCGCTCGGGCGTGGTGGGCCCGCTCCAATCCAATGGCAGCCGCGAGGTCCTCGCGCCGCCTCCTCCGGAAGGATGACATCATGCGTAGCTGGTTTCTTTTGTGCGTGAGTATGGCGGTCGTATCCCAGGCCGGGGTCGCGCGTGGCGCCGATCTCGCGCGCTTCTTCGCGACCGTGCATACCCTGCATGGCCATTTCACGCAGACGGTGCGCGACGCACGGGGGCGGGTCGTGACGCGGGGTCATGGGACCCTGTGGCTGGCCCGTCCGGGGCGGTTCCGCTGGGATTATGCGACCCCGTATCGCGAGCAAATCGTAGGCCGCGGCCACACGGTATGGCTCTATGACCCGGGACTCGCCCAAGCGACCCGTTATAGCGTGAGTGCGGCCCTAGGCCGTACGCCGGCCTTGCTGTTGGCGGGTGCAGGCCACCTCCGGCGGCTGTTTTTCGTGCAGACCCTGCCGATGCGTGCTGACCTCCATTGGCTGCGGCTTACGCCGCGGGGGGGCGGACAAGGCTTTCAGTCCATCCGTATCGGCTACCGGGGACCGCGCATCGCGCGCCTCGTGGTCAAGGACGCCATGGGTCAGACGACGGATATCCGTTTGCACGACGTGGTCTGGAACAGGCCATTGCCGGGCACGATCTTCCGGTTCCAGCCACCGCCGCACACGGCGATCGTCGACGAGTAGTGGCGGCACCCCTCGCAGAACGCGTACGACCCCGGACGCTCGGCGAGGTCGTGGGGCATGTCTCGATTCTTGCGCCCCGCGCGCCCCTGCGCGTCGCCTACGAGCGCGGCCGTCCTTATTCCATGGTCCTCTATGGTCCGCCCGGCACCGGCAAGACGACGCTCGCCCGCTTATTGGCGCAGGCCTGTGGCCAGGATTTCGTGGCTTTGAGTGCGCTGGCAAGTGGGGTGCGCGAGATCAAGGACCTCGAGGAACGCGGCCGGGGCGCTCGCGACCAGGGCCAGGCGCTGCTGGTCTTCATCGACGAGATCCACCGCTATAACCGAGCCCAGCAGGATGCGCTGTTGCGCCCCCTCGAAGAAGGCACGATCATCCTGATCGGGGCCACGACGGAAAACCCCGCATTCGCCTTGAGCGCGGCGCTGTTGTCGCGACTGAGGTTGCACGGCCTGGAGCCGCTTAGCGCAGCTGAGATCATGGGGCTCTTGCAGCGGGCGCTGGCTGCACCCGAGGGCCTGGCGCAGGCCGTGGACTGCAGTCCCCAGGCGGCCGCCGCGATCGCCGACGCCGCCGACGGCGATGCCCGCCGGGCACTGGGTCTATTGGAGCTTGCAGCCGATCTGGCCTTATCAAGCGGCAGCACACTGATCGATGACGATATGGTCCGGCAGGCGGCCGGCGCCCAGTATCGCCGCTTCGATAAAGGGGCAGATCTGCTTTACGATCAGATCTCGGCGCTCCACAAGGCCGTGCGCGGATCCAGTCCTGATGGCGCTTTATATTGGCTGGCGCGCCTGCTGGATGGCGGCTGCGACCCGCGCTACGTCGCGCGGCGGCTCGTGCGGGCGGCGAGCGAGGATATCGGGAACGCCGACCCGCGGGCGCTGTCCTTGGCCCTCGACGCTTGGGTGGCCTTGGATCGTTTGGGCCGTCCGGAAGGCGAGCTCGCCCTCGCCCAGGCGGCCGTCTATCTCGCCTCGGCCCCGAAGAGCAACGCGGTCTACAAGGCCTTCAAGGCGGCGCAAAAGGACGTCCAGGCACAGGGCACGGCGCCGGTACCTGTGCACCTGCGCAACGCCCCCACAGTACTGGCGCGCAGCCTCGGTCATGGGCGCGACTACCGCTATCCGCATGACGAGCCCGAGGCCTACGCAGCCGGTGTCTCGTATTTTCCTGACGGCATGAAAAACCCTCGTTATTACGAACCCACCGACCGGGGCTTGGAGATGCGCATCGCCGAGCGCCTGGCTCGTTTGCGCCAGCGCGACCGCGACGCCTGAGTGTTCGGGCAGGAGGTCGGCGGCGCGTGGCGCGCCCCGGTGTGGCGGTTCCCGGCACCCTGAAGACCCATCCCCGCCGGTATCCGTGTCTCGCGACGGGCGGGACCGAAGTCGGATTGTCTTGCCCCGGTTTGGGCCGCTAAATGGCCGCAGACTGGACCGTTACAGGGACGTAACATGATCCGCATTTTCCGGCACTATCTGCCCAAAGGTCTTTTGATCCTGGGGCTCTCCGAGGTATTGGTGTTGTGGGGCGCGCTCTATATCGGCTCGCAGGTCGACGGGGGGTTTACTGCGTCCCCTCAAGATCTCGCGAATTCCGCTCGCGCCGTGCTCTTCGTGTTCGTGATGCTGATCGCTATGACCGCGCTTGGCTTGTATCAGCGGGAACTGAAGGAAGGGCAGTGGGGGTATTTTCCGCGGCTCGTCGTAAGTCTCTCGCTTGGTTTCCTCGTCTTTTGTACCTTGCTGCCGATCCTGCCGTCGCTGGTCTTGCCACCCTCGATCTTGGCTTCAGTAGTGCTCGTGGCCTTGTGCGGCACGATGCTGACCCGGCTTTTTTATGTGGCCGTGGCCCGCCGGACCGCCGGCAACCGGCAGGTCCTGGTGCTCGGCACCGGACGCCGGGCCCGGGCCGTGCAGGCGCTTGCCAAAGGCGGTCCGGGTCGTCCGGGCTTCCAGGTGGTCGGTTTCGTGCCGTGCGGCGAGCGCGAAGATCTAGACGGCCCCATGGTCTTGAAGGGCGGTCAATCGTTGGCGGCGATAGCGCGTGAGAATCGGGTCACTGAAATCATCGTGGGGAGCCGCGACCGGCGCCACGCGCTTCCGATCAATGAGCTCCTCGAATGCAAACTTGCCGGTACCCGCGTCGTGGATCTTACGACCTTTTTCGAGCGCGAGAGCGGGCGCATAGAGCTCGAGTCTTTGAATACGAGTTGGCTTGTCTTTGCCGATGGGTTTGCCCAGGGACTCATCAAGGCATGGGTGAAGCGGGTCTTCGATGTAACGGTAAGCACGCTGCTTCTCCTTGTGTGTGCGCCCGTGATGGCGCTCACGGCCCTTGCCATCAAGATCGAAGACAATGGCCCTGTGTTCTATCGCCAAGAGCGGGTCGGGCAGGGCGGTCGCGTGTTTTCGCTCCTTAAGTTCCGGAGCATGCGCGTAAACGCCGAGAATGACGGCCAGCCACGCTGGGCGAAGCAAAACGATAGCCGCGTGACCCGGGTCGGGGCCTTTATCCGCAAGGTCCGCATCGACGAGCTACCCCAAGCCCTGAACGTCCTGCGGGGTGATATGAGTTTTGTCGGTCCGCGCCCCGAGCGGCCGTTTTTCGTAGCGCAGCTTACGCGCGATATCCCCTACTACAGCTACCGTCACGCCATCAAACCGGGCATAACGGGTTGGGCCCAGGTCCGTTACCCCTACGGGGCGTCGGTGGAGGATGCCGTGGAGAAGCTGAAATACGACCTCTATTACGTCAAGAACAACACCCTGTTTCTCGATCTCATTGTGCTTTTTCAGACGATTCAGGTCGTCATTTTTCAAGATGGGGCCCGCTGATCCTCGTAATTATCCGTAGGGACCTTGGTCGGATATAAGGGATGAGCTTGCGGCGCTAAGGTTGAGTTGCTCTCACAAGGAAGATACACCCAAGGATGAAACCCATGAAGCTAAAGCCATTAGTCGCCACGGTCGCGGTGGTCGGTCTCAGCGCCTGCGCGCAGACCCCGATGCGGCCGGTCGGGGAGTCGGCGCACACCGCTACGATCGCGAGTGCCACTGTCCCCCATTATCGTCTGGCAGTAGCCGACGTCATCGACGTGTCCGTCTGGCACAACAAACAGCTTTCCGAGACCGTCCCCGTACGGCCTGACGGGCGCATTTCAATGCCCCTCATCGGGGCCGTTCCTGTAGCCGGGCATACGGCCTCGGGCGTCGCCCGGATCATCCGCAAGAAGCTTGCCTACTATGTTCGCGATCCGCAGGTGACGGTCATCGTAAAGCGCGTGGTGCAAGACAGTTATGCCGACCGGATTCGCGTCACAGGGGCCGTCGAGCACCCAGCGTCGCTCAAATTCGAGCCGGGCATGACGGTCCTGGACGCGGTCCTCGATGCCGGCGGACTCAATACCTTTGCGGCGGCCAACGATACCGAAATCCACAGAGAGGTCGGCCACAAGGAGCGCGTCATCCACGTCAAGCTAGGCAGCATCTTGAACGACGGCAGTCTGGGCACGAACTATCGGCTAAGGCCTGGCGACATCATAACCGTTCCAGAGCGTCTCCTCTAAGTCACGCATCTTAAGGATAAGGATATCGTATGAGACTGACATTCGAGCAAAATGCTCACATTCTCGGCAAGGAGGCCTTTACTCACCGGCGTTTTGTAGCCGGTACCTTCGTTGCCGTGACGGCGCTTGCTACAGCCGCAGGCTTTCTCTGGCCCAAGTCGTATCAGTCGACTTCCTTGATACTCGTAAACAACAAGCGGCTCATAGCGCCCCTCATTAAAGGAGCGGCGTTTCAGCCGGACATCGGTCAGCAGCGCGCCAAGATCGCGCAAGATCTCATAACGAGCCGCGAGGTCTTGCTGCCCGCCCTTCAGAAGGCCGGATTCTTCCGCAAATCCATGTCCGCCCGGAAACGGGCCGAGATGGTCAAAGACGTCCGCTCGCAGGCCTCGGTGATGGACCTCGGCAAGAATCTGATCAGCGTGTCTTTTAAGAATACGGACCCGGTTCGCGCTTATCACCTCACCCAAGCCGTCGTCGCCCAGTTCATTGGCCAAGACAAAAAATCGGCCTTGCAGCAGGCAAGCGGTGCCTACGCCTTCCTCAATTCCCAGGTAGCAAGCTACCGCCGGCGGCTACAAAGCGAAGACGCGGAAATCAAGAAGCTCAAGGCCAACACCTTGGACGCCAATCATACCTATGCCCGCTATGAGCGCCGCCGTATCGCGCATCTGCGCATGGACTATGATAAAAGTCGCATAGAAATGAAAGAGGATGAGGGACGAGTCAAGGCGCTCGAGCAGGAGCTCACAGGCCACGGTCAAGCCAACTCTATCGCCGCTAAGATAGGCCTAGACCGCTCCCGCCTCATCGCAGACGAGGCGGAGTTGCAAAAACTGCGGCTCTATTACCGTCGCACCTATCCTGGCATCAAGACCCTGAGCACCGAGGTCAAGACCCTAAGGACGCGGATCGCCGCGCTTTCGGCAAAAGAGCGGGCCTTGCATCCTGGTCAACAGACCTTTGCGTTTGCCGTCGGATCGGGACAGTTTTTCCAGAAACTGGAGCATGAGCTAGACGAGACTCAGGCGCGCGTCGCTACCTTACGGGCGGAGACCGCTGAATCCCAGAGCCTACTTTCCTCGCAGATGCGCGCATTGCGGGCCTCGCAGGGATCCTCCGCAGTATCAACACTTCTGCGCAACTATGAGGTCGACCGCCAAACGCTCGACGGCCTTCTGAAGCGCCGTGAGCAGGCGCGGGTCTCTCTTAACCTCGAGAAGGCGCAACAGGCGCTGTCCTTCCGTGTTTATGAGCCAGCTACCATGCCAGCCGCGCCCCTGGGCCCGCCGTTCGCGCTTTTTGTTGTAGGCGGCATCGTTCTTGGCCTATTGCTGCCATTCGGACTGCTCTATGGACGCAGTCAGATGGACGCTCGGGTACGGGCCGAGGCCATCATTCCGGAGACTCTTAACCTGCCGCTGCTTGCGGTGGTTCCTCACCTTTACGGGCCAAGCGAGACGCTCACTGCGCGTCGCAGCCTGCATTGGTTGGGGGTCCTTGTCTTTAGCGTGTTGTTCGTCGCCGTCAGTCTCGTCCTATCGGGTAGAACTCTATGAGCAAAGTTGAGAAAGCATTACAGAAAGCGCGTGCCATGGATGAAGTGGCTCAGCCCTTGCCCAGCACCGCGCAGGCAGTGGCACAGGAAAAGCCGCTGATCGTCGGTGTCAAGGACCTAGCCGCCTATACCGTGCAGATCCCGCGGATGTCGCAAAAATTCCGCATGGAGCGATCCGATCTGGACGAAGCCAAGATTATCTATCAGGAGATGGAGGATGCCAGGGTGGTGGAATCGTTCCGGCACATGCGAACACATATCCTGCAGAACGCGGGCCCGAGAAACTGCGTGGTATTGGTGGCATCGGTGGTCCCGGATGGCGGGGCAAGCTTCGTCGCGCTCAATCTTGCGGCGTCCTTTGCCTTTGACGAAACCAAGACGGCCCTTCTGATCGACTGCCGGCTGCGCGATCCCCAGCAAGATCGCTTGGTGAGTGGCGATATTCATTACGGCCTGACCGATTATCTGGAGGCCGATGATCTGGACGTGGCGCAGATCATCCATGAAGGGGGCATTCCTCGTTTCCGTTTGATACCGGCTGGTAGAAAGAGCGATGCGGGGACCGAGCACCTAGATTCACGCCGCATGCGCGATCTCATAAGCCACCTCAAAGATCGCTATCCAGACCGCTACATCGTCCTGGATGCGGCGTCTCCGGCCGAATCGGCTGACGCAGCTGTCCTTGCCGAACTCGCCGACTTCGTATTGCTTGTAGTGCCTTATGGCAAGGCTACAGAGTCTCAAATCTGGGCTGCGGCCAAGGGCATAGATGAGCAGAAGTTCCTGGGTGTTGTCTTCAACGACGAGCCGCAGCCGCGTCGCGTCATTTGGAATTAAAAGCGTGCAAAACTCAAAGAAAGCGGCCCGCATCGTCAGGATGCTGGGCGTGGGGTCTTGCGCTCTTATGGGATTTTCCATAAGGGCCCAGGCCGCCCACATAGAATACGGGGTCGGTTATAACGGTATCTACACCAACAATATCTATAGATCACCGACCGACAAACAAAACGAGTACATCAACATATTTCGTGGCTTGTTCTCCTACCAAAAGCACGGGCGGAGGCTCGACACACACCTCGATCTCGAAGCGATGGGCCGCGTCTTTACGTTGGGGACGTACGGCAACGACGTGCTCTTCGGCGTCAATTCGCTTACGCATTACGTGGTTCTGCCCAAGGTCTTTAGTCTTTCTGAGCGCGACATATTCACCCAGGCGCCCATCGATCCGCGCTTCGTGATGACGCCGACCAATCTGCAGAACACGAACGCCTTTTCGGCAGGGCCCAATTTCTCTTGGTATGTAGACCCTATAGACGCGTTCAAGGTCAATTTGCGCTATCGCAACTTCTATTACCAGAAAGAGCCGTCCACTTATCCGCCGACCTATTCGACCAGCAATTATAGGTGGGTGGCAGAGACTCGGTTTGTTCATGCCTTCACGCGGTTTACGAAGGCCTCCATAAATTACGTGCCGTCGGAGGTCATTTATCGCAATACCCTGGTCAATCCCGATTATCGTCGGCAGGACGTATTCTTGGGCGTTGACACCCGCATCGATAATCTTGGTCTTAGTGCCCAGGGGGGACGGACGCAGATCGAGCAGACCGGCACGGCGCATACCCTGAGCGGTACGCTTGCGCGCATCGCCCTTACCGATACCCTAGGAAGGCGCTCGCGGGTCGTAATGGCGGCCGATCGCAGTTACGGGGATGCCGGTCGTTATGCCTTGCTCGAGGCGCCCGCGCAGAACCTGATCGTTCCTGTGGCGACCAATCCCGGCCAGATCGTAGGAGGCGGACTCTACTACGGGCGCATGGCGAACTTGAGCTACGACTACCGTAGATCCTATGGCGTCGATCGCATCAGCGCCTTCTGGCAACACCTACATTATCTGACGGCGACTTTGAGCCAGCAGCTCGAGGGTGGGGTGTTCAATCTTGGGTACGATGCCTCAAACCGTGTCACGGAGTCTGTTTTTGGCGACTACGTGAAGATCCATTACTTGAATTACAACGTCGATACGCGTGATTTTGGTGGGGGGCTACGGCTACGTTACCGGCTCTCGCCCGATCTGAGCGTAAGCCTAGAGGGCATGTATGATCGGGGCATCAGCACTGATCCCATTCTGTCCTACACGGAGTGGCGGGCGATCGTTGGCGTCTCATATTTGACAAACCCCAATCGCATGCGCAGCGACCCGTTTGTCCATTACACCAACGCGATCTTCTATTAGCCATGTACCTTGACCATTTTCGACTCAAAGAGCACCCGTTTCAGATAACGCCGGATTCGGACTTTCTGTATATGAGCGCGGCGCATTCACGCGCCAAGGCCTATATGGACTACAGCATCCGGAATCGCGACGGATTTGTCATCATCACGGGCGAAGTGGGGGCCGGCAAGACGACGCTGATCCGTAAACTGTTGTCGGAATTCGACGATAATGTCCTTGTCGCAAAGATATTCCAGACACAGCTAGACGAAACGCAATTCCTGCAGGCGGTACTCGTGGAGTTTGGTCTCAATCCGTTCAATGCGGGCAAGGTCGAGCTGATGGATATGCTCTCGTCGTTCCTCGTCGAGAGCTTCCTTAAGCGCAAGCAACTCGTTCTGATCGTCGATGAGGCCCAGAATCTCAATCGGCGGGTTCTGGAAGAGATTCGCATGCTGTCGGGTCTCGAGACCGAGAAGCAGAAGATACTTCATGTGATCCTCGTGGGTCAGCCGGAACTGAATGAAACATTGGATGCACCCGGTCTTGAGCAGCTTACTCAACGGGTGCGGTTGCGTTTTCATATAGCCGCCCTGACGGAGGCGGAATCCGCCGATTATATATTTCACCGACTGCGGGTCGCGGGCGCGGCCAATCCCGAGGCGCTTTTTGCGCGCGATGCGATACCTATCATCTACGAGTACACAGGGGGTATCCCGCGGCTTATCAATACGTTGTGCGACACCGCACTTACCTGTGCCTTTGCCGATGATGGACTGTGTGTCGATGAGGCGGTCGTGAAGTCGGCGATCGTTGAGTTGCAATGGAAGCCATTCAATGCCCGCTCCCGCCCGAGCCCGGCGCTGCCATTTCCGGCCGCGCGTGACATGGGCATCGGGGGGGCTAAGGAGCTTGTCGACATCGCGCGGGCGGTGGCAGGGGTCGAGTCGCGGCTCGACGGGATTGAGACGCTTTTGAAGACCATGGCAACGGTCTTGCAAAGACGCAGCCATATTTCTTTGCGGGTGAGCCAGAACCAGGTGGCGCAGATATTAAAGCAGGTCAGTGCGGAGATTGAAAAGCTGCATCTGGACCACGAGGCCTAGGAGAGGGGACAGTCTATGTGCGGAATCGCGGGAATCGTGGCCATTCCGGGCGGAAAGCCGCCGCGGGCGTCGGAAGTGGACGCCATGGTCGCGCGCATTCATCACCGGGGTCCGGATGGCCAGGGCTGCTACATCGACGGACAATGCTGTTTGGGGCATGCGCGGCTTAGCATTATCGACATCGCTGGGGGATCTCAGCCGCTTGCCAATGAGGATCGCAGCATCTGGGTCACGTTTAACGGCGAAATCTTTAACTACATAGAGTTGCGCCGATTCCTGAAGAAGCGGGGGCACGCCTTTTCAACCAACAGCGACACCGAGGTCATAGTCCACCTCTACGAGGAGTACGGCGACGATTTCGTGTCCCACCTCAATGGCCAGTTTGCGATTGCCGTGTGGGATGCCCGTCACCGGCGGCTGGTGTTGGCGCGGGATAGGGTGGGAATCAGGCCGCTCGTGTTTGCCGTCGCAGGTCAGCGGGTCTATTTCGCTTCCGAGGTGAAGGCCTTGTTCGCATGCCCGGCGATACCAAAGCGCCTCGACCCGCGGGCGCTCGGACAGGTATTCACCTACTGGGGCATTCCCGGTCCGGATACGGTGTTTGCCGGCATCGAGACGGTGCCGCCCGGTTGCCTCGTGGCATTCGACGGCAACGGACGTCGGTTAGAACGCCGTTACTGGGATTGGAATTTCCCTCACAGGCGGCTGCGGGACGGACGTAGTCTGAACGAGTGCCTGAAGGGACTGGATGAGGCCTTGCAAGGCGCGGTGGCCCGGCAAATGCGGTCCGATGTTCCGGTTGGGGCGTACATCAGTGGCGGCATAGACTCTGCGATCATAGTGTCCTATATGGCAGAGCTTGTGGACGGTCCCATACCCACTTTCTCCTTGCGTTTTGCCGACCAGGAATTTGATGAGGGTGTCTTCCAGAAGGCCGTAGCCGAGCGTTTCCGGACCGCGCACACCGAAGTGACCGTAAGCGGCGAAGATATCGCCGATGCCTTTATGCGGGCGGTCTGGCATGCGGAAAGCCCACTTTTGCGGACCGCCCCGGTGCCCATGATGTTGCTGTCACAGCGGGTCCGGACAGCCGGCATCAAGGTCGTCTTGACCGGTGAAGGGGCGGACGAGACTTTGGCCGGATACGATCTGTTCCGGGAGGCGCGTATCCGGCGATTCTGGGCGCGGTCGCCACGTTCCAAGATGCGCCCGGCGCTTCTAAGCCGCCTCTACCCCTACCTCAAGAACTCGCCTGCCGCATCCGCGGCTTACGCGCAGAAGTTCTTTGGACAGGATCTAAATGCGTACGGCCAAGCGGCCTTCGGTCACTGGCCGCGCTGGCAAACGACGCAACGGATCATGCAGTTCTTGCATCCCGACGTGCGTGCCGAAATGGTCCTGGATTACAAGGCCGCGGGCCAAAGTCTCGTGCCGCCCCATTACGCCGACTGGGACCCTTTGTGTCAGGACCAGTATGTGGAGGCACATACCCTGTTATCGGGGTATTTGCTAAGCAGCCAAGGGGATCGGGTGGCGGCCGCCAATAGCGTGGAAACCCGCGTACCCTTTCTCGACGCCAAGGTGGTGAGGTATGCCAACGAGTTGCCGCCGCGCTACAAACTTCTCGGTCTTAAGGAGAAATACATCCTCAAGCGGCTCGGTCTGGGACGTATCCCGGCGGCGGTTTGCGAGCGCCCAAAGCAGCCCTATCGGGCACCCGACAGTGCAAGTTTTTTTCATCGGGGTCGCTGCGATGAGCGTGTAGCGCAGAGCTTTGACAAAAAGCGACTGCTGGAAGTCGGATATTTCGACGCTGAGCCCGCCTGTAAGCTGTTTGAGAAATGTCGCCGGGGTAAGGCGATAGGGTTTGGGGACAACATGGCCTTTGTAGGTATTTATTCGACCATGCTGCTTCACGAACAGTTCATAGAGGCGGACGGCGCTCGCGGCAAGCAGGCGCCCGAGTTACCGCAAGCGAAGGTGGGGTGAAGGGAGTCAACATGTTGTTGCAGGATATGTTCGTCGCAATGGCGCGTAAGAGGCCGGATGCGCAGGCCCTGGTCTGCGGAGAGGAGCGATTCTCCTACCAGGATATCGACGGGCGCAGTAGCGGGCTCGCCAAGACTCTGGTGGATCATGGGGTAGGGCGCGGGGATCGTGTCGTGGTTTTCATGGACAACTCTCCGGCGGCCGTCATTGCCCTCTACGGCATCCTCAAGGCCGGGGCGGTCGTCATTCCCGTCAACCCCTTGACGAAGGCCGATAAGCTCGCGTTCATACTGCGGGATGCCGAGGTCAAGGCGCTGCTGAGCGATGGACACCTCAGTGGTGTCTGGGGGCAGGCCTTGCAAATCTATAAACCGAATGTCGTGATCTTGAGCGGGGCGATGTCCGTCGATCATGCCGGAGCGGCCCTGCCCTTTGATCGCGCCTCAGTTCCCGGCCCAGCCCCTGTCGTACCGACGATCGATTTGGATCTCGCCGCGATAATCTATACCTCGGGATCCACGGGAACGCCCAAGGGCGTCATGCTCACCCATCTCAACATGGTGACCGCGGCCCGCTCGGTGTCGACCTATCTGGGACTTGAGGGCAATGACCGTATCCTCTGCTGTTTACCGCTGGCCTTTGACTACGGTCTCTACCAGATACTCATGGGCTTCATGGTCGGGGCCTGCGTGATTCTCGAGCGGTCCTTTGCCTTTCCGGCGGCGGTCATCAATGTACTGCTTGCCGAACGGGCAACGGTGTTTCCAGGCGTTCCCACGATATTCTCCATCCTGTTAAACCGCGAAGGGATGCTGGAAGGCCATGATCTAAGTTCCGTGCGTATCATCACCAACACCGCCGCGAGCCTGCCTCCCGAGCATATTGCAAGGCTCAAGGCCCGGTTTCCGAAGGCGCGCATCTTCTCCATGTATGGCTTGACGGAGTGTAAGCGCGTTACTTATCTGCCCCCCGAGGAGTTGGAGCGCCGTCCGACGAGTGTCGGCCGCGGCATGCCTAATCAGGAGGTCTATCTGGTCGACCCGCAAGGGCGGCGCCTTCCGCCTGGTTCTATAGGCGAACTCGTAGTGCGGGGCAGCCATGTGATGCGCGGCTACTGGCGGCGGCCCGAGGAGACTGCCCAGCGCCTGCGGCCGGGCCTCTATCCCGGTGAAATGGTTCTGTATTCAGGCGACGTCTTTCATATGGATGAGGAGGGTTACCTCTACTTCATAGGGCGCTCCGACGACATCATAAAAAGCCGAGGCGAGAAGGTAAGTCCAAAGGAGGTCGAAAACGTCCTTTATGCGCTGGCGTCGGTCCTGGAGGCGGCAGTGATTGGGGTAGACGACGAGATTTTCGGTCAAGCGATCCATGCGTTCGTCGTCTTGGATGATGGTGCCGCGACGACGGAGAAAGACATCCTGCGGCACTGCAACGCCCATCTCGAAAACTATATGGTGCCAAAGGCCATCCATATCGTCCCGGCACTGCCAAAGACCGATACTGGGAAGATTCGCAAAGCGGGCCTTGCCGCGCTGGCGCAAAATGGCGTGGGCAGCAAGGACGATGTCTTACAGGCAATTCAATAATCTCTTAGGGAAGAGCGGGAGCACATTCGATGAAAAGCGTTAGGGACCACGTGAAGGACTATATTTCTGAGAATTTCCTGATGGGTCTAAAGGATTCGGCCATCACCGACGACGCGTCTTTTCTCGATCTTGGAATCATAGACTCGACTGGCGTCATTGAACTTATTGCCTTTCTCGAGGAGAGCTATGGAATTCAGGTGGAAGACGCCGAGATGACACCCGATAATCTGGACAGTCTGTCGGCAATAGACCGATTCGTCGCCCGCAAGACATTTGCGCGCGCCTCGTCGATGACTGCTTAGGGGCGACACTGTGGAGCCAGCCAAGGAACTTGCAGGTAAAGAACTTCTGGCGCTCGACTACGAGCGCACGATAGATGACATTGCGCGGCAGTTTAAGGAGGTGGTCGTACGATTCCGGAAGCGAGGCGCAGTAGTCGCGGTTTCAGGGGGCGTTGATAGCGCGGTATGTTGCGCCTTGGCGGCGCGCGCACTGGGTCCTGAGCGCGTTTTGGCATTGCTGTTGCCAGAACGGGAATCTTCTCCGAACGCGGAACGCCTGGCGCTTGAACTTATAGATCAGCTCGGTGTTCCCTACGAGCGTAAGGATATTACGGGGGCCCTAGAGGCCTTAGGATGTTACGAACGGCGCGATGCGGCGATCAGAGCCGTAATCCCAGAATATGGCCCGGGCTGGCGTAACAAGCTTGCCATTGCCGGAGGTCTTGCTGGCCAGTTCAACCATTTTTATCTCGTAGCAGGCAGTCCCCAGGGCGAGCGCATCAAAAAGCGTCTTGGCCTTAGGGAATATCTGGAGATCGTGGCGGCCACAAATTTCAAGCAAAGGACCCGCAAGAACGTCGAGTATTTCCACGCAGACCGCCTGAACTATGTCGTGGTGGGGACTCCGAATAAACTCGAGTACGACCAGGGATTTTTTGTGAAAAACGGCGATGGCTCGGCAGACATAAAGCCGATCGCGCATCTATATAAGACCCAGGTGTACGGGCTCGCGCGTCACATGGGTCTGCCCAGTGAGATTATCAACTCGACACCGACAAGCGATACCTACAGTCTTCCGCAGCAACAAGACGACTTTTACTTTGCTTTGCCGTATGCGCAGCTCGATATTGCCCTTCTGTATCTTGAGGGCGGACGGAGTGCGCGTGCGCTGGCCGAGGCCCTTGGGATCGATGAGCTGGCCGCGGCGCGGGTTTATGCGGACATAGAGGCGAAACGTAGGACGACGCGTTATCTCCATGAAGCGCCAGTTCTGCTCAAAGGGGTGTGAAAGGCGCTATGCGCTACGAATGGAAGGTGGCGGCCGTAAAGGTAGCGCACGGGGTGACCTGGCCGCTATGGCTGCCGGCTGTGATCGCTTATCGTGGGTTTGGATCGGAGCGAGCCTTTGACGTGGCGGCCAAGATCCTAAGCCTGTGGCCGGGCCGAGTCGGCCAGATCCTGCGTGCCTCCTTTTATATGTGGACCTTGAAGGCTTGCTGCTACGATTTGGCCGTAGGCTTTGGTTCGTTTTTTTCGCATCCGGACGCAGAGGTGGGGCGGGGTGTCGGTATTGGTAGTTTTTCCATTATCGGTACCGCGCGACTCGAAGACGGGGTCATGATTGCCAGCCGAGTGTCGGTCTTGAGCGGTAAATACCACCATGGAGGCGGCCGCAGGGGTCGCGAGATCCGTGAGAATGTCTTGCACCTACAGCCTGTGCGGGTGGGGGCCGGGAGCTGGCTCGGCGAAGGGTGTCTTGTGATGGCGGATATCGGCAGCCGCTGCATCGTGTCGGCCGGGAGTGTGGTGACGAAGGTCATGCCGGATGGGACTACGGCGGTTGGCAATCCCGCGCGATTTTTACGGTATACGGATAATCCGGAAGCGGCGGCGGGTTAGGTTCGCGTAGGCCCAGGGACGGGCAGGAGCAGACTATGGACAGGGCAATGGTGGGTGGCGGTTGGGGCGGATCCCCGCAGGGCGGCGCGGAACCCTCGGGAGGATCGGCGTGACGCTCAAGGATATCATCCGTTACGCCGGCACCCTCTACGGCGCCAACGTGGCAGCGTCGCTCGTAACCTTTGGGCTTACGATCCTAATCAGCCGCGACGTGTCGCGTGCCGCCCTGGGCGTATACGGACTTTTTCAGGCCTATTTCCTGTTTGGCGCCTACGCATCCAGTTTTGGGCTGGCCCCAGCCACCGTGAAGTGGGTCGCCGGCGGTCAGGTCGATGCCGGCGAGTTCTTGGCATACATGTTGACGCGTCTGGCGCTAATCTCGCTCTTGCTTTACGCGGGCGCCTTGTGTGCGTATCTGCTGTCGTTCAAGGTCTTGGCATCTGCCTTGGTCGCGCTGCCAGCCTACCAATCCTTCAATGTCGCTCTCAGTGCCGCGCGCGCGAAACTCTGGCGGCGGCGCGAGGCGCTGCTCCTTGTGCTCGCCTCGCTTGCCACATCGGCATGGATTTTCGTGTTGCTGATGGCAGACCATAGCTATTGGGCCCCCATATGGGGTCAGGTCTTGGGCGCCTACACGACAGCGGCGGTCGCCTTTCTTTATATGCTGCGGCAGCGCCTACCGGCCCTCAAGCGGCCCGGTCCCTGGCGCCGCGAATTCTGGAAGACGGCGTGGCCTGTGTTTCTTGGGTCTACGGTGTTTGCTGTAGGTGAGCTTGCTGACCGCCTCGTGATTCGCCATGTCCTGGGTCTGCCGGCGCTTGGCGTCTACGTGATGGCGCTTACGTTATTTAACGTTCTGAATAAGCCCGTGCACATGCTGTCGCGCGTCTTGCTATCGCATTTTTCGCAGGCCAACGAAGGCGCGGGCCATGCGAAGGCTGCCGAGATCGTTGGGGTAAATCTCGCGGTCCTACCCGTCATGAGTCTAGCGGCGGCAGCGATTCTGCCCTGGCTGCTGCCGCTTGTCTTGAACCGCAACTATAGCTTGGCCTTTCCGGTCTTTGCGGTCTTGACAGTGGTGATCCTCGTAAAGGCCGTCGAACTGGTCCACTCGAGTCTGGCCGTGGCCCAGGATTCGGCAGCTAGCAACATGAAGGCCCAAGTGGTGGCGCTCGGGTCCTACGGCGCAGTGGTCTATCTTTTGGCTCAGAGCTTTGGTCTCGTCGGGGTAGCCTGGGCCGTTGTATTGCGCTGGTCGGTTCTCACCGTTGTGCAAAGACTCGACATGAAGCGACGGGGTGTGGAGACGCTGCCCATACGCGTACTTGTGCGTGCCGCATGTGCCTACCTCGCGGCGCTTGCGTTCTTTCCGATTGCACCTTGGTTCATGGGGATTGCGTATCTGATCTTGGGGGTATGGCTGCGCCTATGGTCGGCACCCCGGTCGTGGCGGCTCGCGACGCGGCGCACGTAGACGACCTATTTGATGGAGGAATGAGTATGCTGATGTCACAAACCGCGCGGGCCAAGCCCGCGCCCCGCGGGCCGAGCCGGCCCTGGTCCCAGGCCCGCGTCATAGAGACTCCGATTGCCAATCGTCTGACACTGGCGTCTATGTTCGTGTTTCTGGCCAAGATCGGAAACCTTCCGCATTTGGGGCATTTCGAGATCGGAAAAGTCCTCGTGGGACTGTCCATGCTGGCCTTGCTATTCGAGGGAGGGGGATGGAAGGAGGGGGTCTTTAGCCACCCTGTCATGCGTTCCTATTTGGGGCTTTTTATGATGGGTATTTTGACCATACCGATTGCGGTATGGCCGGGGGGGAGCGCGCGTTTTTTGTTTGGCAATTACTTAAAAGACTTTGTTCTTATCGTGTTGCTGATCGTGACGACGCGTACTCCTAATGATCTACGGAGAATGCTGTGGACGATAATAATCAACACGCTCATTCTCGATCTCATATTGCTCCACTATGGAGATCAAAAGATCACCATCGTTCATCTCGGGAAAAACGAGATAGCCATGACGTCGGTAATAGCCTTTGGCATGCTGCTTGGTCTTCCGGTAAG
>JAKAXM010000038.1 GCA_021816625.1 Pseudomonadota bacterium | reverse complement strand
TGGCTTCTGTCGGGTTCACCCATAAGCGTTTCGACAGGCTTCCCGCGCGCGGCCTCGGCAGGCATCCCAAAGAGAACCTCGGCCGCCGGATTAAAGGCTTCGATGATCCCGGTCTCCCCGATCACCACGATAGCGTCAGGGGCGGCATCGAACAGGGTGCGATTGTAGGCGAGCGCGTCCCGCAGCTTCTCGATCTCGGCCCGAGTCAGACGCGACAAGGGCACGAATATGAAGGCCGTAAGCGCCGCAAGGGCGCCCAATCCGAGGATGAACTGATCCCGCGCGAGCACCATAAGATTTGCCTTATCGTGTTCGGCCAGGCGCCGGTAATCCCGGACCCGAGCATTGAGGGCCACGGCTAAGGCGCCGCCGGCGGCACGTCTAATGGCGCGGCGCGCCATCGCTTGCTGTGCCGGCCGACCCTCCCCTGCCGCCACGATATGTAGTTCGGCTAGGAGGTGCCCCAGGCGCGCGGTTAAGCGGCCCGGTGGACCCTTTCGGTTGGGCGGCGGCACGAGACGGCTCCACGAGGACTGCATAAGGCTTGCCTCTCGGAGTACGGCGGACTGGAGGGCTCTCCTGTGAACAGCAGGCACTGTCGCAAGCCGCGTCACGAGAAAGGCCGCCCGCTGCAGGCGCATGCGCTCCAGACCGCAGGCATCGATCCGCCGCGCGTCGGACTGAATCGCCGCGATATGACGCGTCAGCGTGAGATAGATGAGAAGAAACAGCAGGCCAAGCAGGGCCACCGCAAGACCATGCGCGCGATTCATGCGTCGCAGCGTGCGTCCTGAATCAGCCCAAGTCCTTTCCATAGCACCCCGGCGTCGCGCCCGACTCGGATATGAGGCTTTGATGAAGATCATAGACAGCAAGGACGCTTTATGAAAGCCAATGATTGCTGCCGCTTGAGGCTACGGCCTGCAGAATCCAATCCTGTAATGCCAAGGCCCCATAAAACGGCCCGTTTATACGTGAAAATCCGCTGCCAAGACGCGCAGGCCGTCCGCGCGGACACCGGCACGGCTACCGAAACAGACGATCCCGGGCCCACACTAGCGTCCGCGCCACCCCAAGGACGAATAAGAAATCGTGCCCCTTCCCGGCCACATCCAAACTCGGCGCTACCCACGAACTCGCCGCAGACCCCACCCCGTCCGGCCAGGCCCTGGGGGCCGGTGACTTACTTGTCTTAGTTTGGTGCTACTGCCATCATGCCCCGGCACGGAGGCCTCCGATTCCTCCGGTCCCGGGTACCGACACCATGCGACACGGTAAGCCGCTTCAGATTTTCGTGGTGGATGCCTTTGCGGCACGCCTTTTCAGCGGCAATCCCGCCGGCGTCTGCTTGGTAACCGAGGAGCGCAGTCCGCAGTGGATGCAGGACGTGGCCGCCGAAATGAACCTGTCGGAGACGGCCTTCCTGACCCGGCTTGAACCGGATCTGTGGCAGCTCCGCTGGTTTACGCCCACAGTCGAGGTCGCGCTGTGCGGGCATGCGACCCTGGCCGCAGCTCACATCCTGTGGACAGAGTGCGGCCTTGGCCCGGACACGCTATGGTTTGCAACCCGCAGCGGCCGCCTCTCGGCGACCCGGGATGCGCATCGAATCCGTCTCGACTTCCCCGCCCAAACACCCCGTCCGGAACCCACGACCGCGGCCCTCGTAGACGCCTTAGGGGTACATCCGCAGTGGGTCGGACGCGGCGGGGACGACCTCCTCGCGGTGCTCGCCTCAGGCCAGGAGGTACGCGCACTGACACCGGATCTCGCCCGGCTGAGCACCCTCGATGCCCGGGGCATCATCGTGTCGGCGCGGAGCGACGATCCGGCCTATGACTGCGTGTCCCGCTTTTTTGCCCCTCGCGTCGGGGTCCCTGAGGATCCCGTCACGGGTTCCGCGCACTGTTGTCTCGGTCCCTACTGGGCCGCGCGTCTTGGTAAGACGGAGCTACGGGCCTTCCAGGCCTCGCCACGCGGGGGAGTGCTGGGGGTTGCGGTCCAAGGCGATCGCGTACACCTGCACGGGACCGCGATAACGGTGCTGAGCGGGACCCTGCGCGCCTGAGCCGGTCGCGCAGTACGCATGGTCACCACCGCCCTCCCCCAATCTCAGAGCGGCGCCGTGCGGCCGCGGATATACCGCCCGACCACTATTCCCGCCCTAGCTCTTTAGCCCTTGCGACCCTAAGCTTTGTCCCACGTGGCGCACGAGCCCCAGAAACATGATCACCCAAGCGCCCAGGGCCAGATAGAACACCCCGGCCGATATGACCCGCAAGAACGGCAAGGAAAGCGCCTCCGCCAATTCGTATGTACACACCGCATACATACCCAACGGGAAGACCGCGCTCCAATAGAGCGGGTCATAGGCAAGGGGCCGGCGGCCATACAGGTGGCGCCACACCGAAAGGATGATCAGCAGGGGCAGCCACCACGTGGCTGCGACCCAAAACAACAGGGTAAGGCCCGCCATGAAAGGCAGCAGGAACTTTAGGAGCGGATATGCAGGATGCGCCTCTATGAGGACCGTACCCGCCAAGGCGGAGATTGCCGCCGCCCCCATATTGATCCAGTAAGACGGTGCCCAATCGGCGGGATCCAGGGCCAGAAACAGATAGCGAAAGAAGATGAGCGCAATGATGCCGACATAGAACATCCCACCCACAAGCCACATCATGAGCGCGAAGAACAGCAGGACATGCGCATACGAAGGGTATGAGCCCGCAAGCCGCCCGCCGAGTACCGTAAGCGACTGCGCGGCCACGGCCGCGAGTAGCCAAGCCCCGTTGAGGGCGTTCGTGAAGGGCGGCTTGCGACCCTTGATCGTCAAGCGGGTAAAGAGGCCGTACGTCACAAGGGGCCATAAAACGACGGCGAGGCCCCCGAGGAGCAAGCCCCCTGTCGGGCTGTGCGCCGTCACCAAGAACTCGCTACCGAGGATGCCACTCCCCGCGATGATCGTAAAAAACCCAACACCGCGCGCGTGATCCCCGGCATCGGACCAAACCGCGTCCGGGAAGGCGACGAGACGGATCGTGGTAAGCCCGCATAATCCCGCGTACAGAACGATATTTAAGCCAAATAGACCATCGCCAATGAGGGTTTGATGATAGAGGCCGGCGGCCAAGGATATGATGCCGGTGGCCATTACCATGCCAAAGATGGCGGGGTGAAGGTCCCGCACGCCCGCAATCCCACGCCCGGACTGCCCGGCGGCAGATCCTCTCACCGCCGCCCCGTAACCATCGGTGTGCTAAAGCCCGCCCGGCCAGGCTTTAGGCCCAGTCTCCCTACCACGTGCAAGTCGGCAGCACACAAGACTGAAACGAAGATCGTGCTCTCGGGCGGCGACACACGGGCTTCGGTCTCGCGACCCCTTCTCGCGCGAGGTGCGCCGGTATCCCTATCACAGGGGCCGGAGGGCGCCACACGGCGCGCCGAAGGTCGTGTCCGCCCTTTACGCGTCACGGTCTGTGCATGGATCACGAGAAGTGCCTCGATCGTGGTGTCTCTTGCCGGAATGGTGGCTCGCGGTGGCGACGGCCCGCGCCTGTATCCCCTTACTGTAGCGCAGAAATTACGCAAGCGCCCCTCCGATCCGCACACGAGTGCGGGCGGCGCATCGGTCACCCATACGGTCAGCGCACGGCTATTCGACGCAGGCCTTCCGCCCGAACCCAGCGCTGTTTGGTCCCATCTCGCGCAGACAGGTCTGTACCCTTAAAGCAAACCGATCCCGGCCGGCCGGTCCCCGCGAAGGCTCATCGGCCGCATCGATGAGGCAGGTGTCGCGCCATGGACGTCGAGGGAGATGCGGGCCGAGATCACCGACCGCTTCAGAAGGCCCCGCGGCCGCGATGATCGCCTTGGGACGAACTGGGTTTTATACACCGAACGCAAGCCGTCCAAAGCCTGCGGTTCGCGGGCTTTACGCGCGCCTCGTAACGCGTGGAGTGCATCCGGTCACGCCGAACGAGTCCCGCCCCGAGTGGACCCCTTTCAGGTGGGGCGGTGCGACCATCGCCTGCTGCCGGGACCGACATTGAAGGCTCGAGTCCCAACGCCCGGCTGCGGATAGCCCGCATCGCGGACACCCCATCCCCGCCTGCAGACAAGAGAGGTCGTTACCACCGCCGGCACCCCGCACACGCCTGCCCCTGCCGGAATCCCAAGCGCGTGGACCCCGACGTTTGGCCGATCGTCCCGCTTGCCACTATACTCTCGGCGAAAGGCACCAAGCCCTGACACGGGAAGCACGAACACCATGATCTGCCGACATTGCCAGCAAACCGTCACCTACCGCACCTTGCAGTGCCCCCATTGTTCGGAGATCCAATGGCGCACGCTCATTGCCGCCACGGTAGTGGCCTTTTTCGGGCTGGTGGTTGCCGATGTGGCATTACCCCTATTCGTTCCCCACAGGGCACGCGCCAGCACAACCGAGCCGGGGCCTTTACTTACCATTTCGGCCCACAGGCTCTATGCCGCCTACCATGCCGACTCTGAGGCGATGAATCAGCGTTTGCTAGGCCACACGGTACGTGTAAGCGGTATCGTGACCTCCATCGCGCAGGATTTCGCCAACCGGCCGGTGGTATCGCTGCGTAGCGGGCACCACGTCAACGACCAAATGACGATGCGGGATTCAGAGAGAACGGCGGCGGCCAAACTCCATACCGGCGAACGGGTCCTTATCGATTGTGCCCATATGTCGAGCGTCGCAGGGATCCCCGAGGGGAGCGACTGCGCATTCGTGGGCCGCGAGCCGTGACCGTCTCCGATAATCCGGTGCTGTGATCGGCCCGTCAACGCCGCACCAGGCCCCGTCCTCTCGCGACGCTCACGCCACGGATCGTGAGCTCGCGCAAATCCCCCGCCTAACTAACGGATAAAACCTGGTTTAGACGCCTTTCGTTGTCACTCCCGTATCAATCCCTATTACTCTCACCTCACATTACTTTCGAATTATCCCTTATATTTCCCACAATACACAGAAGTGGCGCCCGCCTTCGGCAGATCCGCCGGATCCCTAGGCACCAACATCCGGTCGCCACAGGCCATGCTTCGCACCCCGAAGATCGTGCCCCCATCGCTGCCCGCTGGTACCGGCGAGACAGGGGTGGCGTTTTGAGTCCCGTGGATCTGAACGGCACGGAGAAAATCGCGAAACCAAAGACCGGCGCTTAAGCCTATGCGGGGGCGACCGGCAGTGCAGCAAGCCATCATGAGGGACGGCCCCATATTGCGCCATTCTCAAAGCAAAAGCTTAAGGATCGCAACCACTGCCCGGGTCTGCCGTATTCCTGTCTTCACATTGAGCACGAAGGTCGTGCAGGGCTATAAAACAAACAATGGCTACGGTCTGGGTTCGCGGTTATTTGTCACCACCGATGTAAAAATGACCCCCTTTGGCCGCCGCACCTGCGGATACCCAGGCCGCGGCCGCCCGGGCGCGCGCGATTGTCATGGAGATCGAACGGGGCTTAGGTTTTTTGCCGACCGATCGTGAATTCGAGCGATTGGGTTACGATATCGAAAGCCGGGTCCCGGGCACCGGCAAACTGCCCTTGACGCTCACGCGAACGGACCCACCGCTGCTCATGTAAACGGACCCACCCCACAATCGCCATCTTGAGGTCACGGCAGATCCGAGTTCGCTGCCGTCCCTTGGGTCATCCTTTAGTGGCGCGCATTGACCTCTCGCCGGGTCGCGGCATCCTTTCGGTTGGGATTCCGGGGCAAGGGAGGGGACCGCGATGTCCACCATGCAGCGATGCGCGGGCTGTCGGCGACTCTTTCGGGGGCGCGCGCAAGTCCGCAGCCAACGCTATTGTGCGGCGCGCGCCTGCCAGCGCGTGCGTCGTAAGCGCTGGCAAAGAACCAAGCGCCGCACCGACCCCGACTACCGCGAGAACCAGGCGCGCGCCCAGGCAGCGTGGCGCGATCGCCACCCCGACTACTGGCGGGCCTATCGGGCCACCCATGTGCACTACACGAACGCCAATCGCGCCCAACAGGCCCGCCGGGACGCCGCTCGCCATCTTGCAAAGAGGGACGTGTCAACGGCTTTTTCCCCTGGAGTTTCCGGTATTTACCGATTGTCTGCGGCCGGCGGCGGCGATCTTGCAAAGAGTGACGCGTGGACCGTGGAATTGACTGTGCTCTCACGGACTGAACGCACCTTGAGTCCCCGGGCGGGCGCTCTTGCAAAGAGAGGACGTGATAGGTGCGCGGGTATCCGGCTGCTACCGTTTGTGCATGACCACGCCCGACTTCTGCGACCGCGAACTCGACCTGCACCGCCTGGACCTGCGCTATGCCGATCTGCGGCTGGCCGACCCCCGGGCCCTGGAACGGCTGCGGCAATCGCTGGAGCGCTACGGCCAGCGCGAGCCTTGTCTGGCCGTGGCCCTCGCCGGGAGCCCGCAGCTTGTCTTGCTCGACGGCTATCGGCGCGTGGCCGCCTTGCGACGCCTGGGGCGGGATACCGTCCGCGTCGAGGCGCACGCAGTCGATCTCACCGCGGGCTTGGTCCTCGCGCTCACCCGTGCCCAGGGACGGGCATGGGCGGCAATCGAAGAGGCCTGGTGGTTGCGGGAACTGACCGCCGTTCAAGGTCTGTCCCAGCAGGAGGTGGCCCGCCATTGCGGGCGCGACGTAAGCTGGGTGAGTCGTCGGCTGACCTTGCTCGACGGCCTGTCGGAGCCGCTCTCCCAGGCGCTGCGCGCGGGCACCCTCTCGCTGTGGTCGGCCACACGCGCACTCATTCCGTTGGCGCGCGCCAACGCCGATCACGCCGGACGTCTCCTGGAGGCCCTGCGCGCGCACCCGCTGGCCACCCGCACCCTGCGCGCGTGGTTTGCCCGCTATCGCCAGGCCCGCGTCCGCGAACGCGAGCGCCTCGTCGATCATCCCCGGCTCTTTGAGGGGGCGCTCGCCGTGCGGGCGCAGGAACGCATCGAGACGTTGCTGCGCGACGGCCCCGAGGGCGCCTGCCTGCACGACATGCAGATGCTGGAGGCGATCCTGGCGCGCTTGGGCAAACGCCTCGCGGCGCTCTCCGGGGAGCCGTGGCCCGAGGGTCTGCGCCGGACCCTGCTACGGCTCACCGAGACCCTCGTGCGTGAGGCGCACACCCTTGCGAGGTATAGTCCTCATGATCACCCCCGAGATGCACACCGCGATCCGCATTCTGAAGGCCCAAGGGGCGAGTCTGCGGCAGATCGCCCAGGACCTTAAGATCTCGCGCAATGCCGTGCGCCGGGTGCTGCGGGCCCCCGAGGGGGCGGTCCCCGTGCGACGGCGCCCATCGGTAGACCGCGCCCCGCCCGATCTCGGCGCCACCCTGGAGCGCGCCTGTGGCAATGCCATGCGCGTGCGCGAGCTTCTGGCCGCCGACGGGACGCACGTCTCCTACAGCACGCTCACCCGCTGGCTGCGCGAGGCCGGGCTGCGGGCCCCGCCGGCACGGGCCGGGGAGTATGTCTTTGCCCCGGGCTGCGAGATGCAACACGACACCTCGCCGCATCGCGTGACGATCGGCGGCCACGTGGTCACCGCCCAGTGCGCGGGGCTTGTGCTCGCCTATTCGCGCAGGCTTTTTATCGCCTACAGCCCGCGCTTTACGCGCTTCGAGGCCAAGCACTTCCTGCGCGAGTCCGCGGTCTTCATGGACGGCACCTGTCCGCGCTGCGTGATCGACAACACCCACGTCGTGCTGGCCTCTGGGAGCGGGAGCGAGGCGGTCATCGCCCCGGAGATGGCGGCCTTCGCGCGCACCCTGGGCTTTGGCTTTGTGGCGCATAGGATCGGACATCCCGATCGCAAAGGGAGGATCGAAAGGGTGTTTGCCTATATCGAAGGCCACTTCCTCCCCGGGCGGACGTTTCGCGATTACGCCGACTTGAACGCGCAGGCAAGGCTTTGGTGCGAGACCGTCGCCAACGCGACGCCCAAGCGCGTGCTCGGCATGTCCGCCGAGGCCGCCTATGTCCTGGAGAAGCCCCATCTGATCCCCTTGCCCGCGGTGTTGCCACCGGTCTATGAAGTGGTGGAGCGCACCGTGGACCTCTCGGGCTTCATCTCGCTCGATGCCAATCGGTACTCCGTGCCCGAGCGCCTCTGCGGTCAGCCGGTCACGGTCTACAAACACCCGGAGCGCATCGCGGTCCATCACCGCGGCGCGGTGGTGGCCGAGCATGCGCGTCTCATCGACTGTCGCCAAGGCACGGTGCGTGATCCCGCGCACCACCCGACCCCCGTGCGCAAGGCGCGGGCCGCGGCCCCGGAAGACACCTTCCCCTGGGGGGACGCGCCGCTGGTGCACGAGTATGCGCAGGCCCTGCGCCGCCATACGGGCCAGGGGCGCCGGCGGCTCCGCCGTTTGCAGGAATTGCAGCGCACCTATCCGGCCGCGCCGTTCCAGGCGGCGATCCGCCAGGCGCTTGCCTTCGGGCTCTTTGATATGGCCCGGCTCGAGGCCTTGATCCTAAAGCAGGTGGCCGGCGACTTCTTCGCGCTGGAGGCCCCCGGAGAGCCGCCCGATGCGTTCTGAGATCGTAGCCCTCCTCGAGGAGCTCAAGTACCGCGGGATGGGCCGCGTGCTTGATGCCGAACTCGATCGCGCCTAACGCGAGGGGACGGCCACGCCCGAGGTCTTGAAGCGGCTCTTGATCGCAGAGATCGGCTATCGCCGCGAGCGCCGATTGGCCTACCGGCTCGAGAGCGCCCGGCTGCCGTGGCGCTGGACCCTGGAGTCATTCCCGTTTGCGCGCCAGCCGGGCGTGACCAAGTCCCAGATCCTGACGCTCGCCGGTCTCGACTTCCTAGCGCGCGCCGAGAATATCCTGTTGATCGGACCACCCGGCACCGGCAAGACCGGGATCGCGATCGGTCTGCTGCGCGAGGCCTGCCTCAACGGCTATAACGGGCGCTTCTACAACGCCCAGGCGCTGCTCGATGAGCTCTACGCCTCGCTGGCCGACCG
Organism: Pseudomonadota bacterium; assembly: GCA_021816625.1. Taxonomy (GTDB): domain Bacteria; phylum Pseudomonadota; class Gammaproteobacteria; order Acidiferrobacterales; family Acidiferrobacteraceae; genus Acidiferrobacter. The sequence goes on along the minus strand of JAKAXM010000038.1, from coordinate 3,429 downwards.
ATCCACAGCCAAGCTCATGCGCCACTTAACCACCATCCGCCCGCTGGTCATCGACGAACTCGGCTATCTGACCCTGAAACCCGAACAGACCAACGCCTTCTTCCGTTTGATGGACAGCCGCTATGGACGGGCGTCGACCATCATTACGACGAATCTGGACGTCACCTCGTGGTATGAGCTCTTTCCAAACAAGCCCCTGGTCGACGCCCTGCTGGACCGCCTCCAGCACCACTGCATCACCATCCGCATCCAGGGCCCGTCCTTACGCAGCCCCGCTTGCGCCTCCCCGGTTCCGCAAGACCCGTCCGATCCGACCCCCGGCTCCCCCAAGACCCGTCGCCGCTCGTCTGCGAAGCCCTAGGTCACCCACCCCCCGCACGATGGGTGGTGCCGATCTGCGTCCATCCCTCGGCCCCCTCCGTCTTCGATCTCCTGCTCACCGTCCCGTTACGCCCTGCCCGCCACAGAGTGCCGCGCACTCACCGGGTCCGGTTCATTGAGCATAGCTGGGTTCATTTAAACGAGCGTTGAGGACTGCGCTTTATCGAGGTGAAGGGCCGTATCGCGGGCGCCTCCACCGTAACCGTGACCCGCAATGAGATCCTCTATTCCCTCAATAAGCCCGAGGACTTCATTCTCGCGATCGTCGAGTTCACGGGTGATGACACGCACCGTGTCCATTATCTGCGCCAACCGTTTCAGCGTGAGCCGGATTTTGGGGTGACGAGCGTAAATTATGACTTCAGCGAGTTGTTGGGCAGGGCACAGGCGCCCCATTGATTCTGCGTGTTACCCGTTGATCGGGAATCGGGAAACAGGGGTCCGCGGAATCGTAAGGGGGCGGCGCCCCCGCCTCAAAGCGTTAAATGGGGGCCAAACGCCGCCGTACAACAGATTAAGCTTGTATATTTGCGGGTTATGCGTAAATATCGCATATAAATTACGCGTTTAGTGGACGTTCCGCCATGTTGATCGAGTTCAGCGTCACCAATTTCCGATCTATCCGCGAGCGTCAGACGCTGAGTCTGACGGCAAGCCCGGATGCGAAACACCTCCCGCAAAACGTCAGCACGGGTCCGCGGGAGGGTTTGCGCTTACTACGCTCAGCCGTCATCTATGGGCCCAACGCCGCCGGTAAGAGCAATCTCTTACGGGCGGTAGAAACGGTGCGGCACCTCGTTCAGAATTCGGCCACCGGGGGCCAGGAAGGACTGCGCCTACCCGTGACACCCTTTCTGCTTTCGCCCGCGTCCGCGGCCCAACCATCGGAGTTCGAGATACTCTTTGTGGACGATGACGGGGTCCGCCATCACTATGGGTGCGCGGTCAGCGCCGAGCGCGTACACAAGGAATGGCTGGTAGCGTCTCCCCGCGGGCGTTCCCAGCGGTGGTTTGAGCGCGTCTTTGTGCCCGCGAGCGCGACCTATGAGTGGTGGTTTGGTCCGCACTTCAAGGCGGAGCGGGCGGAGCGCAAGGTCTGGCAGGAGTTCACCCGCCCTAACGCCCTGTTTCTGTCGACGGCGATCCAGCTGAATAACGAACAGCTCAAACCCGCCTTCCTGTGGTTAACCCAAAAACTGATCGTGTTGCGCCCCGGTGCGGGTCAGGATCTGAACCCCTTTCTGAGTCTCCAGCTGCTTCGAAAGGACGATGGGAAAGAGCGAATCATGCAGTTTATGCGTGCCGCCGACGTGGGTATCGACCGACTTGAGCTTTTGGAGGAAGATCTCCCGCCACCCCTCTCGACCGGACTCCCCGCAGTCGGACCCTTCGGCGTCGAGGTGCGGTTCAATATCCCGCCCGGTGTCTCCCCGCCCGCCCCTAAACGTCTGCGCGTGCTGGCGTGGCACAAGCACCCGGATTCCTCTGAAGAAGTGGCCATCGATATGGCCGACGAGTCCGACGGTACCCGGAAGTTGTTCGAATTCACGGGAGGGTGGTTGCGTGCCTTGGAGTCCGGGGCGACCCTCTTTGTCGATGAATTGGACCGCAGTCTGCATCCCCATATGACGCGTTTCCTGGTGGGCCTTTTCCAGGGCCGGGCCAACGAGAAAAACGCCCAGCTCATTTTTACCACCCACGATACGACCCTGCTTGACGCAGGTTTGCTGCGGCGCGACCAAATCTGGTTTGTGGAAAAGGATGCCGCGCGGTCCTCTCATTTCTACTCGTTGCTCGATTATTCGCCCCGCAAGGAGGAAGCCCTGGAGCGCGGTTACCTAAAAGGACGCTATGGCGCGATCCCCTTGGTCGGCAATCTGGAGGCTTGAGGCGTGGCGCGGGCGCGAATTTCCCCCGTGCGAAACCCGCGGTCGTTCCGCCGCCGGCCTGGGTACAAGGCGCCTCGATCCATTACGCTTATCGTGTGTGAAGGCGAGACGGAACAAGAGTATTTCAAGGCTCTTCGGATACACCAAGGGCTCACCACAGCGGAGATTGTCATAGCCGAGGATACGAAAGGATCCGCCCCTATCAGCGTCGTCAACTATGCAAAAGAAAAAGCGCGGGAGCCTGGGGGCTACGATCGGATCTATTGTGTTTTTGACCGCGATCATCATGAGAGCTTTGCGCGGGCACGCGAGAAGATTCGCGACCTAGCCCGCCGACAGAAGAGACCGTTACCCATCGAGGAAGCGATTTCTATCCCCTGCTTTGAGGTCTGGGTACTGCTGCATCATGAACGAGCGGATGCCCCCCTCCATGATTGCGACGCCGTTATCGCCCGCGTGCGTACGATAATCCGGGGCTACAAGAAGGCGGATGCCGGGATAGCCCAAGATCTCATGGGGCGGATCGATACAGCTATGGACAATGCCCGTTGGCTCGAAGGCCGCGCTACTATGAACGACTATAACCCGTATACCCAGGTCCACCGGATACTGGAGTGTTTTCAATCGCTAACCGCACAGGAAACCCGTTGACCCACAAGAAGCTCATCGAAGTGAGCCTTATCGCTCGACGCCATCAATAAAGCCAGCGCTCGGGAAAAATCTATCCGTCATGGGCACCCGAGTACCCTCCACTTGTGGTGGGCGCGCCGGCCCTTGGCTGCCGCCCGCGCCGTGATCTTTGCGCAAATGGTTGACGACCCCTCAAGTCATTCTGATCTCTTTCCGATGGAGGCGTCGCAGGGGCAGAAACGCCAACGACTCTTTCGGATCCTAGAAGACCTCGTGTTAGGGGACAACACCACGAATAAACCCGTGTTACGGGAGGCTCGCGCCGAGATTTGGCGAAGCTTGTCAGCGGCAATGCTAAATGTCCCCTGATCGGCAGGTACTTTTGTCCCTCAACCTGAGCCATCGGTATGCTGCTCTGCGACCAAGCAAGAGGAGACACCGAAGGGGCCAAGAAGAGAGACTTCATGATGATACAAGACTTAATACGACAGGGAGTAAGCCAGAAGGATATCGCCGTGCGGCGTGGGGT
>JAKAXM010000037.1 GCA_021816625.1 Pseudomonadota bacterium | reverse complement strand
GACTCCGAGACCACAGACTCCGAGACCACAGACTCCGAGACCACAGACTCCGAGACCACTAAAGCCGGGGATGGGGAGTGACTGAGAAGCTGCAAAAGGTGTTGGCGCAGCGAGGGCTCGGTTCGCGGCGCGAAATGGAACGCGTGATCGTGGCCGGTCGCGTGCGCGTGGCAGGACGGGTCGCGCAGCTCGGCGACCGAATCAAGGGCGGCGAGGAGATCGTTGTCGACGGCTGGCGGCTGGGTCATAAGCCCGTTGCGCAGGGGCGGGTCCTTATCTATCACAAAATGACAGGTGAGATGTGTACGCGCAGGGATCCCAAAGGGCGGCCACTCGTCTTCGACAAATTGCCGGCCATTCGCCAGGGCCGTTGGGTGGCAGTCGGCCGTCTCGATGTAAACTCTTCGGGGCTCATGTTGTTTACGACGGATGGGGAATTGGCGGCGCGCCTCATGCATCCCTCGTCGGAGATCGTGCGGCGTTATGCAGTTCGCGTCCTCGGGCGCGCAAGCCTCGACGTCATGAAGAGGTTGACCCAGGGAATCGTATTGGAGGACGGGCCAGCACGGTTTACGGAGGTGAAGGACGCGGGTGGGGACGGAGCCAACCACTGGTATCACGTAGGCATCATGGAGGGGCGCAAGCGCGAGGTCCGGCGCCTATTTGCCGAGGTAGGGCTCGTTGTGAGCCGCCTCATCCGTATCGCCTATGGGCCGATTGATCTGCCGCGAACCCTACGACCGGGTCACAGCCGGCCGCTTGGAACTACCGAGGTCGGCGCCCTCTATGCTGCCGCGGGCCTCGCTGCGCCCGTGAAGTCAAGGTGACGAGGCGCCTCCTCCTATCCATCTTTCAGACCCTTCTCGACCACTACGGTCCGCAGCATTGGTGGCCGGCAGACTCCGCTTTCGAGGTCATGATCGGCGCAGTCCTGACCCAAAATACGGCATGGCTCAACGTCGAACGGGCCCTGACACGCTTGCGCGAGCGCGCGGTATTGGAGCCTAGCGTGCTTGCCGCATTACCTCTGGACATATTGGCCGAGGCGATCCGCCCGACCGGTTATTTTAATGTGAAGGCCCGTAGGCTTCAGGCCCTCAGCCAGTGGGTGTGTGCACAGGGCGGGATGGCCGCGCTCAAAGACTGGCAGACCGCGGATTTGCGCCATGGGCTTTTGGGGGTCCATGGTGTCGGTCCGGAGACCGCTGACGATATTGTTTTGTATGCCTTCGGGCGCCCGGTATTTGTGATTGATGCCTATACGCGGCGACTTTTTGGGCGCCTGGGCTTAAGTGTAGACGGGGAGCCTTACGAGACCCTGCGGGCTCGCTACGAACAGGCCTTACCGCGCGATGCCTGCTTGTACAATGAGTATCATGCCCTCATAGTCGTGCATGCGAAGACCACTTGTCGCACCAAGCCGGCCTGCACATGTTGTATCTTACGGAAACAATGCCCGGCTGCAGTCACGACCGAGGGCATGGAGGACTAGTGCGTGAAGCATGAGAAAGGGGGGGCGCCATGGCGCATGGGCGAGCGGTAGGAATGGCGGTAATGGTCCTGATTCTGGCGGGGTGCGCGACGGCGACCTCGCGTCCGGCCCATGGGCCGGATGACCCGTTGAAGCCCGTCAATAAAAAGATCTTTGTCTTCAATCAGCACTTGGACCGGATTTTATTGAAGCCGACTGCGGAGGCCTATGTAGGGTTGACTCCGTTACCGTTGCGTCGAGCGGTCAGCGATTTTTTTGGCAACCTAGGGGATGTGAAGGTTATCGTGAACGAGTCCCTTGAGGGGCGGGCTGGTCCGGCGTTTTGGGAGGCGGCCCGTTTTGTCGTCAATTCGACCCTCGGTCTTTTGGGGGTCATCGATGTGGCCACGCCGCTTGGCTTGCGGGCGCGGAACGCCGGTTTTGGGGAAACACTCGCGACCTGGGGCGTGCGCAGCGGTCCTTATTTGGTGTTGCCGTTGTTTGGCCCAAGCGATGTTCGCGACGCCGTAGGGCTTGGTTTCGACAGCTTTACGAACCCGCCTACCTATCTGCGCGACCCCTCGGCCATGTGGAGTGCCTTTGGGGCCCAACTCGTGGATACCCGTTCGCATTACCTTCATCAGGGCATGCTGATGCGGCTTGCGGCCGGAGGGCACGAATACAGCTTCGTGCGGGATGCCTTCTGGCAAAAACGACGGGCCCTTGTCCGGAGCCGCCGGCAGGATCATCAGGGCCGACGCGCTGGATCGTCCGGGGGCGGGACCGACCCCGATAATCCACGCTAGGCCCTCTTGGCCTACCATACGGGGGCCGATCAGGCGGTTTAGGCAAATAGCCCGCCGCGCCGGTTCCTTTTTCCGGTGTATCCGAGTAAAATCGCGAGCTTTCGGCGCTTTGCGTCCATTATTGGGGGTTATATGGTAACAATTCGGTTGGCCCGTCGCGGTGCCAACAAGAGGCCTTTCTACTCCATCGTTGTCGCTGATAAGCGGCGCGCGGCGGGGGGTGCTTTTATCGAACGCATAGGGTTTTTCAACCCGATCGCGAGCGGGGCTGAGGAACGCCTGCGGGTCGATCGTGAGCGGGTTCAGTATTGGTTGGATAAGGGCGCGCAGGCCTCGGAGCGGGTCGCGGGGTTGTTGAAGACCGCGTCGTAAGGGCTATGGTCGAGGCGGCTCCCGAAGACTGGATCCAAGTCGGACAGGTCGTGGGCGCCTATGGGGTTCGGGGCTGGTTGCGCATCCACCCCTATACCGCCCAACCGGATGCGGCCCTCGAGTATCGCCCGTGGCGGTTTCGGGGTGCTACGGGGCGCGTGTGGGCGCCCACCGTAGTGGAGGCTCGGTGCCACGGCAAGGGTTTGGTTACGCGGATCGCGGAATGCGAGACGCGCGAAGGGGCCGAGGCCTTGGCCGGCGCCGCTCTGGAGGTCCCGGCCGCGGCCTTGCCGCGTTTGCCGCCGGGGGAATACTACTGGGGCGAGCTCGTAGGGCTTGCCGTCGCTAGCCGCGAAGGAGTGCCCTTGGGGACGGTGGCGAAACTGATGGAGACCGGCGCCAACGACGTCTTGGTGGTCCGGGACGCCGGTCGGGAGCGACTCATCCCCTACATCAAGTCCGTCATACAGCAGGTCGATCGGGGCGCCGGGCGCATCATCGTCGACTGGGATCCGGACTTCTGACGTGGAAATCGATGTCGTCGGCCTATTTCCGGAAGCGGTCGAGGGTTTTTGTAAAATCGGCGTCGTAGGCCGGGCTTGGGAGCGGGGTACCGTGGCCCTCCGGTTCTGGAACCTGCGCGACTTTAGCGCCGAGAAGTGGCGGCGGGTCGATGACCGCCCGTTCGGTGGGGGGCCCGGTATGGTGCTCATGGCCGAACCGGTCGCAATGGCCCTGGCGGCGGCGCGCTCCCGGAATCCGGGCGCCACGGTCGTTTATCTATCGCCTGCGGGGCGGGTGGTCGATCATGATGCCGTGATGGCTCTGGCAGCGCGATCCGGCCTCGTTTTGTTGGCGGGACGTTACGAAGGCGTCGATGAGCGCGTGCTGTGCGCTTGTGTCGACGAGGAGTGGTCGATAGGAGACTACGTCTTGTCAGGCGGCGAGGCGGCGGCGGCGGTGCTGATCGATGCCGTGGTGCGGCAATTGCCCGGCGTGTTGGGGCATGAGGATTCGGCGCGAGAGGACTCGTTTGTGGAGGGGCTGCTTGATTGCCCTCACTACACGCGCCCCGAGTCATGGCGCAAGGAGCCCGTGCCCGAGGTCTTGCTGTCCGGTAACCACGAGCGCATACGGACGTGGCGGCTTAAGCAGTCATTGGGACGCACATGGCTGCGCCGGCCGGATTTGCTGGCAGAACGTGATCTTAATGCGGAACAAATCAGGCTTTTAGAAGAATTTAAACAGGAGTACCGAGGGTACGGTCATGAGTAACATCATCAAAGAATTAGAATCAGAGTTTCTAAAGCAGGACATTCCGCAATTTGGACCGGGCGATACCGTAACTGTCCAAGTCAAGGTAGTGGAGGGAGATCGGGAACGTCTGCAGGCCTTCGAAGGCGTTGTCATCGCACGCAAGAACCGCGGCATCAACTCGTCATTTACGGTCCGCAAAGTCTCCTACGGCGAGGGCGTCGAGCGCGTGTTTCCGTTGCATAGCCCCAACATCGCCCGTATCGAGGTCAAGCGTCGTGGTGTGGTCCGCCGCGCCAAACTCTACTTCCTGCGCCAACTGACGGGCAAGGCTGCGCGCATCCGCGAACGCGTATAGCGCGGTGGGCCATGGCGGCAGGTGAGGTATGAGCCGAGCAGCCATGGACAATGCGGGACTGATAGAGGCATTCCTAGACAGCCTACTCACCGAGGCGAGGTTGCGTGCGCTTACGCTCGATGCCTATCGCAGCGACCTAGAGGCGTTCGCGCGCTATCTCAGGGGGCGCAGCTTGCTCGAGGCGAGCCGTGCCGATGTGACGTCTTATCTCGCTGCGGAGGTGGTAGCCGGGCGGCGCCCGCGAACGGGGGCCCGGCGGCTGTCGGGCTTGCGGCGATTTTTCCGTCACGCCCTCGCCGCGCAGTGGGTAGCGAACGATCCCACGGAAGGCATGGAGGGTCCCCGCCTTGGACTGAGCCTACCGAAGGCCTTGAGCGAGACGGATGTGGAACGCCTGTTGGCGGCGCCCACGGGCGATGGGCCCCTGGCCCTACGTGATCGCGCGATGCTCGAGGTGCTCTATGCCACGGGCCTGCGGGTATCCGAACTCGTGGGTCTGCGCCTTAATGAGGTGGATAGGCAGGCGGGCATCGTGCGAGTCGTAGGCAAAGGTGGCCGCGAGCGGCTCGTTCCGATGGGGGAGGAGGCGCAGGCGCGTCTCACGGATTATCTGAACGAGGGTCGTCCGGCCTTTAAGGGCGCGGGACTTACGTCGGCCGTGTTTCTGACGCACCGCGGCGGACCTATGACGCGCCAAGCGTTCTGGCAGAACCTGAAGCGCTATGCCGCCCAGGCCGAGGTCGCAGTTCCCCTGTCGCCCCATACGTTGCGCCACGCGTTTGCTACGCATCTCATCAATCACGGCGCCGACTTGCGAGTCGTGCAATTACTGCTGGGACACGCCGATCTCTCGACGACGCAGATCTATACGCATGTCGCACGGGAACGTCTTCGCGCCCTGCATGCCGTCCATCACCCGCGGGGCTGAGGGCGCATCATGCATCCTTGTCCTCAGGCGTCGTCCAATTCCTGCACGACCTCGTGCGGCGCGGTCTCCTGTTCGATGATTCGGAAGGCCTCGCCGCCCCGGGGAGGGGCGTAACCGAGTATGGCGGCCGTCTGGCGCAGTACGGCACGCCAGTTCACGTTCCGGACGCGGCGCCGCAGCACTTCCGCCAACTCGGTGTCGAGGCGACGCTCTTCGCGCCGCAATACGAGCACGGAATAGAAGGAGTCCAGGGAGAGGTAGCCAAGGAAAAGGGCGATACCCTGCATGAGGACCGCCGGGGGGCTCAGTAGGACGGCGGCGAGGCCAGCGCCTAGGGCGGCGGCGGCGCCGGCCTTCCCATAGGCCCAGGAGCGGTTTTGGGCAAAGCGGTTCTGGGCAATAGCGGCGCGCAATTCCGTCTCGGCCATCGCCGAGGCCGCCTTGTGAGCGGCATGCTGGTTGCGCAGCATGAGAAAGAGCTGTGCAAGGCGTTCACGATGGGCGCTTTTGTTGATGCCCAGACGCTCCATGTCGGCGATGCGGCTGACGGCGAACTCTCCCCACTCGTAATCCTGTTCCTCGCGCAGCCGCTGGTCGATCGCCTGATGGCATAGGTAACGCAGCTCGAGGATCTCGGCTACGTCGATGGGAAAACGCAGCCCGATGAGCTTGCGATAGAAAAACGGAAAGGCGTCGGGTGATGTCGGTAGTTTGGCAAAGTACTCGGACAAGACCGGCTTTGGATCCATGGCTTCCCTGTGTAAGTCTTTGGTCTGATGGACGCGACTGAAAAGCTTCCTTGCCCTATTGTATCAGATATTTGCCGGCGGGAAGGCAGGCCTCGAATGCGGCAGGGACGGGTGCGGTCGGCTAAAATGACGGCAAGGAGGTGCCATGGGCGATAGCGGTGGCGGGGGGCTTGTGCTCGCGCTGGGTGCCGGCGGGGCACGCGGACTGGCCCATATAGGCGTTTTGGAGGTACTGGCCGAGCAGGGGCTGCCGGTCCGGGCTATTGCGGGCTGCAGCATAGGGGCGGAAGTGGGGGCCTTTTATGCGCGCGGCCTTGATGCTGCGGCCCTGACGCAGGCGGCCATGGGGGTCGACTGGAAGCAGACTCTGCAGATGTTTTTACCGGACGCGGGCGCAAGCGGCGGGGTCTGCTCCGGGCGCAATATCCTGGCTTTTCTCGAAGCGCACCTGGAAGGCGCCCTCATCGAGGAGCTACCCGTGCCGTTCCTCGCGATCGCTGCCGACCTGCACAGCGGCGAGGAGGTCGTGCTGCGCGCAGGGTCTGCGGCGGGCGCCGTGCGGGCGAGCCTGTCCCTGCCGGGGCTGCTCGCCCCTTATCCTTGGCAGGGACGTCTGCTGATCGATGGGGGTGTGGTCAATCCCGTGCCTTTCGATGTCGCCGCCGCGGTCTTTGGAGGGCCGGTCGTGGCCGTTGCTGTTCATCAGGGCGCGCGAGGACTGTCGCAAGCTGCCATCAGCCCGCGTCCCCGGGCCTGGCGAAGTCAGTTACGGGGCTTGTTGGAGCAACCATGGGCGCGCCGCGCGCGCGGTGTGCGCGAATGGCTGGAGGAGCAACTGGCCGAGCCGGCGCAGGCCCTGGACCTACCGTGGCGGCCCCGTTCCGTGCTGACTCAAGCCGTGAATATCGCTCAGGCCCAGGTCGTACGGATGCGCTTACTGGCGCAGCCGCCGGCGCTCTATCTGACCCCCGATGTCGATCGCATCGGGCCGTTTGAGTTTTATAAGGCCCGCGCCGCTATCGCGGCCGGTCGCGCGGCGGCCCGGGAACGACTCGCAGACCTGCATGCCTTGTTTAGGGAGTCTGAGGGGAAGGTTCTTTCTGGTAGTAGTAGCCCTGCGCCCAGTTCACGCTCATCGCCCGACGCCGGTCGGCGACGGATTGGTCGATGATCGCCGGTCCAAAGTAGTGCCCTTGGGCCCAGTTGACCCCCACGCGTCGCAGGAGGTCGACCTGTTGTTCGCGCTCGACATATTCAGCGAGGGTGATGATGCCTAGGTCGGCGGCCACGGCCTGTATGCCGCGGACGATGGACAGCACCTTGGGCTCGGCGATGCGCGATATGAGGCGTCCATCGATCTTCAGAAATGAGATCGGAAGATCGGCTAGATACTGGAACGAGGAGTAACCGCTGCCAAAATCGTCCAAGGCCAGTTGGACGCCGAAGTCGATAAAAGGGGCAAGGCGCTCACGCGCCGTGTCCATGTCATCCAAAAGCTCACGTTCCGTAACCTCGATCACCAGAGGCTTAACGTGGGCGTTGCTGCTATCGGGGAAGCGATTTTTCGTGGAGGTCAGGAGCTCCCGGAGGAGCTGGGGGTGGCCCAACAGGTCCCCGGAGATGTTAACGAAATGAACGATATCGGTATTGTGGGCTTCGCGGCGGTTCAAGGCCGATAGGAGCACCGTCCAATCGATCTTGTAGGTGAGATGGAACTGTCCTGCAGCCTCGATGAATTGGTCGGCCCCGAGGATCTGTCCTTCCACGGTCACGATGCGCGCCAGAGCCTCTTCGGCCACTATCGCCCCGGATGCCAGGTCGACTATGGGTTGGTAGGCCGGTACGACGCGGTCCTCGCGCAGCGCGGCCTCCAACAGCCCTCCCATCTGGAAGATGCGCCGTCCGAGGCTTTCAGCGCCGAGGATGCGGTTTCGGCCCTTGCGTTTGGCCTCATATAGGGTCTCATCGGCGGTATTCATGACGTCCTGGACGGACTGACTACCCGTCGAGCATGCAATGCCAAAGCTCGCCGTTACCGTAATGACATTTTGTTCGGCCGGAATGGCCAAGCCGCGAATCGCGGCGTCGAGGGCCCGCGCCAGGGCCTTCGCGTTTCTGTCGGTGCAGTCGCTTAGGATGCAGAGGAACTCATCGTTGCCCCAGCGCCCGACGATACCGGCGCGACCCACCGTCGCGCGGGCGACGTCGCATACGCGTTTCAGGGTCCGGTTGGCGAGGGTATAACCGAAGCGGTGATTGAGGAGACGGAAGCGATCGATGCTAAACAAGATCACGGCAAACGGCTTGCCGCTTTTTTCGCTGCGCAAGAAGGCGAGCTTTAGCGCCTTGCCAAGAAGCGTCCTGCTCATGAAAATCATCCACCCCGCAAGTGCAAGTCCTAGCGACTAAGGTTGGGTGTTAGCGTAACGGAAACCCAAGGCCTGCGCCAGCGTTCAGGGCGTGGGTTGCGGCGGATCGAGTCTCAGGGCGACCCTATCGTTCGCCTAGGATGTCGCGCAGGCCGCGCAGATGCGATTCGCCGTGCGCCAGGCGTTCGGCGGGGGCCTTTTCTTCCCGGCCGTCCCAAATCAGGTCCTCGGCCGGGATCTCGGCGAGAAAACGGCTGGGGGTGGTCTCCTGGGCGCCCCCTTGACGGCGGCGGCGTTGCGCGTAGCTCATGGTCAGGCTTTCCCGGGCGCGGGTCATCCCCACATAGGCAAGCCGTCGTTCCTCTTCGAGACCGCCTGCGATAAGGCTTGCCCGGTGCGGCAGGATGTCCTCCTCGAGGCCAACGAGGAAGACATGCGGGAACTCGAGGCCCTTGGCGGCATGGAGCGTCATGAGCCGGACGGTCTTGGTATCGGGTTCCCGGTCTTTGTCGCCCATGCCCTGCAGGATGACCTGCGCCAGGACATCGTCAAAGGATCGACCGTCTTCTTCCCGGCTCAAGCGGTCGACCCACGCCAAAAATTCCTCGAGTAGCTCAAGCCGTCGGCGTCCGGAGCGGCGGTCATCGGCCGTCGCGAGGACATGTCCTTCATAGCCCAGATCATGCAGGGCCTGGCGCAAAAGCGCGCCGGGGGGCATGGTGCGTGCGCGGTCTTTGAGGTCTTGCAGGGTGAGGGCGAAGCGGTGTAATGCCGCGGCCTGGGGCGCGGGGAGGTATTGGGAAAGACCCAGTTCATGGCAGCAGTAAAGGAGCGGTTGGCCGCGACGGTGGGCATAGTCGCGCAGCCGCTCGACACTGGCCGGACCGATCTCGCGCTTGGGCACGTTGCAGATGCGTAGAAACGCCGCATCATCGGCTGGGTTGTGTATGAGGCGCAGGAAGGCGACGGCGTCGCGGACCTCGATGCGGTCGAAGAAGGAGGTGCCGCCGCTTAGGAAATAGGGTACGCGGTGCTCCCGCAGCACCTGTTCGAGGGTGCGCGCCTGATGGTTGCTACGATACAAGATGGCATAGTCGCCAAACTCCGCGCGGCGCACGAACTTGTCGTGGAGGAGGGCGGTGACGACCCGGATGGCCTCGTGCTCCTCATCTTGCGCGACCAAGACCTTCAGGGCGTCGCCAAAGCCAAAGGCGCTCCAGAGTTTCTTCGGGAAGAGGTGCGGGTTGTTGCCGATGACGGCATTGGCAGCCTTCAAGATACGGCCGGTCGAGCGGTAGTTCTGCTCGAGTTTGATCACGGTGAGGCGTGGATAATCGCGCGTCAGACGCGCGAGATTCTCGGGGCGCGCACCCCGCCAGGAGTACACGGACTGATCGTCGTCCCCGACGGCGGTGAAGTTTTCACCGGCGAGCGCCGCCGCCAGTCGGTATTGTCCATCATTGGTGTCCTGGTATTCATCGACGAGCAGGTAGCGTAGGCGCTCGCGCCATCGCAGGCGCGCGTTCTGATCCTGGGTGAGGAGTGCGGCGGGGAGCAGGATCAGATCGTCGAGATCGATCGCGTTATAGGCGCGTAGCCGTTCGGTGTAATCGGCGTAGATGGCGCCTTCCGCGCCCGCTTCTTCGATGGCGAGACCGGGGGCGATGCCGGCATCTTTCCAGGCGCGAATGCGTGCGGCGACCGCGTCCGGCGGGCTTGCGTCATGGCCGTGTTCGCGGCACAGGTCCTTTACGAGCGACTCGGCGTCGCGAGGATCGAGCAGCGTAAAGCCGTGACGAAGGCCCAGGGCCTCGATCTCCTCCCGAATGATCTTGAGCCCCAGTGCGTGGAAGGTGAGCACCGTGAGGCCGCGCCGGGCGGTCTGAGGCAGCAACTGCACCGCCCGTTCGCGCATCTCGCGCGCGGCCTTGTTAGTGAATGTCACCGCCGCGATATGCGCGGCATCGTAGCCGGCCTTGGCTATGAGGTAGGCGATTTTGCGGGCAATGACCGTCGTTTTGCCGCTGCCGGCCCCGGCCAGGACAAGTACGGGCCCATCTATGAGTCGGACGGCCTCCCGTTGCTGCTGATTGAGACCGTCTAGAATTTCCATAGCGCGAGTGTAACGGGCCCCCTGGGTGCCGACAATCTTGACAAGGGCCGACGCGCGGTTTCCCCAAGATCCGGGCGGGGGCGCCCTAAAGCGAGATCGTCTCCATGTGCGGGACGTATTCCTCGGGGGCCGGGAAGTTGCTTAAGTCTTTGGCGATGGCGGCCTTCAAGAAGGCATCGACCCACCAGAAGATATCGTATTCGCGCACGAAACGCTTAAGTTTGTGCATGCGCGCCCGTCGTTCGCCGGGGCCCATGAGGATGGCGCGATGTATGGTCTCGGCCACCTCTTCCACGTTATAGGGGTTTACCAGCAATGCGCCTTTTTGCAGCTGGGCTGCAGCGCCCGCGAACTCCGAGAGGATGAGGACGCTCTCGCCTGCGGGGCTCGCCGCACAGAACTCTTTTGCGACCAGGTTCATACCATCTTTGAGAGGGGTTATGAGCGCGATCTCACAGGCGCGGTAGTAGGCCAACAGCTCTATCCGGCTTAGGCTGCGGAAGATGTAGTGGATGGGGACCCAGCCTGATTGCGTGAACTGGCCGTTGATTTCACCGACCAGCCGCTCCATCTCCATCTTGAGCGCGTGATATTTGGGGATGTCCTCACGGCTGGGCACGACGACCTGGATCAGAGTGGTGCGGTGGTGCAGCTCCGGGAAGCGCTGGAGGGCGTTGCGAAAGGCCTCGAATCGGTGGCAGATTCCCTTGGTGTAGTCGAGGCGATCCACTCCGAGCAGCACTTGCCGGCCCGGCAGATCCTCATGAAGCTCGCGGGCCTTGCGCGTCACGGTCTCGCTCTTGCTGCCGCGCGCGAATTCCTGAAAATCGATGCCAATCGGGAAGGTTCCAACCCGCAGTTCGCGGTTACCAGCACGGATCTTGATGACCTGACCTTTACCTGTGGTGGTGAGGTCGGGCGCTATGAGTCGCAGGCATTGCAGAAAATTGCGGCGGTCGCGGAGGGTTTGAAAGCCGATCAGGTCGTATTGTAGGAGCGCACGCAACAGCGGGAATCGCCACGGGAGTTTCATGTAGATATCAAGTGGCGGAAACGGGATATGGAGGAAGAAACCGGTGCGCGCCGCCACCCCTTGGGCGCGCAATTCCTGGCCCACGTTCATCAGGTGGTAGTCGTGGATCCATATGAAATCGCCGGGGCCCGTGTTCTCGATTATCACGTCCGCGAAGCGGCGATTTACGCGGTTGTAGGCGTCCCAATAGCGGGGCGCAAAGTTGCAATGCGATTGCAGGTCATGAAAGAGCGGCCAGATCACCTCGTTTGCAAAGCCGTGATAGAAATCGTCCTTGTCTCTTTGATCGAAAAGCACGGGCTTTAGGGTGTATCCCGATTGCGCCGTCGCCTCTCTCAGGAGGCCGCTTAGGGTCTCGGGATCGGCGTCCGATGTGCCCGGCCAGCCGATCCAGACCCCGCCGCGATTGCGCAACACGGGCGCGAGCGCGCTTACTAGGCCTCCTGAGCCGGATGTAAAGGTCCATTGTTCATCGATTTGCTTTACGACCACGGGGAGCCGGTTGGATACGACCACAAGCCGGTTGCCTCCCTGCGCCATGTCATTCATCGCGCCTCCTTGGCGGGCGGTTGGGGTGACCAGTCCGCATGCGCGGTGACTTGGCGCGCGAACTCGATCCCCTGTTCATGGAAGGCCCGAAAGATCCCTATATTTATAATTTGCTGTATGTCCTTGTAGGCATCGGCATAATCCTTAGGAATCATGTACCGTATCTCGAGCACGAGCCCTTGCGGCTGATAGTCCGTGAAGCAGGTCCCCAAAAAGCAGGCGCGGCCTTCGCGGCGGATAACTTCTTCTACGACGCGCGCAGCGAGCGCGACGCTTTCCGGGGGGTTCTCGTACGTGAGGTAAAGTGTAGACGTAACCGTGCGGTTCTGCATCCGTTTGTAGTTACGGACGCGCCCTTTCACGAGATCCGAGTTCGGGATAATGATCTGTTCGCCGCTCGGACTGCGTAAATGTGTGGTTTTAAGGCCTATGTGCTCTACCGTACCGGTATAAGCGTCGAGGGCGATGTTGTCGCCAAGCACGAAGGGCTTGTCGAACACGATCGAGAACGACGCCAGTACGTCCGCGAGCGTGGTCTGGATCGCGAGCGCCAAGGCGACGCCGCCCACCCCGAAGCCCGCCAGTAGCGCGGTTACATTGATGCCGAGATTGTTGAGCGCGGCCAGCGTAAGCAGAGTCCAGAGCAGAATAGTCGCCACGAGCCCGGCGGCCACCACGACGGTCACGCGCTCGCTATCCGTGCTATGACCTCGGTAATGGTCGATGCCGGCGGTGATCATGGCATGCCCCCAGCGGGCGACCTGGAGAAAGAGCGCAGTTGTGCCGATATCGATGAGAGCTGCGCGCGTAAGCGGGCTCAGGGCCAGGGGCGCGGAGGCGACCAGGATGGCGACGAGCGCGAGAAACCACGGACTCGTCTTGAGCACGGCACGCCTAAGGAGGCGCGGCCAGCCGCGTTCGGTATGGGCGCTCGCCGCCACCAGTGCGCGATCGCCAAGCCGGCGGACGGTCTTTAGGACGATGAATACCGCCATGGCAAGTGCCGCGGCGCCAAGCCAAGTAAGCCAGGAGTGGCCGGAAAAGCGGGAGGCCTTGAGTACCTTGTCGGCGTGCTGCCAATAGGAGACGGTCATGGTTGGGTCACGGTGATCCAGGTGTCCAAGAAGCTGTAGAGTTCTTCGGGTGGGCGGATCCAGAGATGGGCCCGGGTGGGGCGGGCGGTGGGGCGCACAAGTACGCCAAGCCCCGTGGCCGGCAAGGCGGCGAAGGCATCTTCGTCCGTTCGGTCATCGCCCAGATACGCCATGGCGGCCCCGGGGCAACGCCGACAGAGTTCGCGTATGGCCGTGCCCTTGTCGCGTCCCTGCGCCCGGAATTCGCATCCCCCGTCGAAATCGAGGGCCTCCAGCGGTCGCGGCAGATCCCGAGCTAGGCAGCCGGCGAGGGTCTCCCGTATGAGCCGGGATGGCGCGTCCGCCTGCCGCCAGTGCAGGGCCAGGCTGCCGTGCTTACGCTCCATGGCCGACTCGAGCCCAGC
>JAKAXM010000036.1 GCA_021816625.1 Pseudomonadota bacterium | reverse complement strand
TGCGCCCTAGAGGATTCGAACCTCTGACCTTTGGAATCGGAATCCAACGCTCTATCCAACTGAGCTAAGGGCGCATGACACGCGTTGTAGCAATTTTTGACCGCTGCCCTCTGTGCCCCGTAAGCCCCTGAGCGCTGGCATCGGAATCCAACGCTCTATCCAGCTGAGCTCAGGGCGCGTGGGCGCTTAAGCATAGCGCGAAGGCCGCCCTTGGTCCATGCCTCACCACCATGGCGCGGCCTTCGGTTACCCGCCGTTCTTAGGGGAGGGGATTGGGCGGCTTGGTGCCGGCCGCGGTCCCCGAACCGCTCTTGGCTTCGAGCTCTACAACCTGCCGTTCCAGGCGCTCGACGAGCTCGCGGGTCCGTTGCAGGACCCCCTGCTGTACCTCAAATTCCTCGCGGGTGACGAGCCTTAGCCTCTGGAACGTGCTATCTAACACCGCGCGCACGTTTTTTTCGACGTCCTGCCCGAATTCCGGGGGGACGGCGGCGCGGGCCGTTGCCGCAATTTGATCCAATATTCGTGTCAGCATGGTCTCAGTATAAGCCTTTCTGGGCCGCGAGCGAAGAGGGCGAGCACGGGAGGACTGGCGGTCGAGCCCGGCTTCTATATAATGCGCCTCGTGAATAACGTGCGCCGCATTTGTCCCACTTTGGTCTTGGCCTTTTTGCTGGCGTCCCCTGCCTATGGCGAGGGCATCAGTGGCCAGGTGTCTCTTTTGAGCAACTACGTCTGGCGCGGCCTGTCCGAGTCCAACGGCAATCCGGCCCTTCAAGGCTCGGTCACCGCATCCGGTCCGATCGGCCTTTATGCCCGCGCCTTCGTCTCGAGCCTTGATTATCGAGGCGCCCACGAGCGTGCCGATTTCACGGGCGGCATCCGCGACATGACCCCTGTGGGCCTCGGTTTCGATGCCGGCGCCACCGCCTACCGCTTCGACGTAAGTCCCCTCAATTTCGAAGAGACTTTCCTGCGCCTGCGTTTCGGCTCGCTTTCGGCGGGTGTTTATCACGACTGGCAGCACGGTAACACCTACCTTGAGACCGGTTACCGCGTGGGTCTCGGTAGCGGCCTCCATCTTTTGCTCCACGGCGGTCATACGAGCGGCGATACCGTGGCCTCTTACGACGACTACGGCATCGGGCTTACGAAATCCTGGGACCGTTTCACGGCGGGCGTTTTTGTCACCGCCACCGATCACCACATCTTCTCTGGCCTGCACGACGCCAAAGTCGCCTTAGTTCTCACCCAAGCCTGGTAAAAGGGGAGGGGCGCGCGGGCCCTTGGGACTCGCGCGCCCGTCCTTTAGGTAAGCGAGGCCCCCGTCTTAAACTTCTTGCCGTTGATATTCTCGAATATGACCGTGTAGTGGCCCGGCGCAAGGGTCGCTGCGTGTTGGGGCCGCAGGGTGATCCAGGCCTTGGCGCCCATCTTGGCCTTCAGGCCGTAGAGTCCTGGCGTGAACTTGTTGTAGCGGTATATATTGTCGATATGGCCCTTGGACGCCTTTTCCAGGGCCGCGCCCTTCCAGCTCTCCACCACGCCTTGCGGCCCCTGGACCACCACCTTTACGACGTGCGAAGGCACGGCTGGTGTGCCGCCATTCAGGTAGGCCAGGACCTTCACGCGGCCATCCTTACCGATCTGCGCCTGGCTCAAGCTGATGTGGTGTTTGCCTGCGCTTACGGGACCGCTATGGAACTTGCTGAAGATCGACCCGCGATAGTAGTTATAAAAGACCAGGGTAAACAGGGCGGCGACGATGGCAAGCCCCTTGCCCCAGCCTTCGATCTCGCGCGCACTGAATGGGGCGCTGCCAAACCAACGGAACCAGCCAGCCGTCGCTAGGCTGGGGTTCCTGCGCAAAAGCCACGCATCGAGCGACCATACCCCACTGCCGGCAGCGAATATGGTGCACCCCATCGCGAACGTCGCCGATGCCATCGTCCATTCATCGATACAGGTTGCCCCCTGCCAGCCAAAGACCAGCATGAGCGATACGCTAAGGGCGATGCTTACGATGGCGCTCAGGCGCGTCAGGGCCCCCAGGATGAGCCCAAGCCCGCTTAGCAGCTCCGCGGCGCTTACAAGGACCAGCAGCCAGTAGACGAGCGCTGGATGGTGGAGGATCGCACTGAGGACATGGTTTAGGCCTAGGACGGCGCCCGGCATGCCGCCCTGAAGCTTGTTGGCCATCCAGCTGTGCGCGTGGGGGTCGAGCTTCTGCGGGGCATATATGAAGCGGCGTGTCCCGCCCCCCCAGTAGATCCATCCCAGGATGAAACGCACGGCCAGGACCGCGGCACCTGACATCCGAAAGACGGTTGCTTGATCGTACGATGATTCTGCTGCGTATCGGCTCATAGCCTTCCTGCTCCAATGGCATCTGTATTTAGCGCAACGTCTCCGCGTAGCCGCATGCGCAAGACCTCGGCAGTAGACCGTGCGGTGCGTCCCCTGGCAAGAGACCAAAAGGGGTTTCGAAGGCCTTGACTGTGGCGGTGGCTAGAGGTTCCCCGACGCCCGCCGATCCCTTTGGGAATCGGGACCTGCTACGCCGCCAGCACATGCGTCTCGTCAGATCCGTTCAGCGAGACCAGCGGGCTCTGGATTCTCTGCGTACCACGCCTTGCGTGTCAAAGGCAGGCCTTCGAGCGTCCGCGCAAGCTGGATATGAAATACAACAAGGTCCCCAATCGCGAATGAGGCCTCGCAGGCCGCAAGGTAGAACTCCCACATGCGGGCAAAACGCTCGTCCCAGCGTCGCACGGCCTCCGCGCGCCGCATCTGAAAGCGTCGTTGCCATTCGCGCAGCGTGTAGCGGTAATGGAACTTCAAGACCTCCACGTCGGCCACCTTGAGCCCGGCGCGCTCGATGGCCGGCAGGACCTCGGACAGGGCCGGGTTGTAGCCACCGGGGAATATGTAGCGGCGGATCCAGGGGTTGGTCCGTCCGGGGCCACCGCTGCGCCCGATGTGGTGGAGCAGTGCAAGGCCGCCCGGTGCGAGCCGTTCACGGACGGTGGCAAAGAACGTCTCGTAGTGGGGGAGCCCCACGTGCTCGAACATGCCTACGCTTACGATACGATCATAAAGACCGGGGTGTTCGCGGTAGTCCTCGAGTCGGAAGGTCACGCGGTCAGCAAGTCCGGCCTCGCGTGCCCGGGCCGTGGCCACCCGGTGCTGCTCTTTGGAAAGCGTGATCCCCGTCACGTGGACGTCGACTGCGCGGGCGAGATGGAGGGCAAGCCCTCCCCAGCCACAGCCGATGTCGAGCACCCTCTGGCCTGCCTTGAGCCCTAGTTTGCGGCGTATGATCTCGCATTTGGCGACCTGCGCCTCCTCGAGGCTCACATTGGGCCGCTCGAAGTACGCGCAGGAATAATGCATCTCCCGGTCGAGGAACATACGAAACAAAGACTCGTCTAGATCGTAATGGTGGGCGACGTGGCGGCGGCTTGCCGCGCGGCTATTGGCCTGCTCGAAATACCGCCCGATGTTCCGCAGCAGCGAGGGCGCATCGTCTTCTGGTATGTTGCGAAGCAGCACTTCCAGGAGCAGCGCGAGCCCCTTTGGCGCGTCCCACGCCCCCTCCATATAAGTCTCACCCATTTCGAGCCAGGGGTCCCTGATCAGGCGCGGGATAGCCGCAGCATCCTTGATGACCCATTCCGCGTCCGGCGAGCCCTCACCGTATCGGCGTCGCTCGCCTGTAGGGTAATGCACCGTCAGGCGGCCGGTTTTTATGGCCTCCGCCAAGACCTTGTCCAGCATAAGCGTCCTCCGGTAGCGACGTTGCGCGGGCGGCCCATAATCCCTGAAGCCGCCGTTCTTGTCATGCCTGCTCGTGAAGATTCTACCACCGAGCCGTCTTGGGGTCGCTACGGCCCCTCAGTCCCCACGTGGGACAGGCTATCCATCCTCGCGGTCCAGGCCCTTGCCCCGCGTCCCTATCCCCTTCAGTTTTCCACGGATGTTGCGGGGCCACATCGCGGAACGCCGCCTCGGGGGAATCAGAAACCCATCGCGTCCCGACCGATCCGGCGCACGCGCCGCGGGCGCGACGCCCTTGAGCGAGATGCGCGCATCGCCGGTATAGGATGGGCTCGCCTCCGAACCACGATGAGTCCTCGTTCCAGGCCGACCGACCACGAGCCTTACGGCCCGGGCGCGCGGGAGATGGCGGATGTCACATGAATGACGCGAGCGTGCGCAAAGCGGCCTTTGGCTGGCTTGCCAACGAGGCGCGATGCCCTGACGATGTCTTCGCTGGTATCTGTCTGAGGGGCAGCGCACCCCTTTCGTCGGGCCACAAGGGATATTCAAGCCCAGGCTCCTCGATCTACCCCGTGCGATCACGACCATACTAAACGGCCCTTCTGATGATGGTCTTCAGGGGACGGATGGCCCTCGTATCGCTATCGTGGGTCTAATCCCCAGCATGGCGACAATGCCGGGCTGCGTACGGCCGTGCGCAAGCGTACCCCACTCATCTGTTTTCATCGGATCGTTCCCGGCAAATATCTCGCGGCATGGCCTGTGCTCATCGGCGAAGCCGACCCTTCCCGCCATACCTTTAGCGTGGAAGTCGACGACGCGCACTTCGCGGGCTGGCCTGGGGGATCGCAAAAGGCGGGCATTAGCGACGGTGTGGCACAGGCGCGGCGATCCTATATCACGACCATCGTCCGGCAGCGCATCCATCAGCGCTCGTTCCGCGAGCGTGTGTTACGCGCATATAGCGAACGGTGCGCCTTCTGCAGGTTGCGGCATGAGGAACTGCGGGGTGCCGCGCATATCATCCCCGATGGTGAGCCCGACGGCGAGCCCGTGGTCAAGAATGGGGTGGCGCCATGTAAACTGCACCACGCCGCTTTTGACGGGCAGGTTCTGGCGATTCGTCCGGACTACGTCATCGAAGTGCGTCGGGACATTTTCGGAGAGGAGGATGACCCCATGCTGTTGCATGGCCTCAAGGGCATGCACGAGACGCATATCCCGGCGCCGAGGTTCGCGCGCGATCACCCGAATCGGGAATTTCTCGAGCGACGCTATGCCCAGTTCAGGACGCTTGAGGTGGCGATGCGGAGATGACCATTAAGCGTGGCCCTGGATCACCAGCTCAGGCGTAGGGTGCGGGCGATTTCCGCTGTGCGCACTGGGTCGACGCCGGCCTCGCGGGCCACATTCGGCCAGGCCGCAACTGCGTCGACGACCTCCTCCAGGATATCGTCCGGTCGGGCGATGCCGACGGAGGTGCCTACGGTGTGAAGGTCGGCGCGCGTAAAGTGGTCGCGCTTTCCGTTGATCGTCATTTGGTGCTGATGGGTCCAGCGGCCCTCGGGGTTATGGGCATAGATGAGATCGAACGCGGGCGCCAGGCGCCATTTCCCGTCGGGCCCCATCAAGAAGCCGATATTTTTGGTGTGGTCATCCTGATTACGGGCGACCACATTGAAGATCAGGCGCCGATACAGCTGGATCGCGTCGGTCTTCGGCAGGCGCAGCCGACGCATGACCTCGAAGGCCTGTTCGTAGCCGTAGGCGCCGGCGGCGTTGTAATCGTAATGGGCAATGCCGCATAGGGACTGCATGTGTAGCTTTTCGTGGCCCACGCGGTCGAAACGCTTCGTCAGGAAGTGGGCGCGGCCGTTTTCGTGCAGCAGTCGGCACTCGCTCATCGTGATCCCGGCCGCGTGCGCCATGCGCGAGTAGGCGTATTCGATGCGCCCGTATCCCTGCGTACCACCGAGTTCGAGATCCATCACACCATCGAATTTGAGTAGCCAATACTCATAGCCCGGAGGCACCGGGCCCTGGCCCGAGAGTACGTGGCCTTGGTTGTCGAGCGCGATCACGGCCTTGGCGCGGGCCCCTCCGGCCGAGGTGCCGACCCGCAGGATGTTGCGCAGCGCCACTTCGTCCGGACCGCTCCCGACGCCAAGGCGGGTATCAAGGCGTCCACGCTCGGCCGTGATCATGCGGGCGAGTTCCACAAGTTTTGCGATCTCGACCGGGACGGCGCGTCCAAGGTGCCGATTCATGGCCGGCTCGAACTCGAGGGCGCCCATGCCGCGCTCACCCGTATAGCAGAGGCGCTCGATGGGATTGAAGTCGCTCGCCGCGCGTCCCTGGCGCGCGAGCCAAGTATCGATCAAGGCGTTCCCAAACTTGTCGGGCAGGGCGTCGGCCAAGAGTCCCGGCAGGCCCATGAAGGTTGCGCGCGGTAAGCTGGGAAAGCTAAAGACCTGATCCGAGGCTTGGGCCAGGGGCATGGTAAGCGGCGCGACGTCACGTCCCGACCTCAAGAACGCGGGCTCGAATTCGAACGCCGCCAGGGCCCGATCCGCAAGCCAGGCGACGGCGCCAACGGGTTCGCCCCAGAGGCGCACAATGGCGGCTGTGACCGCCCCTACCATGCGGAGCCCTCATCCGTCGGGTGCGTGCCCGTCTTCCCCGAGGCGCGTCGGCGCACACGGCCTTGCCGGCGGACCAATTCCAGGGGGCTCGGGGGCGGCTCCGGAAGAAAATCGTCCAGGCGGTCGAGTGCGTCCAGTTCGCGCAAGAGGCTGATGAGGTTCCCGAGCTTGCCGCGTCCCGCCTCAAGCGCCTTCACGGTGCCTACGCTGATCGCGGCGCTCTTGGCGAGGTCTTCCTGGCTGCGGTTTCGGCGCAGCCGCAAGGCCCGCAGCCGCCCGCCCACGCGGCGCGCGATTTCTCGGTCGGAAAGGGCGCGATAATCGGTGTTTGCCATGGATGATGTCCCGTTCTTGGAGAGCTATGGTAGCGCGACTCTAAGGCTGCGCCAATAGCCGCAAATATATCTCTTCTAGCGATATATCGTTTATAGTAGTCAATTATATAGCCATTATAAACGCCGTCTCAGGACCGGCCGCGGTGCGGCGCTCTTCCTGAGCCGCCCTCCCTTGTTCTTGATCTTAGGGAAGGGCCTAGACGTCGGTGCGGACCTGTCTGTCAACCCAATTCACAGTGTCCCCTGTTGAGCAAAGCAGAAATACCCCCTTGGGGTGTGGTCATGATGTGGATCCGGAGGGGGTCGTCGAGGAATAACCCCGCCAGGGGTGGTCTGGAGCGGGTCTCCGCCGGGGGGCGCTGGGCCTGACGAGCTTTGGCCTGCGTCCTGGGGAGATGGACGCTTTTCTCATTGTCCACTGGGATAGGTTCATGACCACCAGCTCCTCTGCCACAACCCCCCCCCGCAAGAAAAAAGGGGACATTGTAAAATTGCACAAAGGGGACATTACGGCCTTGCGCTAACAAGCCCCCGTCCGCCCATTGACTCCGGGCGTCGCCGAGGTTAGCCTCCCACGGCCGTCGCCATGAGCGCGCTGTCGGCGCCGTTTTGCCCTCCAACCCCTTATTCGCTATGGGCGCGTGCCCCGGAGAGTCGATTTTGAGCCTTGCACACATCCTTGGTTTTCCCCGTCTCGGTCCCGATCGGGAGTTTAAGAAGGCCCTTGAGGCCTACTGGAAAGGGAATCTGACCCAGGAGGCCCTCCGTGACGTCGGGAAGGACCTGCGCATGCGTGCCTGGAGCGCTCAGATGGCAGCCGGCCTCGACCTTGTGACGGTCGGCGATTTCGCCTGGTACGACCATGTCCTCGAGACCAGTGCGCTGCTCGGCGTCGTGCCTCCGCGTTTCGAGTGGCAGGGGCCCGAGGTGGACCTCGATACCTTTTTCCGGATGGCGCGCGGCGTGGCCCCCACCGGCAAGGCCACCTATGCCTGCGAGATGACGAAGTGGTTCGATACCAACTACCACTATATCGTCCCCGAATTTCAAAAGGGCCAGCGGTTCGCGATTTCGTCGCCGCGACTCTTCGAGGATGTGGCCCAGGCCCGTGCCGCAGGCTTCCCGGTCAAGGCGGTTCTTCTCGGACCCCTCACGTATCTGTGGCTCGGCAAGGCCAAGGGCGAGGACTTCGATCGCCTCTCGCTGTTGCCCGACCTCTTGCCCGTCTACCAGCAGATCCTGAAGCGGCTCGCGGATCAGGGTATAGAATGGGTGCAGATCGACGAGCCGGCCCTCGTCCTCGATCTCCCGAAGGCGTGGACTGACGCCTATCCGAAGGCCTATGAGCAGCTGTCATCAGCCGACCCCAAGCTCATGTTGGCGACCTATTTCGAGAGTCTGGGCGCGAATCTCGGGCTTGCGTGCAAGCTTCCGACCGCGGGCCTCCATGTCGACCTTGTGCGTGCCCCGGAGCAGTTGCCGGCGGTTTTGAAGGCCGTCCCGGCCGAAAAACTTCTGTCGCTGGGCGTAGTCGACGGCCGTAACATCTGGCGCGCCGATCTCGACGCGGCCCTCAAGGTGCTGCGCATCGCCCAAGGCCATAAGGGTGGCATCGCGGTGGCGAGCAGCTGCTCGCTCCTGCATGTGCCGGTCGACCTGATGCGCGAACAGAGACTGGATGGCGAGATTCGTAGCTGGCTTGCCTTTGCCATGCAGAAGATGGCGGAGGTCGGGGTCTTGAAGCGGGGTCTCGATGAGGGTGATGCGGCCATCGCCCAGGCCCTCGAGGAGAGCCGTCGCGTGGCGCAGGACCGGAAGTCCTCGGCACGCATCCACGACCGCGCCGTCAAGGCCCGGGTCGCCGTGGTGAGCCCGCAGGACGCCACGAGGAAACAACCGTTCGCCAAGCGCCGGCCGTTGCAGCGTGCGCACCTTAACTTGCCGATGTTCCCGACCACTACTATCGGCTCCTTCCCGCAGACGAACGAGATCCGGACCGCCCGGCGCGACTTCAAGGCGGGCCGCATCAATGCCGCCGAATATGAGGAGCGGATGCGGGCCGAGATCGCGCTTGCCGTGCGTAAGCAGGAAGAGATCGGTCTCGATGTGCTTGTGCACGGCGAGGCCGAGCGCAACGACATGGTGGAATACTTCGGCGAACAGCTCCAGGGCTTTGCGTTCACGGACTATGGTTGGGTGCAGAGCTACGGTTCGCGGGCCGTGAAGCCGCCGATCATCTTCGGCGACGTGTCGCGCCCGACGCCCATGACCGTCGAGTGGGCCCGCTACGCCCAGTCGCTCACCAAGCGCCCGATGAAGGGCATGCTGACCGGGCCTGTCACCATCCTGCAGTGGTCCTTCGTGCGTAACGATCAGCCGCGTGCCGATACCGCCCTTCAGATCGCGTTCGCGATACGCGACGAGGTCTGCGACCTGGAGAGGGCCGGCATACGCGTGATCCAGATCGACGAACCCGCGGTGCGCGAGGGCCTGCCCTTGCGGCGCGAGGATCACAAGGCCTATCTTGCTTGGGCCGTGCGCGCCTTTCGGGTGTCCTCGGGCGGCGTCGCGGACGAGACCCAGATCCATACCCATATGTGCTACGCCGAGTTCAATGACATCATCGAGGCCGTGGCGGAGATGGATGCGGACGTCATCACCATCGAGACCTCGCGCTCCGACATGGAGCTTCTCGACGCCTTTGTGAATTTCCGTTATCCCAACGAGATCGGCCCGGGTGTCTACGACATCCATTCGCCCCGCGTGCCGAGCACTCAGGAGATGGTGCGGCTCATGCAGAAGGCCGAGAAGGTCCTGCCACGTGAGAACCTCTGGGTCAATCCGGATTGCGGCCTGAAGACCCGTAACTGGCCCGAGACCGAGAGCGCGCTGCGCAATATGGTCGAGGCCGCGGTGTCGCTGCGAAATTCCGGGGTCTAAGCCCCTAAGTGGTGCAACCCTAAGGGGCGCGCTCACCGTTTTGGGGCATTTCCCCTTTCCTGGGGAGGCTGGGAACCGTGTCTTGAAGCGGTTTCCGCCTCCCCTTTTCTTTGGCACGCTCTCTGCATTGCCCCCAATCGCCTGTCCATGTCACAGGCCTCGTCACACATCAAGGGGGTATTATGAACGCGCTTCGCACCGCGCCTACCGTTGCGCCGGGGGCACGTGGTCCCTGCGTACACGGATCGCATGGGCTCGCCGCCTTTCGCGGGGGCCGCCCATGAAACTCGTCACCGCTATCATTAAACCGTTCAAGCTCGACGACGTGCGCGAGGTCTTGTCCGAGATCGGGGTGCAGGGCATCACCGTCACCGAGGTCAAGGGCTTCGGACGTCAAAAGGGCCACACGGAGCTCTACCGGGGAGCCGAGTACGTCGTCGATTTCCTGCCCAAGGTCAAGATCGAAATCGCGATCGATGACGATCTCGTGGAGCGCGTGATCGAAGCCGTCAGCAAGGCCGCCAATACCGGCAAGATCGGTGACGGCAAGATCTTCGTGTTCGACCTCGAACAAGCCATTCGCATACGGACCGGCGAGTCCGGACCGGAGGCCTTATGACCAGTAACTCCCGCGCCTTGCAAGGCGCGCTCATAGGCCTGTTGTCTCACAATATAAATGGGAGGGGAATCACATGTCCGTAGCATGGCTGAATACAGGCGACAACGCATGGCAATTGACAGCGGCCACCGTCGTCGGCCTACAAAGCGTTCCAGGCTTGGTCGTTTTATATGGCGGTATCGTCAAAAAGAAGTGGGCCATCAACTCGGCCTTCATGAGCCTCTATGCCTTCGCGGCCGTGCTGATCGCGTGGGTATTGTGGGGCTACAACATGGGCTTTGGTCCGGAGTGGACCTCTTTCGTGGGCATGCCTCATCCTATCGCAGCGATCGGCGATGAGTTGAAGCAGGCGGTGATTCCCACGTCCAATACATCGGCGAATTTCCCGATGGCCACGATGGTGTATTTCCAGTTCGTTTTTGCCGCCATTACGCTCATCATTATGGCGGGAGCCTTCCTCGGTCGCATGAACTTCAAGGCCTGGATGCTCTTTGTGCCTCTTTGGCTCACCTTTTCGTATACGGTTGGCGCATTCAGCTTATGGGGTGGCGGCTGGCTCTCGAGTTTGGGCGTGATCGACTATTCCGGCGGCTACGTCATCCACCTCTCGGCCGGCGTAGCCGCATTTGTGGGTGCAGCCATGATAGGCCCCCGGCTGGCCCGTGATCGCGAAAGCTTCCAGCCCAATAGCGTCTTGATGATGCTGGTAGGCGCGGGGATTTTGTGGTTGGGCTGGAACGGCTTTAACGGCGGCGACCCGTATGCTGCTAGCCGTGACGCAGGCGTGGCCGTGCTTAACACCAATATCGCCACAGCTATGAGTCTCCTGGTCTGGACGGTCATGGATATCCAGTTCTTCAAGAAGCCTTCCGTCATTGGGGCGGTGCAGGGGATGATTACCGGACTTGTTGCTATCACCCCCGCAGCCGGCGTCGTCAGCGGCTACGGTGCACTCATCATCGGGGTGTGCTCGGGCATGGTTCCTTGGTTCACGATGAACGTGCTGGGCAAGCGCCTCAGCGTTTTCCGTAAGGTAGATGACACCCTGGGCGTGTTTCATACCCATGCGGTAGCGGGTCTGTTGGGGGGCGTCTTGACCGGCGTATTGGCGACTAAGGCGGGCTGCGCAGCCTACGCCTTGACCAACCCCGGTGGCGCCATAGACGGTAATTGGCACCAGATTACCCTCCAACTAGAAGGTGCCGCCTTTATCATCGTCTTGAACATCGCGGTGACGTATGTCCTGCTAAAGCTCATCAGTTTTGTCGTGCCCCTGCGCATGTCGGAAGAGGATCTTCTGGTGGGCGATGACGCGGCTCACGGTGAACAGGCCTACGCGCTCTACGGGGACGGCGAACGGACCCCGGTCTTGGGCGACTAAGGTGTCTTATCACCCGGCAAAGTGACTGCGGACCGGTTCGCCGGCCCGCAGTTCTCTGGTTGAATCTTTAATAGAACCTGGATCCCGAGCACGGCCTTTCGAGATAGCCATAGTGGGGAGCAGGCGAGGATCTTTACCATGGTGCGCCTAAAGACTCATGTGATTCGTCTTCTGATTGTCTTTGCGGCTGTATTAACGCTTATCTACGAGCCTGGATTGGCGGTCTTTGCGGTGGGTGCCGCGGTGGCCGCCCTTATGATCGTGGGCGATGCAGGCAAGCTTGTGCAGGCAACTGCGGCGCCATCTCGTTTCGAGGCGACAAACAAGCCGCGGTCTTAAGCCCGGCATACCGATGGTGGCCTTCAGCCGCGAAGAGGTCCAGGGATTTCGGTCAGTGTCACCAATAGCTGCCATAGGGGAGGCGCTCAGATCGAGCGTCCCTGATGTAATATGCAAGGGCGCCAGGCGTCCCGCACACATCTCAGGTTTGGTCATGCTATTTGTTTTCTTGAGGAAGATATTCTTATGAAAATGATTACCGCTATTATAAAACCGTTCAAGCTCGACGACGTGCGCGAGGTCTTGTCCGAGATCGGGGTGCAGGGCATCACCGTCACCGAGGTCAAGGGCTTCGGACGTCAAAAGGGCCACACGGAGCTCTACCGAGGAGCCGAGTATGTCGTCGATTTTTTGCCTAAGGTCAAGATCGAGGTGGCGATAGACGATGACCTCGTCGAGCGCGTCATCGAGGCGATCGGTAAGGCCGCCAACACAGGCAAGATCGGCGATGGCAAGATCTTCGTGTTCGACCTCGAGCAGGCGATCCGTATCCGTACCGGCGAGTCCGGCCCGGAGGCCTTATGATGAGTTTATCTCATGTCAGCCGTTCCTGGATCCAGGGCGCACGCGCAGGCGTATTTGCTGCGGCGCTCATGATCTTGCCGGCCACCGCGTTCGCGACCCCGACCGCTTCGTCTACCGCGCCTGCTGCAGCGACAGCGGTCGTAAAGCCTGCGGCCCCGGCTGTAGCTCCGGCCCCAGTAGCGACTCCGGCTGCGGCCCCGGCTCCCACCGATGCCGTCAGCAGTGATGCCAATGCTGCCATCAATCCTGGCGATACCGCTTGGATGCTCACATCGACGGCCCTCGTGCTCATGATGACGGTCCCGGGTCTCGCCTTGTACTACGGGGGCATGGTCCGCAAGAAAAACGTCCTCGATACCCTCGCGCAGAGCTTCGTCATAACCTGCCTTGTGACCGTCCTTTGGTACGTCGTCGGTTATAGCCTGGCCTTCACGACGGGTAGCCCCTGGATCGGGGGTCTGTCGCGGCTGTTCTTGCACGGCATGGATAAGTATACGGTGACGGGGCTATCGCTTGCGGTCCCCGAGTCGGTCTATATGACCTTCCAGATGACCTTCGCGATCATAACGCCCGCCTTGATCGCTGGGTCCTTTGCGGAACGCATGAAGTTCTCGGCCCTGCTGTGGTTCATGTCGTTCTGGTTAATCTTCGTGTACGCGCCCGTTGCCCACTGGGTATGGTCGACCGATGGCTGGCTGGCCCAGCTTGGTGCTCTGGACTTTGCGGGCGGCACGGTCGTGCACCTGAACGCCGGCGTGGCCGGTCTTGTAACGGCGCTCGTGCTCGGTAAGCGCAAGGGCTATGGCAAGGAAGCCATGCCCCCCCACAACTTGGTGTTGACCGTCATTGGTGCGGCCCTTCTGTGGGTCGGCTGGTTTGGCTTCAATGCCGGCAGCGCGGTCTCGGCTGGCGGCCGTGCCGGGATGGCCATGGCTACGACCCAGATCGCGACTGCTGCGGCCGCGCTCGCCTGGATGTTTGCGGAATGGATGGCACGTGGCAAGCCGAGCGTTCTGGGTCTGGTGTCGGGCGCCGTGGCGGGTCTCGTCGCAATCACCCCGGCCTCGGGTTTCGTGGACCCAACGGGCGCCCTGGTCATTGGGATCGCCGGGGGCGCGGTATGTTTCTGGACGGCGACCTATATGAAGAACTTCTTCGGGTATGACGATTCGCTCGATTCGTTTGGCGTCCATGCGATCGGCGGAGCCCTCGGCGCGATCCTCACCGGTGTCTTTGCGGTGAAGGCGATCGGCGGCACCGCGGGCGCCTTGGAGGGCAACACTTATCAGATCGTAAAGCAACTGATCGATGTCGGGACCGTACTCATCTACGACGCGGTCGTCACCTACATCATCCTCAAGGTCGTCGATCTCATGGTCGGCCTGCGTGTGCGCGAAGAGGATGAGGTGGAAGGTCTCGATCTCAGCCAGCACGGCGAGCAAGTCTACGAATAGATCTCCTCACCCCCAGGGTGTTACGGGCCTCTCGAGGCCCGTTTTTTTTGGTGCGCCCGGC
>JAKAXM010000014.1:53678-69384 GCA_021816625.1 Pseudomonadota bacterium | reverse complement strand
GAGCCGGCGCCCCCCGTCAGGGCCACCCGGTAGCTAGCCATGGCTGCGCTGCAGATAGAAGGCCATGACGGGCGTGCCGTAAAAGAGCGCGAGCCAGATGGCTGCACACAAAAAAGGCCCAAACGGCATCGGTGTGGCGCGGGAGCGTCGCCCCGCGACTATCATGGCGCCCCCATAAAGGGCCCCGGCCAGAGAGGCGAGCAGGATCACGAGCGGCAGTAGTTGCCAGCCAAGCCACGCGCCCGCAAGCGCAAAGAGCTTGAAGTCTCCGTAACCCATGCCTTCTTTGCCGGTGGCTAGGCGAAAGGCCTGAAACATGAGCCACAAGAAGACGTAGGCCGCGACGGTCCCCACGACGGCGGCCGGCAGGGAGGTGTAGAGCCCCGCCACGTTGGCGATGAGTCCAAGCCACAGAAAGGGTAGGGTGATGACGTCCGGCAGGATCTGCTCCTCCATGTCGATGAAGGTCAGGGCAATCAAGGCGGCGGTGAGGGCAAATGCGAGCGCGCCGCGCAGCGTGAGCCCAAAATGCACAAACGCGGCCAAGGCGCCCAGCACCGTCACGACCTCGACTACGAAATAACGCCGCGGGATCGGCGCACGGCAGTGGCGGCAGCGCCCCTTAAGGAGCAGATAGCCCAGCAGCGGGATGTTGTCGCGCAGGCCAAGCGGTGTCTGGCAGGCCGGACAGTGAGAACCTGGCCAGGCGATGTTGAAGGCGGGTGCCGGTCCCGGGCCCGGCAGGCCCAGGGTCTCGCGGCAATCCCGCTCCCATTGACGCTTCAGGATGATGGGGAGCCTGTAGATCAGCATGCTGAGAAAGCTGCCAATGACCGCACCGATCGCGATGACGACGATGTAGGTGGCAACGGGGTCGGGTGTCATAAGCCCGGTCGTCATGGGGGGTTCGTCCTTAAAAAGGGTATGGGGCCGTAGGCACAGGCCTCACGCCAGCCGGGAATGGGCCGGTGATCTCGCCGTATCCGCCGAAGCGGATGCTACTCGTTCGTCACGCGCTCGATCTCTTCGAGACTTGTTATGCCTTCGCGCACCTTCTTCAGGCCCGATTGCCGCAGGTCCGGTATACCCTCTTTGTGGGCCTGTGCGGCGATTTCGGGGGCATTGCCGCCGTTTAGGATGATCTGGCCTATGGCCGGTGTCACGGGCATGACTTGGTAGATACCCACGCGGCCCTTATAGCCACCGTTGCACTGATCGCACCCCCCGGGACCATAGATCTTGAGATCCGGGATGTCGGCCTCCGCAAACCCAGCCTGGCGTAGCGTTTTGGCCGGAAGCTCCAAAGGTTTGCGGCAATGCGTGCACAGGCGCCGGGCGAGGCGCTGCGCTATGATCAGATTGACGGCCGAGGCGATATTGAAGGGCGGAACGCCCATGTTCACGAGCCGCCCGAGGGTCTGTGGGGCGTCGTTTGTATGCAGGGTCGATATGACCATATGACCAGTCTGGGCCGCCTTTATGGCGATCTCGGCGGTTTCTAGGTCGCGTATTTCGCCGACCATGATGATGTCAGGGTCCTGCCGCAGGAAGGCGCGCAGTGCCGTGGCGAAGGTGAGTTTCGCGCGCTCGTTGATGTTGACCTGATTAATGCCGGCCAGGTTGATTTCGACCGGGTCTTCCGCCGTGGAGATATTGCGGTCCGTCGTATTGAGCATATTGAGGGCGGTATAGAGCGTCACCGTCTTGCCGCTGCCCGTCGGCCCCGTGACGAGCACCATGCCGTAGGGGCGGTGGATCGCCTCTAGGTAGATGGCTTTCTGGTCGGGCTCGAAACCCAGTTTGTCCACGCCCAGGGAGGCCGCCGCCGGGTCGAGCAGGCGCAATACCACCTTCTCCCCGAACAGGGTCGGCAGGGTGCTGACACGAAAATCGATTGCGCGGGTCTTAGACACGCGGATCTTCATGCGGCCGTCCTGAGGGACACGCCGTTCCGAGATGTCCAGCCGTGCCAGGATCTTCACGCGCGCAGCGATGCGCGCGGCGAGCGCGATGGGTGGCGCGGCCACTTCTTGGAGGACGCCGTCGGTCCGGAAGCGTACCCGGTAGGTCCGCTCGTAGGGCTCGATATGGATATCGGATGCCCCGCGATTGATGGCATCGAGGAGGATCTTGTTGACGAACCGGACGATGGGCTTGTCGTTGATGTCGCTTTCGGCGCCTTCTTCGGTGGGTTCCGTGTCGGCCCCGACGTCGAGATTTTCGAGTCCTTCGCTTGCCGCCATGTCCGCAAGCGACCCGTCTTGGGAATCGAGGTTGCGGTCGATGATCTGGCCAAGCTTACCTTCCTCGACCAGTAGCGGCTCGGCGAGCAGGCCGGTGTTGAACTTGATCTCGTCTAGGGCGGCGAGATTGGTGGGGTCGGCCACGGCCACGAACAGGCGGTTACCCCGCTTGAAGATCGGCAGCACCCGGTGGCGCTTGATAAGTTTTGCGTCGACCAGCTTGATCGGGAAACTGTCACGGTCCAGGGCATTGATGTCGAGGAGCGGGATCCCGAACTCCTCCGAGGCGGTCCGCGCAACGGTAAGGGGGTCGAGCTTCTTGCTCTCCACGAGGCGGGTGACAAAAGACACCTTATTGCTCAGGGATTCGGCGTTTATGTGCTCCGCTTCCGCAGCCGACAGGAGGCCGTCGCGCACGAGCCGCGCCGCAAGTCCCGTCAGCAGGACGCCACCGTTGACGATCGGATTGACTGTAGCCATAGACGTGGGCTCAACCTTGTCAGATACTCCAATGGGCTTGTCTCTCATAGTAGTAGAGTTAGCGCCGTTAGCCAGTCTCTTTATCGTCTGGCCCTGCTTGACCCGGCGCCCATCCTAACTTAGAATGATTCTAAACTCATCCCAACACGGAGCATCACCATGAACCTGAAAGGTACCAAAACGCACGATAATCTCAAGGCCGCTTTTGCCGGCGAGTCGCAGGCCAACCGTCGTTACCTGTATTTCGCGGCCAAGGCCGATGTCGAAGGCTATAACGACGTGTCGGCGGTATTTCGCTCCACGGCCGAAGGCGAGACCGGCCATGCCCATGGCCACCTGGAATACATGGAGGCGGTCGGCGACCCCGCGACCGACCTGCCGATCGGCAGCACCGCGAACAACCTGAAGGCCGCGATTGCCGGCGAGACCCACGAGTACACGGACATGTACCCAGGAATGGCGAAGACCGCGCGCTCGGAAGGGTTTGAAGAGATCGCCGATTGGTTCGAAACCCTGGCCAAGGCTGAGCGCTCGCACGCCAACCGGTTCCAAAAGGCGCTCGACAGTCTCGGTAAGTAAATCTTTAAATAGTGGGCATAGAGTCAGGTGCCTGCGGTGCGGGCCGGCCACGGCCGGCCCGTCTTCTTTTGGGGGGGCATATGGAGCAAGAGACGCAGAAAACGGTTGTGACCCGCGAAGGGAATCTGGAGGCCCCGGTCCGCCACCCGCTCGCCTGGCAGAGTCCGGAATTCACCGACGCAGCGGCGCTCGAGGCGGAGCTCACCCGCGTTTTCGATATCTGTCACGGGTGCCGCCGCTGCTTTAATCTGTGCCAGGCGTTCCCGACGCTCTTCGATCTTATCGACAACTCCGCCGATATGGAGTTAAAGAGCGTAGATCGCCGCGATTACGCGAAGGTCGTAGACCAATGCTATCTGTGCGACATGTGCTATATGACGAAATGCCCGTACGTGCCGCCCCATCCCTGGAACGTCGACTTCCCGCATCTCATGTTGCGCGCCAAGGCCGCGAAATTTCAGGCCGGCTCGACCCGGCGGCGCGATCGCATCCTCAGTAGCACGGATGCCGTCGGACGGCTGGCGGGCATCCCGGTCGTGACCGAGGCGGTCAATGCCGCCAATCGTAACCCGACGGCCCGCAAACTCATTGAGTCCGCACTCGGCGTCGACGCCCGCGCGCGTCTGCCGGACTACCACCGCCGGACCTTCCATAAGCGTTTCGCGGCCGCGCCCATGACGTCCGTGGCAACGCCCGAGACGACTGGGCGTGTGGTATTGTTCGCTACCTGCTTTGGCAACTTCAATGAGCCCGAGTTGGCCGAGGATTTGGTCCGGGTCCTTCAGCATAACGGGATTGCCGTGCGCCTCTATGACGCCGAGCGCTGCTGCGGCATGCCAAAGCTCGAGATCGGCGATCTTGCCGGCGTCGCCGCCTTGAAAGAGGCCAACATCCCGGGACTCGCGGCGTTGGTCGATGAGGGCTTCGATATCGTGGCCCCGGTGCCCTCCTGCGTTCTCATGTTCAAGCAGGAGCTTCCCTTGCTGTTTCCCGAAGATGGGGCGGTGGCCAAGGTAAAAAAGGCGATGTTCGATCCGTTCGAATACCTCCTGTTGCGGCACAAGGCCGGCCACATGAAGACCGACTTCCCGAACCCGCTTGGCAAGATTGCCTATCATGTCCCCTGCCATCAGCGGGTCCAGAACATAGGCCTAAAGACCCGCGACCTCTTGGCGCTGGTGCCCGGAACCACGGTCGACGTCATAGAACGATGCTCGGGGCATGATGGAACCTACGGGGTCAAGAAGGAGTTTTATGACGCAGCCGTCAAGATTGGTCGTCCTGTCGTGGCGCGTATCCAGGCGGCGCACGCCGATTACTTCATGAGCGATTGCCCCATTGCTGGCCACCATCTGGCCCAGGGTTTGGGAGGGGGCGCTAAGCCCGTGTCGCGATATGCCCTCTTGCGGCGCGCCTACGGTATCGATTAAAACCGAAGTTTTTTAAGGAGAACGGGATATGGCCCACGAGGAACTGCATGAGGCTTCATCGGAATTGACGCAGGCGACCCGCGAGATGCATCGCGCCATTGTTTCACTCATGGAGGAGCTGGAGGCCGTCGACTGGTATCAGCAGCGTGTCGATGCCTGCCGGGATCCGGAGCTGCGGGCCGTTCTTGCCCACAACCGTGACGAAGAGAAGGAGCATGCGGCGATGACCTTGGAATGGATCCGGCGGCATGATCCGGTGTTTGATCGCGAACTTCGCGAATACCTGTTCCAGGACGGCGATATCGTCGCCAAGGAACGTAAGGACTAGGACTGACGGTAAGGAGGCCTTATGGAGGCACTGACGCGCAAGGATTTGATGCCGCTTGAGAGGTATGCTGAGGAGCGGCCCGCGTTTCGAGCGCGTGTGATGGCGCACAAGCGCAATCGCCAGATCGCGATTGGGGCCCATGCCCGGCTCTATTTCGAAGACCGTCTCACGATTCAATACCAGATACAAGAGATGTTGCGCATCGAAAAGATCTTTGAGGTGGCGGAGATCGAAGACGAGTTGCGGGCTTACAATCCGTTGATTCCCGACGGCGCGAATTGGAAGGCCACGTTTATGCTGGAGTATGAGGATGTCGCTGAGCGCCGCACGGCGCTTGCGCGACTTGGCGGCGTGGCCCAGCGAACCTATGTTCAGGTGGGCGCGCTGGCCCGTGTTTATGCCGTGGCCGATGAGGATATGGGCCGGGAGAACGAGGACAAGACCTCTTCGGTGCACTTCCTGCGGTTTGATCTCGCCCGTGATATGGTGGTCCGCGCCCAGGCCGGGGATCCGATTATCTGTGGAATCGATCATCCTGCCTATAAGGACGAGGTGCAGCTTACGCCTGCCCAGCGCGCGGCCCTCGTCGCCGATCTCGCCTGATGGCTCGCTACGACGCGTCCGACATCGAGGTTCTGACCGGGCTTGAGCCGGTCCGGCGCCGGCCCGGTATGTATACTCAGACCGACCGGCCGCACCATCTCGCCCAGGAAGTCATCGATAACGCGGTAGACGAGGCGATCAGCGGTCACGCCCACCGTATCGCCGTTACTCTCCACAAAGACGAATCACTGTCGGTCGAAGACGACGGGCGCGGCATGCCCGTCGACATTCACCCCGAAGAAGGGGTGACGGGGGTCGAAGTTATCCTGACGCGTCTTCATGCCGGCGGCAAGTTTTCCCGCAAGAATTACGCCTTTTCCGGCGGTTTGCATGGCGTCGGGGTTTCGGTGGTCAATGCCTTGTCCAAGCGGCTCGAGGTTTCCGTCAAACGGGGCGGGCAGGTCTATCGCATGGCGTTCGCGCACGGCGACAAGATCGAAGATATGCAGGTGGTGGGTTCGGCGCCCCGCAAGGAGACGGGGACGTGGATCCGGTTCTGGCCGGAACCGCGGTACTTCGATAGCCCCAAATTCCTGTCTACGCGCCTTAAGCATCTATTGAAGGCCAAGGCGGTCTTGAGTCCAGGGCTGCGGGTGATATTCCGTTCCGAGCAAGACCCCTCCGAGGATGCCGAGTGGTACTACGAGGACGGCCTCGGTCAGTATCTGGCGGAGGCCCTGGAAGATCGCGCATTGGTCCCGGCGCCGCCCTTCGTTGGGAGCATGGCAGGCGGGGGCGAGGAGGTCGAATGGGCGGTGGCTTGGCAGACCGATGAGGGTCCGACCGGGACCCGCGAGAGCTATGTGAACCTCATACCAACGCCACAGGAAGGAACCCACGTCAACGGCTTTCGGGTTGGCCTCACGGAAGCGCTCCGCGAGTTCTGCGAGTTCCACAATCTCATGCCGCGAGGGATTAAGCTCGTTGGAGAGGATGTGTGGGAGCGCATCGCTTTCGTATTGTCGGCAAAACTTAAGGAGCCGCAGTTCTCCGGGCAAACCAAGGAGCGCCTTACATCGCGCGAGGCGGCGTCGTTCGTGGCGGGTGTCGTCAAAGACGGTTTTGCCCTCTGGCTCAATGCGCATGTAAGTGACGGCACCGAAATCGCGCGGATCGCGATCGAGAGCGCCCAGGCTCGTGAACGACGCTCCAAACGCGTAGAGCGCAAGAAGGCCGTGAACGGGCCACCTTTGCCGGGCAAGCTTGCCGATTGCACGAGTCAGGACTTGGCCCGCACCGAGCTTTTTTTGGTGGAAGGGGATTCCGCCGGAGGGTCTGCCAAGCAGGCTCGTGATCGGACCTTTCAGGCCATCATGCCCTTGCGCGGCAAGATCTTGAATACCTGGGAGGTGGATTCCGCCGAGATTCTCGCGTCTCAGGAGGTTCATGACATCGCGGTAGCCCTGGGCGTCGATCCCGGGGCCGCGGTCCTAGATGGGCTGCGCTACGGCAAGGTCTGCATCCTCGCCGACGCGGACTCCGACGGGGCCCATATCGCGACGCTCCTTTGCGCCTTGTTCGTGCGCCATTTTCGGCCACTGGTTGCTGCTGGGCGCGTGCACGTGGCAATGCCCCCCTTGTACCGCATAGACGTCGGCAAGGAGGTATATTACGCGCTCGATGACCGCGAGAAGCAGGGAGTGCTCGACAAGATCGCCGCCAAGAACGCGCGCGCCAAGCCCGGAGTCCAGCGTTTTAAAGGGCTTGGCGAGATGAACCCCATGCAGTTGCGGGAGACAACCATGAGCCCTGATACGCGCCGGCTCGTGCGCCTCGTGCTTACGGATGATGACGGGACGGATGCCTCTTTCGATATGTTGCTTGGCAAGAAACGCGCGGCCGACCGGCGTCGCTGGCTAGAGACGAGCGGCGACAAAGCCGAGGTGATGTGATGGAGCAGGGCAATTTCCTAGACGAACAGATGCCGGTTATA
Source organism: Pseudomonadota bacterium (assembly GCA_021816625.1). Lineage (GTDB taxonomy): Bacteria > Pseudomonadota > Gammaproteobacteria > Acidiferrobacterales > Acidiferrobacteraceae > Acidiferrobacter. Next base: position 61,788 of record JAKAXM010000014.1, on the reverse strand, counting down.
GGCTTTACCGAGAAGGCCTATCTCGACTATTCGATGTACGTCATCCTGGACCGCGCGCTTCCCCATATCGGGGACGGCCTAAAGCCGGTGCAGCGGCGGATAATTTACGCCATGTCCGAGCTTGCTTTGGGGGCGGGCGCGAAGTTCAAAAAGTCCGCGCGCACCGTCGGCGACTGCCTCGGTAAATTCCATCCCCACGGAGATACCGCCTGCTATGAGGCCATGGTCCTCATGGCGCAGCCTTTTAGTTATCGCTATCCGCTCGTGGACGGCCAGGGTAATTGGGGTTCGCCGGATGATCCCAAATCCTTTGCCGCCATGCGTTACACAGAGGCTAGGCTGTCGCGCTTTGCCGAGATCTTATTGGCCGAGTTGGGACAGGGCACGGTGGATTGGGTCCCCAATTTCGACGGCACGCTTGCCGAGCCCAAGCTTCTGCCGGCACGGCTGCCCCACGCACTTCTAAACGGCGTGACCGGTATCGCAGTCGGCATGGCGACCGACATCCCGCCGCATAATGCGCGCGAGGTGGCGGCCGCCTGCGTGCGTCTGCTGGATGACCCAAAGGCCACGGTCGAGGCGCTGTGCGAGCACGTGATCGCGCCGGATTATCCGACGGGGGCCGAGATTGTCACCCCGCGCGAGGATATCCTGGCTTTTTATCGGACGGGCACGGGTTCGGTACGGGCGCGGGCGACCTTCGAGCAAGAGGACGGCCTCATCGTCGTCACGGCCTTGCCCTATCAGGCCTCAGGATCCCGGATACTAGAACAGATCGCCGAGCAGATGCGCGCGAAGAAGCTGCCGATGGTAGAGGACCTACGGGATGAGTCCGACCATGAGAATCCGACCCGGCTCGTGATCGTCCCGCGCTCCAATCGCGTCGATGTCGAGGCGCTGATGGGCCACCTCTTTGCGACGACAGACCTCGAAAAGAGTTACCGGGTTAATCTGAACCTGATCGGCTCGGACGGACGCCCGCGAGTCTACGGGCTGCGTGAGCTGCTCATGGAGTGGCTGACGTTCCGGATCGAGACCGTACGCAAACGTCTCACGTTTCGACTCGACAAGATCAATGATCGACTGCACATCCTCGAAGGATTGCTGACGATCTTTGATTTTCTAGACGAGGTCATACGAATCATTCGGACCGAGGATGACCCCCATGCCGCGCTCATGGCGCGCTTTGCCCTAAGCGAGCGACAAGCTGACGCGGTTCTCGAGATCCGGCTGCGCCAATTGGCCAAGCTCGAGGAGGTTAAGCTCAAAGAGGAGCACGACGCCTTGACGCGGGAGCGCACAGGTCTCGAGCGTATATTGGGCTCCCAGACGCGTCTTAAACGTTTTGTGCGTGACGAGATTGAGCGCGACGCCAAGGATTACGGCGATGAGCGCCGCTCGCCGTTACGGATGCGACCCCCCGCCCGGCCGCTGGATGCCGCAGAGTTGGCGGTCGAACCCGTTACGGTCGTATTGTCAGCGAACGGCTGGGTGCGCCAGGCCCGTGGCCACGAGGTGGACGGGGCGGCTCTATCGTATCGCGCAGGGGACAATTTTCGGCAGGCCGCCCGTGGACGGAGTACCCAGTTGGCGATCTTTTTGGATGCCGCCGGGCGCAGCTACGCCGTGGCCGCCCACAGGCTGCCGTCGGCGCGGGGCTTTGGCGAACCCTTGTCTAAGACCCTGGAGCCGGGTGCAGGGGTCGAATTCAAGGGCGTCGTTATGGGCGACGACGAAGATGTGGCGTTCCTAGTTGCGGACTCGGGTTACGGTTTCAAGGTCCAACTCGCGGATCTTCAGACGCGCGCCAAGGCCGGGAAGGCCGTCGTGAAGCTCGAGGAAGGGGCGGTCCTGTTGAGGCCGGGTCTGCTAGTCAAGGGCGGTTTCGTGGCGTGTGCCACCGCCACCCGGCTTTTGATCCTAGCCGAGGCCGATCTCCCCCTCATGCCCCGTGGGCGCGGCGTCAAGCTCATGGACCTACAGGGCGATGCCCTGGTGGCTGTGGTTTCCGGACGCGCCGATCAGTCGCTGGTCCTGGCCGGATCCCGGCGTACGGTCACCCTCGCACCGGCGGAGCGCCGCCGGTATCACGCGGCGCGAGCGACGCGTGGTAAGCCGCTTCCCGAAGGTTTGAGCGACTTGGTCGACCTATCGGTCCTGCCGTGACCCGCTGGGCCTTGGGCGTCGAGTATAACGGCGCCCCGTTCTTTGGCTGGCAGACCCAGGTCGGGGTTCCTACGGTTCAAGCGGTTCTAGAGGAGGCGCTTGCGCGTATTGCCGGGGCACCGGTGCGCGTCATCGCAGCCGGTCGCACCGACACGGGTGTCCATGCGGCAGGACAAGTGGTGCATTTCGATTCTACTGCCGACCGCCGTCCTGAGGCCTATGTGCGGGGCACGAATGCCGGGCTGCCGCCGGAGGTTGCGGTTTTATGGGCGCGCGTCGTGCCCGACGACTTTCATGCGCGATTTTCCGCCGAGGCCCGGCGTTATCGTTATGTGCTCCTGGACCGGCGCGTGCGGCCAGGCTTGCTTGCGGGCCGAGTGAGTTTCGATCATCGCGCCCTCGATGCTTCTCGGATGCATGAGGCCGCGCAAGCGCTGATCGGGCGCCACGACTTTAGCTCGTTCCGGGCGAGCCAGTGCCAGGCGAAGAGCCCGGTACGCACCATCCACGAACTGACCGTCCGGCGCCACGGACCCTTTGTGGTGTTAAGGGTCCGTGCCGACGGTTTTTTACATCACATGGTCCGCAACGTCGTAGGGGTGCTTGCCGCCATCGGTGCAGGTGAACGGCCCGTGGGCTGGGCGGAGGAGGTGCGCCAAGCCCGCGACCGTTCGGCCGGAGGGCTTACCGCGAGCCCCCAGGGCCTTTATCTCGAGGCCGTCGATTATCCTGCGCGTTACGGGCTCCCGAGCCTTGTTGAGGGGACGGCGTGGTCCCCGTTCTGCGATTAGCCGTTTTGCGTCGGCAGCCGGGCAACTAGTCGCTGCCCCGGCGCCGCAAGGCCCGAAACCTCTCCTCGACCGCATACCCCGTGTTCGTTGCCGCATCATGACATATCACATTTGACATATGTCGAATAATGCATAATAGTGCGCGTCGTGAGTTATGAAGACCATGTATTTTTGTTCCTCGGCCATGAGGCGCGTCGCCGTCTCCTGGTGCTGCTGCACGACTTCGGCGAGATGTGTGTCTGCGACATCGTCTCTGCCTTGGCGCTCCCCCAGGCGGTCGTTTCCCGCCATCTGGCGCGCGGGCGCGACCTGCGGTTTGTGATCGCGCGCCGAGCGGGTCCGTGGGTGTATTACAGCCTCGCACCCGAACTCCCAAGCTGGTTCATGACCATGCTTTTGGTCTTGCGCGAGACGGGGGAAGGGGGGCTTTTTGCTGCCGACGCCCAGCGGCTTGCGAGCGTGCCCCGGGTGGCCGTCTCCTGCGCGTTGCCGCGGCAGACGCGTCGCGGACCGCGCAAAGCCTGAAGGTGGCAGATCCTGCGCGCTTTTTAAGGCGTGGATCGGATGGGCGGACGGCGCGCAGGATCCGGCCGTCTTAGGCAGAACAGGCCTGAGTCAGGGCCCGCATTGATGTTCCAAGTGTAAAGGAGAAGGGAATGGCGATCGCACTTGCCATATTCGCGTTGACACTGCTGTTGGTAGTCGTCCAGCCGCGCGGGCTTGGTATCGGATGGGGGGCCTCCATCGGCGCAGGTCTGGCGCTCATCTTGGGCGTGGTTCAGATTCAGGACATCCCCATCGTATGGGGGATTGTTTGGAATGCAACGCTTACGTTCGTGGGGCTCATCGTGATCTCGCTGCTCCTAGACGAGGCCGGTTTTTTTCATTGGGCGGCGTTGCACATGGCGCGCGCCGGACGCGGCCGCGCACGCCTGCTGTTCCCTTTGATTGTGCTGCTGGGGGCCTTGGTCGCCGCCTTTTTTGCAAACGACGGCGCCGCACTCATTTTGACCCCTATCGTGCTTGCCATGTTACTCGCGCTCGGCTTTTCGCCGATAACGGCGCTGGCCTTCGTTATGGCAACCGGTTTTATCGCCGATACCACCTCGCTGCCATTTGTTATCTCCAACCTTGTGAACATCGTATCGGCCGATTTCTTTGCGATCCCGTTTCACCGTTATGCGTTTGTCATGATTCCGGTCGATGTCGTAGCCGGGCTTGCGACTTATTTGATGTTATGGGCGTATTACCGGCGCGATATCCCGGAGGCCTATGACGTCGCACGTCTGGACGAGCCGCAAACCGCGGTCAAGGACCCGCTGCTCTTTCGGTGGTCCTGGCCCGTGCTCGTAGCCTTGCTCGCCAGTTACTTTCTGGCCGGCGCCTTGCGCGTGCCGGTGTCGCTGCTGACCGGGCTTGCGGCGTTGGTGCTGCTCGTGGTGGCCGGCCGGCTTTGGCGCGGTGGCCAGGGTTCCGTGGTTCCCGTAGTACGTGTTTTGAAAGGCGCGCCCTGGCAGATCGTGATTTTTAGTCTCGGCATGTATCTCGTGGTTTATGGTCTGCGCAACGCCGGTCTTACCGTATGGATAACGCGGCTCCTCGAGATACTGGCTGGGCATGGCCTGTACGTGGCCACCATAGGAACGGGGTTTTTGTCGGCGCTCTTGTCAGCAGTCATGAACAATCTCCCGACGGTGCTTATCGGGGCGCTCGCCATCCATGCGACGAGCGGGGTGCCCGCCATGACGCGCGAGGCGATGATTTACGCCAACATCATCGGTTGCGACATCGGACCCAAATTCACTCCGCTTGGGAGTCTTGCGACCCTTTTGTGGCTCCATGTGCTGGCGCGTAAGGGTGAAGCGATTTCCTGGGCGTCCTATATGCGGGCCGGACTCGTCATGACGCCCTTCATCCTGTGGGCCGCCCTGACGGCGCTAGCCTTCTGGCTTTCCTATCTCGGCTAGAAGCTGGGATCCAGGGGCTAGAGCACGTCGGTTGCGAAGTCGGCCAGCCGTGAGCGTTCGCCGCGGGCTAGTGTGATGTGGCCGCTGTGCGGCCAGTGCTTGAAGCGATCGACGACATAGGTAAGGCCAGAGGTGGTTTCCGTAAGGTAGGGCGTATCGATCTGGGCGATGTTCCCAAGACAGACCACCTTGGTCCCGGGGCCGGCACGTGTGATCAGGGTCTTCATCTGGTGCGCGCTTAAGTTCTGGGCCTCATCGATGATGAGGAATTTACGCAAGAACGTCCGCCCGCGCATGAAATTCAGGCTTTTTATCCGCAGCCGTGAGCGAATGAGATCCCCGGCCGCGGCGCGCGCCCATTCCGACTGACCCGGGCGTTTGGGCTCAGTCTGATTCAGGATATCGAGGTTGTCCTCGAGCGCCCCCATCCAGGGGCCCATTTTTTCTTCCTCGGTACCGGGCAGGAAGCCAATGTCCTCGCCAACGGGGATCGTGACACGAGTCATGACGATCTCGGCGTAGCGCTGCGCCTCTAAGGTTTGGTGTAAGGCCGAAGCAAGCGTCAACAGGGTCTTTCCGGTGCCGGCGTGGCCGAGCAGCGTCACGATGTCGATCTCGGGATCCATGAGGAGATTGAGGGCGAAGTTTTGTTCGGCATTACGGGCGCGTATGCCCCAGACCGCCTGTCCGGCCGGCCCGTAGTCGTAGATCGCCTCCAGGCGCGCGGAGTCCGCTCTGATCTCGCGCACGATGGTATCGGGCAATCGGGCGGCCTTATCCACCAGAAATTCGCCGGGATGCCAGGTCTCCACCACCGGACCCCGGACGCTGAAAGTGGCGCGGCCGCCGGACCCCACGGGACCCGTCTCCAGGCTATCGCGGGCCCCGAGCTGTAGCTCCCCGGTGCCGCGATACAAAAGGTCCGCATCCTCCAGGACCCGGTCGCTTGTGTAGTCCTCGGCCTTCAAGCCCTGCGCGCGTGCCTTAATGCGCAGATTGATGTCCTTCGTAACCAGCACCACGCTGCGCCGTTGGTGGCGGCCGGCAAGGTCCCGAGTCAGGGCGAGTAGTTCGTCTCCCGTATTACGCGGCCCGCCGCCTACGGCCCCGCGGTCGAGGGGGATGTAGAGGCGCCCCGGGGCCCGCGCCCCGTGGTCGAGCGGCAGGCCCGATGCCAGATCGTCCGTGGCGCCAACGATCTCATCTAAAAAGCGGCTGGCCTGACGGGCATTGCGGGCGGTCTCCGATCCCCCTTCCTTGTGGCGATCAAGATCCTCGAGGACGATGATCGGTACGTAGACGTCATGCTCCTCGAAGCGGTAGAGGGCCGCCGGGTCGTGGAGCAGGACGGTGGCATCCAGGATGAAGAGCTTAAGGCCTTGCGTCATCAGGTCCTGACGAGCGCACGCAGGTCGTTTAGTACCGCAAGCACATGGCCGTCGACCTTGACCTTGCGATACTCACGGCGCAATACCCCCTGCGTATCGATGATGAAGGTGCTGCGCTCGATGCCCATGGACTTCTTCCCATAGAGGTTCTTTTCCTTGATGACATCGAAGGCGCGGCAGAGCGCCTCGTCGGTATCGGCGATCAGGTCGAACGGGAAGCATTGCTTGGTCTTGAAGGACTCATGCGACGCCAGATCGTCCCGCGAAACCCCCAGGACAACGGTATTGAGGGCTTCGAACTCCTCGTGGTGGTCCCGAAAGTCTTGACCCTCCGTGGTGCAGCCGGGTGTGTTGTCCTTGGGGTAGAAATACAAGACGATGTTTTTTCCGCGCAGGTCCGACAAGCGGAAGGCCTGGTCATCGGTCGCCTGGACCAGCATGTCGGGGATTGGCTTACCTAGTTCTAATGTACTCATGGATGTCGCTTGGCCTCGTGGCGTTTTGTCGATCGGGGGCAGCACCCCCTACATGGACCCGTTTTATGGGATGCGTGCGTCCGGCAATCCCTCGGCAGGCCGCGTACGGCGCCCTGCGGCCGTTTGTCGCTTAGGGTCTCTTTGGCCCGGCCGACGGCGTCCCCGGGCCTCCTTGGAGCCTCTCGATCCAGGGCAGATCATATAAAGATCCGGGCGCCCCCGACAAGCCGGGGGCGAATGGGCATACCCTGGGCGGGCGGCGGATCCAGTGCTGAGCATGGGCGGGGACTTGCTTTGCTTGGCCCTTGTCGTTCAGTACAATAGCGCCGGGGCGGAGGCGGCACCGGACAATTTACAAAATCCCTACCTTCACAAAGCAGAATCGGGCCGCAGTCGAAGAACGAGTGACCGGCGCGGATGCACGCGCGGTGGCTCATCGCGCCTATCGTTGTGTCCGTATTCCCCCCGTGCAGGGGCGATGGCGGCGCTCGTTCTTGATGAATCGATGGTTGATCGTTGAGGAGGAGCTTGTGGCGACGGTACTACGGGAAAGGAAGGGCCGGGCAGCCGGCGTGCGGACGCAACCCGCGAGGCGGCCGCGGGCGGCGCGCCCTGAAGACCACGATGACGATATGCAGCGCCTGTTTGCGGCGCTCGAACGCCTATATAAAGGCGATTTTTCCGTACGCCTGCGACTGCGCGGCTCCGGGCGCACGCAGCAGATCGCCGACCTCGTCAACGCCCTCGCCCGCCATAACCAGAGTCTGTCCCAGGAATTCAGCCGCGTTGCCAACCTCGTCGGTCGTCAGGGCCGCATTGCCGAGCGGGCCTCGCTCAAGGGTATGCAGGGGGCCTGGGCGACTATGATAGAGGCCCAAAACCGGACGATCGATGACCTCGTTCACGCCATTCTCGAGATATCGCGCGTCATCCGCGCGGTAGCCACCGGTGATCTTTCCCAGACCGTCCCAGACGATGTCGCCGGCCGTCCGGTCAAGGGTGATCTGGTGCGCGTGGGGCGGACCGTCAACACCATGGTCGACCAGCTCCGCTCGTTTGCAGCGGAGGTCACGCGTGTGGCCAAGGAAGTGGGTATCGAGGGTAAGCTTGGCGGTCAGGCGCGCGTGAAGGGGGTCTCGGGGACGTGGAAGGACCTGACCGAGAACGTGAACCAATTGGCCGGCAACCTGACCTCCCAGGTGCGTAATATCGCGCTGGTCACGACCGCGGTCGCCAAGGGCGATCTGTCGCAGAAGATCACAGTCGATGCGCGTGGCGAGATCTTGGAGCTCAAAGACACCATCAACACCATGGTCGACCAG
>JAKAXM010000014.1:46513-53668 GCA_021816625.1 Pseudomonadota bacterium | reverse complement strand
CCAGGTGCGTAATATCGCGCTGGTCACGACCGCGGTCGCCAAGGGCGATCTGTCGCAGAAGATCACAGTCGATGCGCGTGGCGAGATCTTGGAGCTCAAAGACACCATCAACACCATGGTCGACCAGCTCCGCTCGTTTGCAGCGGAGGTCACGCGTGTGGCCAAGGAAGTGGGTATCGACGGCAAGCTTGGCGGTCAGGCCAAGGTACCGGGCGTGGCCGGCACCTGGAAGGACCTGACCGAGAACGTGAACCAATTGGCCGGCAACCTGACCTCGCAGGTGCGTGCCATTGCCGAGGTGTCGACAGCCGTGACCAAGGGCGATCTTACTCGGTCCATCACGGTGGAGGCGGAAGGGGAGGTGTTGGCCCTCAAAGACAACATCAACCAGATGATTAAGAACCTCAAAGAGACGACCGAAAAGAACATGGAGCAGGATTGGCTAAAGACCAACCTTGCGCGGTTCTCGGCCATGATGCAGGGACAAAAGAACCTGTCGGCAGTGTCGCGGCTCATCATGAGTGAGCTCACACCGCTCGTTTCCGCGCAGCACGGTGCGTTTTATACGGTCAATGTCGAAGAGAACCGGCTCGACCTCATGGCGTCTTATGCCTACAACAAGAGCGCCTTCGTACCTACGAGCTTTGAGTTTGGCGAAGGCATCGTCGGCCAATGTGCCCTCGAAAAGAAACCTATCATGCTGGGCACGGTCCCCGATGATTATATACGTATCACATCGGGTCTTGGTTACGCAGCGCCCGCTAACATCCTTGTCCTGCCGGTGCTCTTCGAGGGCGAGGTGCTCGCAGTCATCGAGCTTGCCTCCTTCCAGTCGTTCAATGCTATCCATCGCGTCTTCCTAGACCAACTCATGGTCAATATCGGCGTCGTTTTGAATATCATCGGCGCCTCGATGCGTACCGAGGAACTGCTCCTCGAACTGCAGAACTCCAACGGGGAGCTGGAGGCACAAGCCAAGGAGCTCGAGGAGAAGGCCACGCTGCTCGAGATCAAGAACCAGGAAGTCGAGATGGCAAGCCTGTCTCTCGAAGAGAAGGCCGAGCAGCTCGCGATGATCTCGAAATACAAATCCGAGTTCCTGGCCAATATGTCCCACGAGTTGCGCACCCCGCTAAACAGTCTGCTCATCATGGCCAAGCTTTTGGCGGAGAACCGTGACGCAAACCTAAGCGCAAAACAGATCCAGTTTGCGACCACGATCTACTCGTCTGGTCACGATCTCTTGAATCTGATCAACGAGATCCTCGATCTTTCCAAGGTCGAGGCCGGAAAAATGGGCATCGTCGCAAGCGATACGAAGGTAAGCGAGCTCGTCGATTATGTGGTCCGCGATTTCCGGGCCATATCGCAACAAAAGGATATCGTTTTTGCGATCAAGATGGCCGAGGATTTGCCAGAGACCGTATTTACCGACGGTCAGCGGCTTCAGCAGGTCCTAAAAAACCTCCTTTCCAACGCCTTTAAGTTCACGGATAGCGGTACCATTAGCCTTGAGGCCCACCGCTATACCGGGAGCCGATCGATCTTTCAGATGGAAACCTTGCGCGGCGCACACACGGTGCTGGCGTTTACCGTGCGCGATACGGGTATCGGCATCGCCGACAACAAGCAGCGGTTGATATTCGAGGCGTTCCAACAGGTTGACGCGACGACGAGCCGAAAATACGGGGGAACCGGGCTTGGGCTTACCATCAGCCGGGAGATATCGCGCCTGCTCGGTGGCGAGATACATCTCCAGAGCATTGAAGGTGAAGGTAGCGCCTTTACGCTCTACATGCCCGAGATCTACGTTGGACAGGAGACCGATAGCGAACGTGCTTCAGTTCCGACACCAAACTTCGGCGATGCCTTGAATCTCGAGGCGGATGCGGATCTGGAAGAAGAGGGCGCTATTATATTTTCTGGCGAGAAGATCCTCGTAGTCGATGATGACGTGCGTAACATTTTCGCGATATCGAGCGTTCTCGAGAACCATAAACTCAACGTAGTATTTGCAGAGAGCGGCGCCAATGCGATTGAGATACTCCAAGAAAGCGACGATGTCGCAGTGGTGTTGATGGACGTCATGATGCCCAATATGGACGGCTACGAAACGACTCAGGCGATCCGGAAGATTGAGCGGTACAGGGATCTGCCGATCATAGCGCTTACCGCCAAGGCCATGAAGGGAGACCGTGAGAAATCGCTGGATGCCGGTCTATCCGATTACATCACAAAGCCAGTCGACACGGCGGCGCTATTGCGTATGGTGCGCCGGTGGCTGGTGAATCGGTCGGGCCAACCGATCGTCTAGGGGTTTGAGTATGGGAGACGGGGAGGAGAGGGTCAAGATTCTGGTCGTGGACGATCGGCCGGAAAACGTCGCGGCGTTGGCCGAGATCCTGAGTGAACCCGGATACGAGATCGTGAGGGCCTTGTCGGGGGAAGAGGCGCTCAAGGAGGTCTTGCGTACAGATTTCGCGGTGATTCTTTTGGACGTCCAGATGCCGGGAGTGGACGGCTTTGAGACCGCAAGCCTGATTCGCAAGCGGCGCAAATCGCGATCGGTTCCTATCATCTTTATCACGGCAATCAACAAAGAAGAACAGTACGTTTATAAGGGTTATGCCCTTGGCGCGGTCGACTATCTCTTCAAACCGATAGATGTCGATATTCTTCGGTCCAAAGTAGCCGTTTTTGTCGATCTCTTCCAGAAGAACCAGCAAATAAAGGCACAGGCACGGTTGCTTCAGGAAAGCGAGAGACGGGAACGGTCGCGTCAAGTTGCCGAGGTTCAGAGGCGCGGGGAGCGACGATATCGGAACTTGGCCGATCTGGTTCCTCAGCTCGTGTGGATCGTGACGCGGGAGTTGCATTTCGAGTACGTCAATCAGCGCGCTTTGACTTATTTTCAGGTGGACGCGGAAAGCGTCGCGGGACTGATCCTAGACGACGTGGTGCATCCCGATGACCTTAAACAAAAAAAAGAGGTCTGGCGCGAGGCTTTGTTGTCAGGTACGGAACTCGTAATCGAGATCCGGTTGCGCCGCCGCCGCGATGGCGCATTTCGCTGGCACCTCGTGCATATCCAGCCCGAACACGATGTGCGCGGGCGAGTACGGGCATGGTTGGCGGCGGCTACGGATATCGATGATCAGCGGCGTATAGCGGAGGCCTTGGCAGCCGAAAAGGAGCGGCTGTCGGTGACCCTCCGCTCGATCGGGGACGGGGTCATAACGACCGACATGGATGGCCGGATCGTATTGATTAATCGGGTCGCCGAGCATCTTACGGGTTGGTCGCAGGAGGAGGCGGCGGGGCGCGCCTTAACGGATGTCCTTGCGCTTCGTGAGACGTCCGTGCCGGGTGAGCCGCTCACGGACGGGACAGGCTTGCTAGTCGATGGTGTGGCCAACCGCACGGCGGTATTGGTGGCGCGGGATGGGCGCGAGTGTGCGATTGCAACGGGAATTGCTCCCATTCGCCACAGCGACGGCCAGGCGTGCGGAACGACCGTGGTGTTTCGCGATATAACGGATGCGCAACGGCTCGAGGAGGAGCGGCAGAAGGCGAGCAAGCTCGAGTCCGTGGGCCTCTTGGCTGGCGCGATCGCCCATGACTTCAATAACATTCTGACGGCCATCATGGGTAATATTTCGCTTGCCAAGCTCTACACGGCCGCGGGGGAACAAGTACACCAAAGGTTGGAGGAAGCGGAACGGGCGGCGCTCTGGGCCAAGGATCTGACCCAGCAGTTGTTGACGTTTTCGAAAGGCGGCGCCCCGGTCAAGAAGCCTATAGAGATTGGATCCGTGGTGCGTGATTCCGCGGAATTCGCGTCCCGCGGCTCCCATATTTTGTGTGAGGTGTCCGTAAACGCGAACGTCGTAGTCGAGGCAGACGAGGGACAGATCCGGCAGGTGGTGCATAACCTCGTGTTAAATGCCCAACAGGCTATGCCCAATGGGGGCCGGGTGCGCGTAAGCGTGAATGAGGTATGGCGGGCGCTGGGTGAAGAGCGGGGGCTTGCCCCCGGGCGTTATGCGGAGATCGTGTGCGCAGACGAGGGCATGGGGATCAGCAAGGAGAATCAGAGCCGGATCTTTGACCCCTATTTCACGACCAAGCAAAAAGGGAGTGGTCTCGGGCTTGCCACGAGTTATTCCATCGTGCGCAAGCACAGCGGCATCATCGGCGTGGAATCCGAGGTGGGTCGGGGCGCCGTGTTCCGCATCCTGTTGCCGGCCACTGACAAAAACCCGCTGTCGCGCGTCCACCCCCCGGGCCGTAGCCGCAAGGGCCACGGACGCATCCTGATCATGGATGACGAGTGCTTCATAAGAGATGTCTTGGGGCGGCTCTTTACCCATTTCGGTTATGAGGTCGGCTATGCCAAAGACGGGGCCGAGGCCTTGGCCGCCTACCAGGGCGCGGTGGAGGAAGGCCGCCCCTACCATCTCGTAATCATGGATCTCGTTATTCCGGGGGGTATGGGGGGGCGCGAGGCGGTTCGCAGGCTTCTGGAGTTCGATCCCAAGGCCAAGGTGATCGTGTCGAGTGGCTATTCAAACGATCCCATCATGGCCAATTACAAGCATTACGGCTTCTGTGAGGCGGTCGCCAAACCCTATCGCAACGACGAATTGCGGACCGTCGTGCAAAAGGTCTTGGCGCACTAGGGCCGTTTACGGGAGCGTTTTACGCCGTCCGCACGTCCGTTCCCGGTGCCGGTGTCGTGGCGAGATCCACGGCGCGCAACCGGGCAGCGGCGTCTTCCGGGCTTATGGTATTGACGAATAGCCCCGAACCAAGCTCGAAGCCTGAAGGGATCGTCGTGCGCGGGCAGATCTCCAGGTGCCAATGATAGCTCGCCCCGCAGTCCTGGTTATCGTTACCGTGCGGGAGCGAATGCAAAAAGTAGTTGTACTGCGCCCCTCCTATGACCGCGTCCAGGCGGGCCATGGTGCGCCGCAACACCTGGGCAAGATCGCTTAAGTCATCGCGCGTTACGCGCAGGAACTCGGCGTCATGCGCAAGCGGCAGGATATGGACCTCCCACTCGTATCGGCTTGCGAAGGGCTTTATGGCAATGAAGCGCCGGCCGCGTTCGACCACATATTGGCCGACATTGATGCGGCGCTGGATCGCCCCTGATTCGCGATCGTAGATTGTGGCCTCGAAGGTCAGGGCCTCGTCGATCAGGGAACAGAAGATGCAGTGGTGGTTCTTTGCGTAGTAGGCGCGGCTGTGGTTGACCTCGGCCTGGACGTTGTGGGGTACGATCGGCATCCCAATGATCTGGCTGTGGGTGTGGGCGATACTGGCCCCTGCCGCGGGCCCGAAGTTCTTGAAGACGAGCACATAGCGCAGCTGTTCGTTGGACTGGTATAGCTGCTCCATGCGCGTCCGGTAGGCGGCAAAGAGGTCCACGAGATGTGTCTCGGCCATCTCGTGGACGGCAATGCCATGCTGGTCGTGGTCGATGATCACCTCATGGCGCCCGTAACCGTCTATCGTCTGCTGGAGTCCTAGGTTCAGGTTGCGGTAGCGGTGATCGTCCCCTAAGACGGGATAGAGGTTCTCCACGATACGGATGTGCCAGTCCCCGTGTTCCGGATAGGCGGCGATCGCGGGCGGCGTCATATGCTCGTTGCCGGTACAGAAGGGGCAGGTGGCGACATGCGCGCGTCCGTCCCGGGGGACCGGCTGCTCGGCCTTTTTTGGACGCATGTTGCGCGCCGTCGCCACGAGTACGGATTCGGTCGGTATGATGGGATTGATGCGGATCTCGCGTACGCTGGACGTCTCGGTCATGCGGATGTCTCCGGTCGAGGCGGCGCCGATACCGCCCAATAGGTCTCATTGTGCCATAGCGGCCAGGCGTGAGCGAGGCGCTTTGGGCGGACGCCTCCCTTGCTTGCCGGCTATGAGGCAAGCTACTATCGCGCTTTTATCACGGGTCGGCCTATGTTTCGGGGGAGTCTTGTCGCCATTGTCACGCCCATGGCTGATGACGGCGCGGTCGATTTTGCGGCCCTGGATCGGCTTCTTGAGCTCCATTTGCAAGCCGGCACCCACGGCATCGTGGCGGTCGGCACCACCGGCGAGGCCTCGACTTTAGACGTCGATGAGCACATCGCGGTCGTAGCGCATATCGCGCGGTCCGTGGCCGGACGCCTGCCGGTCATCGCCGGTACCGGCGCCAATGCCACTACGGAGGCGGTGGCCCTGAGCCGCGCAGCCTTAGGGGCCGGCGCCGACGCCTGTCTCGTAGTGACGCCCTACTACAACAAGCCCACACAGCGCGGCCTGGTGGCCCATTTCACGGAGATCGCGCGCGCCCTCGATGGGCCGGTCATTCTTTACAATGTCCCGAGCCGCACCGCCTGCGACCTGTTGCCAGAGACCGTAGCGCAGCTCGCGGTTCTGCCGAACATCGTGGGCATCAAGGAGGCGACGGGCAGCATCGATCGCGCCCGCGCCATCCAGGCTGTCTGTCCATCGGGGTTTGCCCTGTACGGTGGCGACGATGCGACTGCCGTGGATTTGGGGCTCATGGGGGCTCAGGGGGTCATATCGGTGACGGCGAATGTGGCCCCGCGCGCCATGAGCGAGGTATGGGAGGCGATCTTCGCGGGCGACCATGAGACGGCGCGCCGGAAGGATAAGACCTTGGCGGGCCTCCATCAGGCCTTGTTCGTGGAGTCGAACCCCATTCCGGTAAAATGGGCCTTACAGGCCATGGGTCTGATTGGGCCCTCTTTGCGTCTACCATTGACGCCCTTGTCGCCTGACAAGACGGCGGCGGTGCGCGACGCTCTACAGCAGGCGGGGATAAAAGTATGAAGCAACAGTGGTTGGCGGTGATCGTGACAGCGGGCGCGGTTCTTTCGGGTTGCGCGTCAAGCAGCGGCGGGTGCCGCGTGCCGGCCTATGTGGTGCCCCCGCCTTTGCCTCCCCTTCAGATCCCGCAGGGCCTATCGGCGCCCCGCAATGAGAGCCGCTATGCGACCGGTACCGTCGCGCTGCCGGCAACCCCCACGCGCCGGCCGCCCGGGGCCGGCCGCAGCGCTGAGCCACCCGATGGCAAGATCGCCCCGGCGCCGGCTAAGTTGCCACCCGCGTCCAGTAGCACAAGCGCCCCGGCTAGCAGCG
>JAKAXM010000014.1:0-46413 GCA_021816625.1 Pseudomonadota bacterium | reverse complement strand
CGGCTAGCAGCGCCCCGGCTAGCGGCGGTTCGGCCGATTCTTCGTCTTCCCCTTGAACGTGCGGGCCGGTTGCGGCGCGCGGTGGGCCGCAGGCCCTGATTCGGTGCGGACATGACGCATCACACTATGATCTTGGACGGCCCGTCGGCGCTTGCCCCATTTCGCGCCGAGCGTCTCTTGCGCCGACTGACCTCGGTGGCGCCGGTGACGGCGCTGAGCGCCCAGTACCGGCACTTCGTGCAGGCCGCGCGGCCTTTGTCGGCGTCCGAGCAGGACGTCTTGCAGGCGCTCCTCGATTACGGGACCCCGGCTGGTCCGGCCCCGTCCCCGGTCGCGACCTTTCTGGTCGTGCCGCGCCTCGGCACGATTTCGGAATGGTCGAGCAAGGCCACCGATATCGCCCAACGTTGCGGTCTTGCCGCCATCATCCGCCTCGAGCGCGGGGTGGTGTGGCGGCTCGTGACCGCGCGCAGGCTGAGCGGCGAAGAGTGCGATCGATCGGCCGCGCTCCTCGTCGACCGCATGACCGAGACCGTAATGGCAGAGGATGCGTCGGCAGAGCTTCTGTGGGCCGTAGGCGAGCCGGCGCCAGGGGCGGTCGTGGATGTCCTGCAGGACGGTGAGGAGGCGCTGTTGCGCGCCGACCGGGCTCTCGGTTTGTCGTTGTCGGCCGAGGAGCGCCGCTACCTAGTCGGCGCGTTCACGAGGCTTGGCCGCAATCCGAGCGATGCGGAACTCATGATGTTTGCTCAGGCGAACTCGGAGCACTGCCGCCATAAGATATTCAATGCCGAATTCTGGGTGGATGGGCGCCCGGCGGAGCGTTCGCTTTTTGGGATGATCCGCGCGACCGCCCAGGCGAGCCCCACAGGACTTTTGAGTGCCTACGCGGACAATGCCGCGGTGGTCGAGGGGGCCGCTTCCGGCACCCGGCTCTTCGTCGCGGAGGGTACGCGCCGCTATGTGACTCAGTATGAGCCCGTGCCGATCCTGGCCAAGGTCGAGACCCATAACCACCCGACCGCGATTTCCCCGCATGCCGGGGCTGCCACCGGCGCCGGTGGCGAGATTCGCGACGAGGGCGCGACAGGCCTTGGGGGTCACCCGAAGGCGGGGCTATCCGGTTTTTCGGTGGCGGATCTACGGTTACCCGGGGCCGTGCGCCCGTGGGAGGTTGACCGCGGTGCCCCACGGCGGCTCGCAAGTGCGCTCGACATCATGCTCGAGGGCCCGGTCGGCGCCGCCGCCTTCAATAACGAGTTCGGTCGGCCCGTCATTCTCGGATATTTCCGCTCCTTCGAGCTCGATACCGGGGATGTCGTCTACGGCTACCGCAAGCCCATCATGCTCGCCGGAGGGGTCGGGACGGTGCGTCCCATGCATGTCGGCAAGCGCGAACTGCCCCCCGGGACCCCGCTTGTGGTCCTGGGAGGGCCGGCCTTGCTGATCGGGCTGGGCGGTGGGGCGGCCTCCAGTGCTACGGGCGGCGGGGGCGATCAAGAGCTGGATTTCGCCTCCGTGCAGCGCGCCAATGCCGAAATGCAGCGGCGCGCCCAGGAGGTGATCGAATCGTGCCTAGCCTTGGGGGCTGATACACCGATCCTGTCGATTCATGACGTCGGGGCGGGTGGGCTTTCGAATGCCCTGCCGGAGATCGTTCACGGTGCCGGCCGCGGGGCCGCCATTGCGTTGCGTGCCATCCCCAATGGTCAGCCACAAATGTCACCCATGCAGATCTGGTGCAACGAGGCGCAGGAACGTTATGTGCTCGCCGTCCGGCGCCCGGCGCTAGCGCAGTTCCTAGCCTTTTGCGAGCGCGAGCGTTGCCCGGTGGCGGTGGTGGGGGAGGTCACGGAGGCGCCCACGCTGCGGGTCCATGATGAGCATGGGGCGGCTCGGGGGCAGCCTTATCCCGTGGATCTGCCGCTCGCACTCTTCCTCGGCGACGTGCCGCGTATGCGCCGCGAGACCCGTTCGGTGCGACGGGCGGCGCGGACCCTTGCGACCCGGGGCCTGGACATCCATGAGGCGATCGCCCGCGTCCTCACCTTACCGGGGGTGGCAAGCAAGGAATTCCTGATCACGATCGGCGACCGCAGTGTGACGGGTCTTGTATGTCGCGATCAGACCGTGGGCCCCTGGCAGGTACCGGTCGCCGATGTGGGGGTTACCGCGACCGGTCATGGGGATATCACGGGCGAGGCCCTGGCCCTCGGGGAACGCGCGCCGATCGCTGTCATCGATGCCCCGGCGTCGGCCCGGATGGCCATAGGCGAGGCCATCACGAATCTCGCCGCGGCCCGTATCCGCTGCCTGCCCGATGTGAAATTATCGGCCAATTGGATGGCGAGTGCGGCGAGCGCGGGTGAGGATGCCGCACTCTTTCGCGCCGTCGAGGCCGTCGGCCTCCAGTTCTGTCCCGCGCTTGGCATCGCGATTCCCGTTGGCAAGGACTCGCTTTCGATGCGCGCCTTATGGTCCGAGGCCGGCGAGGAACGCGATGTCCATGCCCCGGTCTCCTTGGTGGTCACGGCCTTTGCGCCGGTCATGGACGTGCGCAAGACCTTGACCCCGGTGTGCGTGGCGGAGTCTGAGACCGATCTCCTGCTCATAGATTTCGGTCATGGCAGGGACCGACTGGGCGGCTCGGCGCTGGCGCAGGTCTATGGGATCGAAGGCGGACGTCCCCCGGATGTCGATGACCCCCGTCTCTTGAAGTTGTTCTTCGGGGTTGTGCAGGCTTTAAACGAGCTCGGCCTGTTGTTGAGCTATCATGACCGCTCGGATGGCGGGCTATTCGTCACCCTGTGCGAGATGGCCTTCGCCGGGAAATGCGGGCTCGATATCGACCTGACCGGGCTCGGTCTCGATCCCATTGCGGCCTTGTTCAACGAGGAATTGGGGGCGGTCTTGCAGGTCCCGGCCACGGCCCGTGCCGGCATCTTGGGGGCCTTGAAGAAAAAGGGCCTGCTACGCTACACCAAACGCATCGGCACGGTGCGCCCCGGCCAGGACATCGTGATTCGCTATTGCGGGCGCGTGTTGCTGGAAGGTGACCGCATGGCCTACGAACGGCTGTGGGCCGAGACCTCGTTCCGGATGCAGGCCTTGCGGGATGAACCACAGAGCGCTGCCGAATCCTATGCCCTGTTGGGGGACGCCAAGGATCCTGGCCTGCATGCCCATATCCCGTTCGACGTCAGCGCCCCCTTGGCGCCGGCCTTGGCCCTACACAAGCCCCGGATCGCGATCCTGCGCGAGCAAGGCGTCAATGGCCATCGCGAAATGGCGGCCGCCTTCATGGCCGCGGGCTTCGAAGCCATCGATGTCACGATGAGCGATTTATTGGCCGGTCGCGAGACCTTGGCCACCTTCGCCGGATTTGCGGCCTGCGGTGGCTTTTCCTTCGGGGATGTCCTAGGGGCCGGCGGCGGCTGGGCCAAGTCCATTCTCTTCCATGCGGACCTGCGCCAGCAGTTTGCCACCTTTTTTGCCCGCCCCGAGACCTTTGCCCTCGGTGTATGCAATGGTTGCCAGATGATGTCCCATCTCAAGTCCCTGATCCCGGGGGCCGAGTCCTGGCCGGCCTTTGGGCGCAACCGGTCGGAACAATTCGAATCGCGTACGGTGCTGGTCGAGGTCCCTGAGAACCCGTCGGTACTGTTCGCGGGCATGGCCGGTGCTCGGCTCCCCGTGCCGGTTGCCCATGGCGAGGGCCGTGTCAGCTTGGCCCCCCACGACGCCGCAGGCCTGGCGCGCGAGCAACTGATCGTGGCCCGCTACATCGATCATTATGGCCGGGTGACCGAGACCTATCCGCGTAACCCGAACGGGTCCACGGCGGGGATCACGGGCCTTACCACCCCGGATGGCCGGTTTAGCGTACTGATGCCGCACCCGGAGCGGGCCATCCGTACCGTGGCCAACTCCTGGCACCCGGCGGATTGGGGTGAGTACGGTCCCTGGTTCGAGATATTCCGCAACGCCCGCCGCTTTGTGGCCTAGTCGACTCCATCCATAAGGGCTGCAATCACCTGATCCACGGATAGCGCGGGGTCCGGGCGGGTGGCCAGGGCCGCCTGCAGGGCGGATCGGTCGAAGCGGACGCCGATCAAGGCCGAGAGGTCGACAAGCGGCCCATCGCCCGCCACGTGGACGCGCTCCACGTGCCCCTCATGGATCAGGAGGGAGACGGCAAGCCGCCGGCCCCGATAGGGTATATCGCGCTGCCGGGCGTAGAGCCCTTCACGGATCTTGAAAAGCGCGCGGGGGCGCGTGTCCTCCTGCATGACCGTCTCGACGTGTGCCAATTCTTCCGCCACCTGCCGAGCTGCCGCCGTGAGGCAGGCGGGCGTAGCGCGCGGCGAGAGTTCTCCTACGAGGGGTGCAAAGGCCGCGGCGAGCGCCGCCTTTATGGCCGCCCCGCTCGGCCGGACCCCGGTTTCCCGGTAGAGGGAGGTCATCCCGGCATCGAGGGCCTCTTTGAGGGGCGGGCGTAGCGCCGGGTCCGGGACCTTGGCAATCCGATGCATGAGTTCGGTGTCGAAGTCTATGAGGATGCTGCCGACGAAGCAGAAGTGCCCGTTGATGTCCCCGGCACCTTGCCCGGCGATTTTACGCCCGGCCTGCGTGACAATATCATTGACGGGCCGCAGGCGCGTAGGCACCCCAAATTGGCGATAGACGGCGATCGGGGCGGCCGAGAGATAGCGGTAGGCATCGTCGACCTTGCTGGGCACACGGCCATGGCCGCGCTTTATGACGAGGGTGTAGAAGACTTGCCCCGGGCCGAGTAGCACCATGCCGCCCCCGGTCTCCCGACGCATGACGGGCAGTCCGTGGCTCTGGCAAAAGTCGAGGTCGAGGCAGGTGCCAGTGTCGTCAAAGAGGCCTAGACTCACAAAGGGCTGGGCCGGCTCGATCAGCACGAGCCCCTCGGCGCCCAGGCGCGCGAGGGCATGGAAGTAGGTGATCGGCAGGATGCCGCTGTTGTCTGTCGGCGTGAAACAGTGCACGAGGGATCCCTTAAGGTCCATGGGGATGCTTACAAGGTACCATCTTAACAGCAGAGGCCATGATGCATGAGGATGTGAAGGGGGTGGCGGCAGCCGCGCTTTTTTCCGGACTCTACCCAGACGAGCTCGAACGGCTCTTGAGTCACGCCACGGTCCGGACGCTCAAGGGTCATGAGGCCCTGTTCGCCGAGGGCGACAAGGCGGAGGCTTTTTACTTCCTGCTCGCAGGGGCCATGCGCCTCTATCGCTTGTCGCGGGATGGCGACGAGAAGGTGATTGAGATCATCGTGCCCGGCCAGACCTTTGCCGAGGCGGCCGTCTTTCTGGGCGGCCGCTATCCCGTGTCGGCGGCGGCGGTCTCCGATGCCCGGCTCGTCGAGATCCCCTTGCGCGACTTTACACGGATCCTCAAGGATAATAGCGGCATGGCCCTGCGTATGTTGGCGGGACTGAGTATGCGGCTTCACCAGTTGATCAACGATGTTCAGGCCTTGACGCTCGAGACCGCGGGACAACGGGTCGCGAGCTACCTGCTCGAGCAATGTCCGCCCGAGGGTAACTCCGGCGACGTCCACATCCCGGTCCACAAGAACGTCATGGCCTCCCGTCTTGGCGTCAAGGCCGAGACCTTTTCCCGCGTGTTGGCGAGCTTACGCGATCGGGGCCTCATATCGGTTGCCGGGACCGATATCCATGTCGCCGATCGAGAGGGGTTGCGCCGATGGCGCGACACGGCCGGCGGCGGCCGTGCTTGACCACGGTCAATGTAGGGCCGGAGATCCGCATCCTAGACTGGCCGGAGAGGATGGAGCATGACTGAGTACCGTGGCTGCGAACTACCAGACGACCTGTTTTATGACCTGGATTATGTCTGGGCGCGACCCGAGGAAGGGGGGCTGGTCGTGCTGGGTATCACGGATGCCGCCCAGACCATGGCCGGCCGGGTGCAAAAGATTCGCATCAAGAAGGTCGGTACGCATCTCAATAAGGGGCGGCACGTGGCTACGCTCGAGAGCGGCAAATGGGCGGGCGGCGTGCCTTGCCCCTTCGAGGGGGTGGTCGAGGAGGTCAATGCGGCGGTTCTAGAGACGCCCCACCTCGTCAATATCGGGCCCTATACGGACGCGTGGCTCGCCAAGGTGCGGCCGCTGGTCCCCGACCAGGCCTTCGTCGACCTGGCGACCGGGCCGAAGGCGATGGAGGCCTTGCGGGTCTGGCTCGACCGTTACGATGTCCAATGTATGCGGTGTGCACAGCCCTGAGGCTGGGGTGTCGGCACATGGGGGTGAGTGGTGCATATCCGTGAGAAAGGCGCGCCCATGGCACCGAGCTTCGAAGACCCGCTCGGCCTGCTCGCGGCCTGCCATGAGCGTATTGCAGGCCATTGTGTGACCCTCGTGCGGCTGGCCGCCCATGTCCGGGTCCACGGGGGCGACCGTGAGGCCCAGGTCGCGGCCCGACGAGTCTATGACTATTTCGCGGAGGCGGGCCGCTGGCATCACGAGGACGAGGAGCGCGATCTGGCGCCGCTCCTCGAGCGTTACGGGGACGCAGGGGTGCGCGCCGCCATGGCGCGCCTCATGGCCGAACACCGCGTGCTTGCCGAGGCCTACGCCCCGCTCGCGCAGGCCTTATCCGCGCTCGCGCCGGCGCCGACGGAACTCCCCATCGAGCCCTATGTCGGGCTCATGCAGGCGCACCTGGCGGCTGAAAACCGCGAGATCTTGCCGCGCGCCGCGACCTTGTTGCCGACCTCCGCGATCACGGCGCTCGGGGAAGCCATGGCCGCGCGCCGCCGCCTCAGCCGCCCAGCGCGCTGAGGACTGCCGGAGCATCCTCTATGAGCGGTGCGACGGCGGGGTAAAACTCCTGTTCTTCCTTCTCGTCGTGGTGGTGGAGTATCTGTTCGACCGTCCCCATGAGCGAGGTGGCCTCGTCCTGATCGCCGGCTTCCAGGGTTTCCTCGATCTCGTCGAAGAAGCCGCGCAGATCACGGTGGCCCTTGCGTAGGATGGCGGTGAGCGGATTGTCTTGACCGTGACGGGACTCGTAGGCCGGGAACAGCCGCTGCTCCTCAGCGCCCATATGCCGTTCGATCGCCTCACGAAAATCCCGCAAGGCCTGGATAGCCTGCCGGAGTTCCCCGTCCTGGGCCCATTTCTTGGCCTTCTCGAAACCTTCATCCAGGGTCCGGTGGTGATGGGTGAAGCCGTCTACGAGCGCGTCATTCATGGCAACTCCTGGGTCCTCTCCAAAGACGCTATCATTATCACGGCGACCCCGGGGCCGCCACTCTTGATGGACGTCAAGGAGCCGGCGAAAGGCCCTTTGTTAGCGTGTCACTATATTTTTCGATGTCGTGGAGGTGGACGATGGAGATACGGTTGCTCGTGTCGAAGTGGTGTCCGGTGTGCCCGCAGGCCGAGGAGGTTTGGCGTGAGGTGGCCGGTCGCGAGTCCATTGATTATCAAGCCTTGGATATTGCCGAGCCCGCCGGCCGTGCCCTGGTCGCGAAGTTGCGCGTGCGCACCGTGCCGGCACTGGTCGTGGATGGCAAGCTCACGGCGGTGGGCGTGCAGTCCTTGGGTGATGCCCTAAAGATCGCGCAGCAGGCCGCGTGAGCGGCAGCCGGCGCGAGCGGATCGCGATCCAGAGGGTTTATGAGGCACCGGCCGATCCGGATCGGCCGTGCTGGCTCGTTGACAGGATCTGGCCACGCGGGCTGAGCAAGGCGCAGGCCGGCCTTGCCGGGTGGGCCAAGGAGGCGGCCCCGGACACCGGCCTGCGGCGCTGGTTTGGCCATGAGCCGGAACGTTTTGGGGATTTTCGCCGCCGTTATCTAGCCCAACTCCATGCCCATCCCGAACATACCGACCCCTTACTGGCTGCGGCCCGGGCGGGCCCCATCGTTCTCGTGTACGCCGCGCGCGATGCCGTCCATAATAACGCGGTCGTGCTCCGCGATTACCTTTTGGCGCGTCTGAATGCGTGAAGACCTCTTTCTGGTGCTGATCGCGCTGCATATGCTGGCGGCTGCCGCTTGGGTGGGCGGTGTCCTGTTTTTCTTGTTTGCGGTGGTACCCGCGGCACGCGCCGCGCCGGCCGCCGGCATCGCGACGGCCCTGGGGCGCGCCTTCCGTCCGCTCGCCTATACCGCCCTCGTTACGCTCGTGGCCACGGGCCCCTTGCTCTTGTGGGTACAGGGGGTTCATTTCGAGACGTTCGGACACGCCCGATTTTGGGTGAGCGCCTTCGGGACCACGCTTGGGGTCAAGGCCGTCATGATCGTGGCGGTACTGATCCTTACCGTATGGCACGACTGGGTGCTCGGACCGCGCGCCGAGCGCACGGGGGCGAAGGGCGCGGCCCGCGCGATAGGCGCTGTCATCGGTCTGCTGTCGGTGGCGATCTTCATGGCCGGCCTGCTGATGGCTCAGGGCCTATGAGTGCCCGCCTCCGGCGCTGCGGCGCAAAGGACTATGTGTGGTGGGCGGCAGGTCCGTGAGGGCCGCGCCGCCGTCCCTGTCCGGGCTGTCTTGGGGCCCGAGGGTCTCGCGTTGCAGCGCCCAGAGGTCGGCATATAGTCCGCCTTGTGCGATCAACTCGTGATGGCGGCCGCGCTCGATGATATGCCCGTCCCGCATGACGATGATCTGGTCGGCATGTTGTATGGTGGCGAGCCGATGGGCGATGACGAGCGTGGTGCGTTCCCGGCGCAGTAGCGCGAGGCCCTCCTGAACGGCCCGTTCGGCCGCGGCGTCGAGGGCCGACGTCGCCTCATCGAAGAGCAGGATGTGCGGGCGTTTGAGGAGCGCCCGCGCGATGGCTACGCGCTGCTTTTCGCCGCCCGATAGCTTAAGTCCCCGTTCCCCCACGACCGTGTCATAGCCCTCCGGGAGGGCCGCGATGAAGCGGTCAAGATGGGCAAGGCGGGCCGCCTCTTCGATCTCAGCGCGGCTGGCGCCGGGGCGGCCGTAGGCGATATTGACATACAGCGTGTCGTTAAATAGGACCGGGTCTTGCGGCACCACGCCGATGACTTCTCGCAAACTCTTTTGTTGGACGCTACGAATATCTTGGCCGTCTATGGAGATGGTCCCGGCGTCGGGGTCGTAGAGTCGCGTCAGAAGCCGCATGAGTGTCGATTTGCCGGAACCGCTGGGCCCGACTACTGCGGTGGTCGAACGGGGTGCGACGGTGAAGCTTATGGTGTCTAGGAGCGGCCGGCCGCCATAGGAGAACCGGACATCCTCGAAGCGCACGCAGCCCTCGGACAGGACGAGCGGGGGCGCAGCGGGCCGATCCTCGATGTCGAGCGGGGCGTTAAGCAGCGCAAACATCCGCTCCATGTCGGCCAGCGAGTGCTTGACCTCGCGATACACGAAGCCTAGGAAGTGCAACGGCACGAACAGCTGGATCAGGAAGGCGTTCACGAGTACGAGATCGCCGATGTTCATGGTCCCGGCTGCGACGCCGCGTGCGGCGAGCACCATGAGGGCCGTGACCCCGGCGGCGATAATGGCGGCTTGCCCCCCGTTCAAGAGCCCTAGGGAGTATTGGTTGCGGACCGCCGCGTCTTCCCACTGGGCCAGCTGGGCATCGTATCGGGAGGTCTCGTAGTCCTCGTTGGTGAAGAATTTTACGGTCTCGTAATTCAAAAGGCTGTCGACCGCCTGGTTGTTAGCGCGCGAATCCATGTCGTTCATGGACCGCCGGAAGACCGTTCGCCATTCGGTGACCAATAAGGTAAAGCCGGCGTAGGCAAAGAGCGTCGCGAAGGTGATCACCGCAAACCAGGGGCTGAATTTCGCGATCAGGATCCCGGCCACGAGCGCGATCTCGACGATCGTGGGGATGATATTGAAGACTAAGATGTTTAAAAGGAGGGCGATGCCATGGCTGCCGCGTTCGATATCGCGGGCTACGGCGCCGGTCTTACGGTCGAGGTGGAATTTGAGCGGGAGCGCATGGAGGTGGCGAAAGACGCTGGCCGCCGCGCGCCGTACGGCGCGCTGCTTGACTCGGGCAAACACCGCATCGCGCAATTCCCCAAATAAGGAGTTGGCAAATCGCAGGCCGCCGTAGGCGGCCAGTAGCGCCATGGGGACGACGAGCGCGGCGTTGCGTGTGTTGAGCGTATTGACGATGTCCTTAAGGACGAGCGGGATCCCGACGCTTGCCGCCTTGGCTACGGTGAGCGCGGCCATCGCGAGCGCTACCCGTAGCCGATACTCCCACAGGTAGGGGGCTAGGCGCTTGATGACCTTGAGCAGCGTCCCGCGGGGCGGCGGGGCGGCGGGGCGCCCATCGTGGTATGCCGGTCGGGACCTGCCGCGCACCCGGTCTAGGCCAGCCGTTTGTACTTTATGCGCGTCGGGCGATCAGCATCGACGCCGAGCCGGCGTTTGCGATCCGCTTCGTAATCGGCATAATTTCCTTCAAACCACACCACCTGACTGTCCCCCTCGAAGGCGAGGATGTGGGTGGCGATCCGGTCGAGAAACCAGCGGTCGTGCGAAATGACGATCGCGCAGCCGCCAAACTCGAGCAAGGCCTCCTCGAGCGCCCGCAAGGTATCGACATCTAGGTCGTTGGTCGGCTCATCGAGCAAAAGCAAATTGCCTCCGCTGCGCAGGAGCTTGGCGAGGTGGACGCGGTTGCGTTCGCCGCCCGACAGGTCTTTCACGAATTTTTGCTGGTCGGCGCCACGGAAGTTGAAGCGGCCGGCGTAGGCCCGGGACGACACCTCCCGCTTGCCGAGCATGATCAAATCGGATCCGCCCGATATCTCGGCCCACACCGTTTTGTTTCCGTCCAAGGTGTCGCGAGTCTGGCTTACGTAGGCCGGGACCACGGACGGACCCACCCGCAGGGTGCCGCTATCCGGCTGTTCTTCGCCTACGATCATCCGAAAGAGCGTAGTCTTGCCGGCCCCGTTGGGCCCGATAACGCCGACGATCCCGCCGGGCGGCAATTTGAAATTGACATGCTCCATCAATACCCGGTCGCCAAAGCGCTTACCGAGATCGGTCGCCTCCACCACGAGGTCGCCAAGGCGTGGTCCGGGCGGGATGAAGAGGTCTTGGGTCTCGTTGCGCTGCTCGACGTCTTGGGCGATCAAGGACTCGTAGGCCGCCAGCCGGGCACGGCTCTTGGCGTGCCGCCCCTTGGGGGCCGTGCGGACCCATTCGAGCTCGCGCTTGATGGTGCGCTGCCGGGCTGATTCCTGCTTTTCCTCGATGGCGAGCCGCTTTTCTTTCTGCTCAAGCCAGGAGGAGTAATTGCCTTCCCAGGGTATGCCTTGACCGCGGTCGAGCTCGAGTATCCAGCCTGCGACATTATCGAGAAAGTAGCGATCGTGTGTCACGGCCACCACCGTGCCCTTGTATTCCTTCAAGAACCGCTCCAGCCAGGCTACCGACTCGGCGTCCAAGTGGTTGGTCGGTTCATCCAAAAGCAGCATGTCGGGTTCGGACAACAAGAGCCGGCAGAGCGCTACCCGACGGCGCTCGCCGCCCGACAGGACCGTGACGTCGGCGTCGAACGGCGGTAGCCGCAAGGCCTCTGCTGCGACCTCGAGTTTGCGTTCGAGATCCCACGCCCCGGCGGCGTCGATCTCGCTCTGCACCTGCGCCTGTTCTTCGATCAGGGCATTCATCTCTTCGTCGGACAAAGGATCGCCAAACCGCAGACTGATGGCGTTGAAGCGCTCGAGCAGGGCCTTGGTGGCCGCTACCCCTTCTTCGATGTTCCCCCGGACGTCCTTGGTCGGATCCAGCACCGGTTCCTGGGGCAAATAGCCAATACGGATCTTCGGGGCGGGCAGGGCCTCACCATCGAAGTCCCGATCGACGCCGGCCATGATCCGCAACAGGGTCGATTTACCCGCTCCGTTCAGGCCGAGCACGCCGATCTTGGCGCCCGGGAAAAAGGACAGCGAGATGTTTTTCAGGATTTCGCGCGACGGCGGGACGACCTTGGTCACGCGTTGCATGGTAAAAATGTAGGGAATCGTCATGGCGAGAAGTATACACGCGCCGCGCGCCACTTTCTTCCCGGGCCGGACGCCCAAACGGCTTGTCAGGGGCCCCGTTCATCGCCCCCGCCTCCTCCTACCGCCCCGGAATCGGGTAGGCTTGCGCCCCACGCGATCGCGCGCAATTACTTGAGGCCGGTGCGCGAAGTCCGCATAATGCGCGATGCCGCGCCGTCGTCAGGCGGACCCGAGGGCTAATTTAGGATGTTGCGTGGAATCACTGCCGGTTTTTGTCTAGTCTTGGCGAGTGCGCCGGCGCTTGCCCACAAGGGGCACCGCGATCTTACATGCCGGGCCTACGCCGGGACCTTCGTGCAGATAGCGACCAAGGGCGGCCATCCGTTCGAGGTCTATCGCACAGGCCCCCCGTCCGCCCGGATCGGCGTATTGCTGCTGCCCGGCAAGGGCGGTCTCAGTGCCGCTACGCTGGCATGGGCCGACCGCATCGGGGCGCAGGGCTACCGGGTCGTGGCCGTAAATCCCAGCCATGATGCCAAAGGCGGCGGGGCGCGCCTATCGGTGCATGGCCGCCGGGCCCGCAAGGAGCGGGCCGCCATTCGTTTTCTGAGCGCTCCCGGGCGCAAGGTGGTCACGTTCGGCTGGGGGCATGTGGGTGCCCGGGAATCGCTCGAGGCCAGTGCCGCCGACCCCCATGACGTCTCGGGAACGGTTTTGTATGATGGCGGCGTGTCGGCCAAGGCCGCGATCCTGCGCCGCCTCCAATCCGAGGTCCTGCTCGTCGCCTTCAATCAGACCACCCCCTTGGCGAAGCTGCAGGCCTTCGAGGCGCGCATGCGCCTCTATGGCAAGCCGCTCATCACGCACTACTACAACATCAACCCCCAGGCAGCCAACCCGTCAGGCCCGAATTACGATAGCGCGATCGCCCAAGCGGTGTGGCGTCAGACGCGGATCTTCTTTCAGCGGGTAAGCACCCTCTGCCGGCGCTGCGCCTATTACCCAAGCGGCCTCTTCAATTATCACAACTAAGCGGGTCGGGCCTTTGCTTTATCCGGCCACGGCCTGCGCTGTGGCGGTCAGGGCGGAGGTCTATCGGGACCCCCGGCGCGCCCCCGCGCCGCTCATCCCCGGGGGTAGTAGGTGAGGCCCGGGTTGGCGGGTTCGCTTAGCCGAGCAGGAACTCGAGTAGCGCCTTTTGAGCGTGCAGGCGGTTTTCGGCCTCATCCCAGACCACGCTGCGGGGGCCATCTATCACCGCGCTCGTGACCTCGACCCCTCGGTAGGCCGGTAGGCAGTGCATGAACAGTGCCTCCGGATGCGCCATATCCAAGAGTCTATCGTTGACGCAATAGCCGGCGAAGGCGCGAACGCGCACCTCTTTTTCGGACTCCTGGCCCATGCTGGCCCAGGTATCCGTGACGAGGAGGTCAGCATTTCGGGCGGCCTCTTCGGGCGTCGTCTGGAGCGCTACGGCAGGGCCTGCCGCGGCCACGATATCGGGATCCGGCCCGTAGCCCGGGGGCGTTGCGATGCGCAGCGTAAAGCCGAATTGACGCGCCGCGTTGATCCAGGAATGACAGACGTTGTTGCCGTCACCTATCCAGGCCACGGTGCGGCCTGCGATATCCCCGCGATACTCGAAGTAGGTCTGCATGTCGGCCAATAGTTGGCAGGGATGGAAGCGGTCGGTGAGCGCATTGATGACGGGAACCTGCGAGTGGTTTGCGAAGGCCACGAGCTTGGCGTGCTCATGGGTGCGGATCACGACCGCATCTACCATACGCGATATCACCCGAGCCGTATCCTCGAGCGGTTCGCCCCGCCCGAGCTGGAGTTCAGCGGGGGCCAGGAACATGCTGTTTCCGCCTAGCTGCGTGATGCCGGCCTCGAAGGACACGCGCGTCCGGGTTGACGATTTCTCGAAGATGAGGGCCAGACTGCGGCCACGCAGGTATTCGTGTGGCTCGCGCCGGCGCAAAATGGCCTTCAGCGTCATGGCGCGCTCGACGAGCGTGCGCAATTCTTTCGGGCTGAAATCGAGGAGGCTCAGGAAGTGGCGGGTCATGACGCCAAAAACTCCCGTATCACACGCGCCGTCCCTTGCGCGAGCTGTGCGGCCTCGTCATCAGTCAAAATGAGTGGCGGCAGGAGACGTACGACCCGGTCGGCGGTGACGTTTATGAGCAGGCCCTGATTTAGGGCCATCGTCATGACCGCGTGAGCGGACCGGTCGAGCTCGATGCCGATCAAAAGTCCGCGGCCGCGCACGGCCTTTACACCGGCCACATCCTGTAATTCTGCCTTGAGCTCGTGCAGGATGCGATTGCCGAGGACCGCTGCCCGCTCCCACGCGCGCATCCCGTCCATGGCGGTGACGACGGCGAGCCCGACTGCGGTCACGAGCGGATTACCACCGAATGTCGAACCGTGTTGGCCCGGATGGAAAAGTTCGGCGGCCTCGCCATGCGCGAGGCAGGCGCCGATCGGCAGGCCGTTACCCAAGGCCTTGGCGACGGTCATGATGTCGGGCCGCGCGTCTTCGAGCTGCCACGCAAACCATGCCCCACTGCGGCACATCCCCGTCTGGATCTCATCGAGGATGAGGAGCCAGCCCGCCTCGTCGCATATCTTGCGTAGACCTTTTAGATAGCCCGCGTCCGGCACCTGGATGCCGCCTTCCCCGAGGACGGGCTCCACGAGCACCGCAACTACCGTTTGGTCGCGCTCGCGGACCTGACGCACCGCGTTCAGATCATTGAACGGCACGCGCCGAAATCCCGGTACCAGAGGCTCAAAGCCGGCTTGCACCTTGCGGCTGCCCGATGCGCTGAGTGTCCCTAGGGTCCGGCCATGGAAACTCCCCTCCATGACGATGACCGCCGGCGCTTCTATGCCCCGCGCATGGCCGCGCAGGCGCGCGAGCTTAAGCGCCGCCTCGTTGGCCTCGGCCCCGGAATTGGCGAAGAAGGCCCGGTCCATGCGCGCGACCTCGCACAGCCGGCGCCCCAAGGCCTCCTGTTCCCGATTTCCGTACCAGTTGGAGACATGGATCAGCCGCCGCGATTGCGAACAAACGGCTTCCACGATGTCGGGATGCGCGTGCCCAAGGCTGTTTACGGCGACGCCGGCCAAGCCATCAAGGTATTTGCGGCCACTCTGATCCCAGAGCCAAGCCCCTTCCCCGTGCGTGAAGGTCACGGGCAAGCGCCCGTAGGTCGTCATGAGATAGTGTTCGGTTGGCATCGTGCCCCCCAAAATATAAAGCGCCCCTGGGCGGGGCGCTCAAAGATCAAGGACGGGAGGCCTTTAGGGCATCTGCCAGTCCGATCAAGGGGCGCATCTTACCGCCCCTGCCCGCTAAAATCTAGCCCGTGCGGTGGCTTTGGCCCGGCCCCGCCCCCAAGCTACCAGCGAAAGTCGGGGTCGGTTAGGAGGGCCAAGGTGAACTCGACCCCAAAGCCGGTCGTGTCGGTCGGGATGGCGCCGAGCCCCCCTTTGTGGCGCCCGGCCGACAGATCGAGGTGGATCCAGGCGGGCTCGTGAGCAATGAACCGTTTGAGGAACAGGGCCGCCAAGATATGGTCGGCCTCGCCTTCGAGCGTACACTGCTTGATGTCGGCGATGTCGCTTTTAAGGTCTGTCTCGTAGTCCTCCTCGAGCGGAAAGGGCCAGACCCGTTCCCCGCTGCGGCGCCCCGCCTCGATGAGTTGGGGGATGAGTGCCGGTCGGTTCGTGAAGGCCCCGGTCATACGGCTGCCGAGGGCGTAGACGCAGGCCCCGGTCAGGGTCGCGTAGTCGATGACGAGGCGCGGCCGGTCGCGTGTAGCCAATGCCAGGGTGTCGGCCAGCACCATGCGCCCTTCGGCGTCGGTATGCACGACCTCTATTGTCGTGCCATTGCTCGCGGAGACGATGTCATTGGGCCGGTAACTGTGGGGCCCGATGGCGTTTTCGGCGATGGCGAGGTAGCAATCGACGGCATAAGGGACCTTTAATTCGGTGAGTGCAAGGAGGGTGCCGAGCGCCACGGCGCTGCCCTCCATGTCCTCGTGCATGCCGTACATGTGTCGCGCCGGCTTTACATTGACCCCGCCTGTGTCAAAGCAGATCCCTTTGCCCACCAGCGCTAATGCGGCCTGGTTCGCGCGCGACGGACGGTAGCTTAAGTGGACTATGCCGGCTCCCGCGGGGCGTGTCTGGCTTACGGCCAGAAAGGCCCCTGCGCCGAGTGCCGTCAAGCGCTTTTCATCGAGAAAACGAAAGCGCCACCCCTGTTCGGCCGCCAGTTTCTTGACGCGCTTTACGTATTGCGCAGGCCCGAGCTCGTTGCCGGGCAGGACGGACAGGGCCCGGGCCAAATGGTTACCGTGGGCGGCCGCGCGCAGGCGTTTATCGTCATCTCCCGGCCCGTAGACGTCGATGACGGCCGGCCCCGGTGCGGCGGCCGGATCGCTCTGAAAGGTCGGCAGGGGGGCGCGGGCGTAGATGCAGCGCACGAGGGCATTCACCGCCTCCCTCTGGATGCGTCCCCCGGGGCTTAGGACTAGGATGGCCGCGCGCGTGGTTCCCGCCCGGAATCGGGTGAGCTTGCGGCCGAGCTCTGCGCGGGTAAACGGCGATTGCTGGGCATCCATGAAGCCCACTGCGAGCGCAGTCCCGGTCTCGTCGGGGGCTTCGGTCAGAAACGTAACCCCAGGCTTGGCCACGATCCCTTGCGCCTTCATGCGTTTTAGCAGCAGGGGCCCAAATGGGGCCCGGGCGAGGTCGCTCGCCTTTTCGGCCACGATGACGATGTGCTGGTAGGCCGCGAATCCGGGCTCGGGGGGTATGGTTTTCACATAACGTACGCGCGGAACCTTGAATACCGTCATCGCTTACCTTGACCTCGTGTCATAAAACCCCGATCATACCCCCGCGCTCGGGCCTGGCGCACGGGTCGTCTGCGCCCTGGACTTTTGGGCCCCACTATTCGAGTCAGAGCAAAGATGAACGTAAGTGACCAGAAGCGTCTGTTACGCGAGATGATTTTTTATCGCCGATTCGAAGAGCGCTCCTTCGAGGCCTACATGGAGCGCAAGATCGGCGGCTTCCTGCATCTGTATTCCGGACAGGAGGCGGTGGCAACAGGGGTCCTGGAGATGGCCCGCTGCGGTCACGACTACGTCATTACCGGCTACCGCGATCATGTGCACGCCATGAAGGCGGGGGCCCCGGCGCGCGAGGTTATGGCCGAACTCTATGGAAAGGTAACGGGTTCGAGCCGGGGGCGGGGCGGTTCCATGCATATTTTCGATCCGACCGTGAACTTTATGGGGGGTTACGCCCTGGTCGGTCAACCCTTCCCGCTTGCCGCGGGTCTTGCCCTGGCATGCAAACACAAAGGCACGGACCAGATCGCCATATGCTTTCTCGGCGATGGTGCCAATAATCAAGGCACGTTCCATGAGACCCTCAATATGGCCTCGCTTTGGAAGTTGCCGGTCCTGTTCGTATGCGAAAACAACCTGTACGCGATCGGTACACGCATCGACCGTTCGTCGGCGGTGACCGATCAGTACAAACGCGTTGGCGCCTATAATATCCCGAGCAGTCAGCACGATGGGCAGGACATCGATGTGGTGATGACGGCGGCCCGCGATGCGATTGCCCATGTGCGGGGTGGCAAGGGTCCCTACTTCATCGAATTCATGACCTACCGTCAGAGAGGGCATTCGATGTCGGATTCGAATGCTTACCGCTCTAAGGAAGAAGAACGCAAGTGGCTCGAGCGCGACCCGATCAATATCTATGGGGACCGCCTGAAAAAGGCCAAGGTTCTGACCGATGCCGATATCGCAGCTATGGAAAAGGCCGTTCTCGATGAGATCGAAAACGAGATCGTGCGTTTTGCCGAAGAAAGCCCGGAGCCGCGTGTGGAAGACTTGAATCTGTATTGCTTGGACGACCACCCGGATCCGCGCTGGATCGGTCCGCTAAGTCAGGGGGATCACAATGGCTGAGATTGCCTACTGGGAGGCCATACGCCGCGCCCATGACGAGGAGCTGGCCAACGACCGCATGGTGATCGCCATGGGCGAGGACATCGGAGTCGCAGGTGGTACCTACAAAGCGACCTCAGGCCTGTATCAGAAATACGGCCCTGATCGCATCATCGATACTCCGATATCCGAGAATTCCTACACGGGTATCGGCATTGGCGCGTCTATGGCCGGCATGCGCCCAATCATCGAGATCATGTCCATCAATTTCGCGCTGCTTGCGCTGGACACCTTGATCAATGCGGCTGCGAAGATCCGTTACATGTCGGGAGGGCGGGCGAGTTGCCCTATCGTCATGCGCACGCCGGGTGGTACCGCCCATCAGCTTGCCGCCCAGCATTCCGCGCGGCTTGCGCGCATGTTCATGAGTACGCCGGGTCTGCGGGTTGTGACACCGCGCGGGCCGCTGGATGCCTACGGCATGTTGAAGTCAGCGGTCCGCTGCAACGACCCCGTCATCATCATCGAACACGAAAGCATGTACAACATGCGCGGGGAAGTCCCTGACCAAGAGACCTTTAGGCCTCTCGAGGGGGCGGAGATCGTACGGGTTGGCACGGACGTTACCCTGATCGGGTACAATTACAGCGTCCATCTCTGTCTGGCCGCCGCCGAAAAGCTTGCGGCGATGGGGGTATCGGCCGAGGTGCTCGATTTGCGCGCCCTGCGGCCCATCGACCGGGATACGATCCGGCGGTCTGTCGAGAAGACGCACAAGGTCGTGATCGCCGAGGAAGACGAGGCGACCGTTGGTGTTGGTTCGGAGATCATATCGATCATTATCGAAGAATGCTTCTTCGCCCTGGACACGCAGCCGGTCCGTGTGCATGCCGCCGATGTGCCGGTCCCTTACAATCGGCAAATGGAAAAGGCTGCCATTCCGAATGCCGACGACGTTCTGGCGGCCGCACTCAAGGTTTTGGGCCGCGTCTGACGGTTTTGGCTCGATCCCCACATATAGCATAGGAAGCCAGCATGGCGGAGCCGTTTCTCATTAAGATGCCGCAGCTCTCCGACACCATGTCGGAGGGTACTATCGTGTCGTGGGAAAAGGCCCTGGGCGATTTTATAACGCGCGGCACGATTGTCGCGACCGTCGAGACCGATAAAGCCATCATGGATGTCGAGGTCTTCCGTGAAGGCTATCTGTCGGGTCCGCTGGCGCCGGTCGGTGTCCCTGTGGCGGTCGGCGCGCCCATCGCCGCCCTGGTGGCGGAATCCGCAGCGGTGAGCCGCGGGGAAGAGCCGCCAGCGCCGTCTGTGAGCCCGGAGCCTGCGGCTCGCCCGGATGCCCCGAAGGGGCAGGCCATCCTGATGCCACAGCTGTCCGATACTATGAGCGAAGGCACGCTCGTGTCGTGGGAGAAGGCGGTAGGGGACTTCATCAGTCGTGGCACGGTGGTGGCGACGGTCGAAACCGACAAGGCCATCATGGATGTCGAGATCTTCCGGGAAGGTTATCTTTCCGGTCCGCAAGCCGCAGTCGGGCAGGCGGTGCCGGTCGGCCAGCCGATCGCCTATCTCGTGAGCGAGACGGGGCTTGTCGTAGGCGGGGCACTGGCCCCCGCGCCTGCCCCCGCGCCTATCAAGGCCGCCGCGCCCCCAGCGCCCGTCCCGGCGGGCAGTGCCCAACCCAAGACCCGGGCACCCGCCATGCCTCACGGCGCAACGCCGGCCCCGCGTCCGCACAAAGGGACCGCGAGCCCCTATGCGCGGCAACTCGCCGGTGCGCATGGCATCGACCTCAATAGCCTAGTCGGCACGGGCCCCGGGGGCTGCATCGTCAGTGCTGATGTGGCTGGCGCCGGCGGTGCCTCGCGCGTACAGGCCAAACGCATCTTCCAGGTAGCCGGGGCCGGGCGGCCCATGGATAGCATGGAGAAGGCGGTCAGCCAAAACATGGAATATTCGCTATCCATGCCGCTCTTCCGGGTGACTGTGAACATAAACCCCGAGCGCTTGAGCCGGGTCGCCAAGGACCGGAAGGTCTCACTGACCGTGTTGCTCGCCGCCGCCGCCGCCCGGGCGATCGGCGAGCACCCGCGCGTGAATTCCGTTTATCAGCATGAAGACCGCATCGTTGAGCGCAGTCAGGTCGATGTAGGGCTCGCCGTGGAGACCGAGGGTATGGGGCTCGTGGTGCCGGTCTTACGGAACGTCCAGGCCCGGACCATCGATGACCTCAATGCGCAATGGAAGGACTTGGTCGCGCGCGCACGCGTAAAGCGCCTAAAGCCCGAAGAATACTCCAATCCGACCTTCACGATCTCGAACATGGGTATGCTCGGTGTGGCCCAGTTCGATGCCATTCCCGTCCCAGGGACGTCGGCGATCTTTGCCATCGCAAGTACCCAGCCCCACGGCATGCCGGTCACCGTGACCGCCGATCACCGTATCGTAAACGGTGCGGAGGCGGCCAAGTTTCTGAACACGTTCAAGAGATTTGTCGAAGATCCGTCATGGATTGCGACCACTGGGGCGCTCGCTGCACCGGTCGCGGCCCGCGATGCGGGGGCATATGACTGTGACGTGCTCGTGATAGGCGGCGGTCCCGGCGGCGAAGATTGCGCGCGCGAGCTGGCCGATCATGGCCGGCGCGTTATCATGGTGAACGACGCACCCTTTCCGGGGGGCGAGTGCCTGTGGCGCGGCTGTATCCCCTCGAAGGCATGGCGGGCCGCAGCCGACCGGATCCGTGACCGTCATCACGATCGTGGTCTGGGCGTACTCGATACGGCCGAGCCGCGTCTGGACTGGGCAGGGCTCGATGGTATGCGCCGCCGGGTCTTGAGCACGCGCGGTGAGATGGCCTTGAAGACCGACAAAGGTGTGCGTGTCGATGTGCGTACAGGCTTTGCCTATTTTGATTCGGATCACAGCGCGGTGATCGTGCCGATCGAGGGCTCCGACCCGTTTGTCCGCCGCGCGGCCCCGCAATTCGGGGCCACTGGACAGCGTGTGACCTTCGCTCAGGCCGTGATTGCCACGGGCGCGCCGCCGTTCGTGCCGCCGATCCCGGGCGCCGACGGTCCTGGTGTCCTGACGTCGGATACGGTCTGGAACCTGGCAGCGCCCCCACCGGCGCTCGTCATCGTCGGCGCCGGGGCCATAGGCCTTGAGATGGCGCAGATCTTTGCCGACTTCGGCTCGCAGGTGACGGTCCTCGAGGCCCGCGACCGGGTGCTGCCGGAGGTGGAGGCCGAGGTGGCCCTGCAGCTTGGCAGTTTGCTCAGCCGCGATGCGCGGCTTACGATCGTGACCTCGGCTGCGGTGCGACGCCTAGAAGGGCCGGTCGGCGCCGTCAAGGTCACTTATGCCAAGGATAACGAAGAGCACGCCGTCTCCGCCGACTACGTGCTCGTTGCCACCGGCAAGCGCCCAGTCACTGGCTCCCTGGGGCTTGCCCGGGCCGGGGTGGCTACGGATCGCGGTGCCATCAAGGTGGATGCCCAATGCCGGACCAATGTCCCTCATATCTTTGCCGTGGGTGATGTCATCGGCGGCTACATGCTTGCGCATACCGCCGGTCATCAGGGGCGGGTGGCCGCACAGACGCTCTTGGGGCATCCGGCGGCCTACGAGGAAAGCAAGGATTGCGGGGTCATCTTCACGCGTCCGCAGGCGGCATTCGTGGGATTGTCTGCCGACCAGGCCCGCGCCAAGGGCTATGATCCCGCCGAGATCAAGGTGCCGTTCTCGATAGATGCCAAGGCCATGATTACGGGCGAGACGGACGGTTTCATCAAGATGGTGGCGGACAAGGTCAGTCATCGTATAGTCGGGGTCCATTTTCTCGCCGATCATGCCGATACCCTGATTGGTGCGGCTGTGCTGATGGTAAGCGCCGAGCTCACCCTGGAGCAGGTCGGGGGTGCCATACATCCGCACCCGACCCAGACCGAACTTTTTGGGGATCTGGCGCGGCGCCTCTTGGCGCGGCTACGCCGGACCGCGCGCGTCCCGGGATAGGGAGGTTTAGCAGTGACGGATATAAAGAAGGTAGTGTTGGCGTATTCGGGCGGCCTCGACACTTCGGTTATTCTGAAGTGGCTGGGCGAGCGCTACGGTTGTGAAGTCGTGACGTTCACCGCCGACATTGGTCAGGGTGAAGAGCTCGAACCGGCGCGCATTAAGGCCCAAAAGGCCGGCGTCCGGGAGATCTATATCGACGACTTGAGGGAGGAGTTTGCGCGGGATTTCGTGTTCCCGATGTTTCGCGCCAACGCGCTCTACGAAGGCGAGTACCTACTCGGCACATCGATCGCGCGTCCCCTGATCGCCAAGCGCCAGATCGAGATCGCTCGCGAGACGGGCGCGGATGCCGTGGCTCATGGAGCCACCGGCAAGGGCAACGATCAGGTGCGTTTCGAGCTTGGTTACTTCGCGTTGAACCCCGATATCCAGGTGATTGCCCCGTGGCGAGAATGGGATCTCAACTCACGCGAACGGCTGCTCGCCTATGCAGCAAGCCATGGGATTGCCGTCGAGCACAAGCGCCAGGGCGCCTCTCCTTACTCGATGGATGCGAACTTGCTCCATATCTCCTACGAGGGGGGGCCGCTTGAGGACCCCGGACGCGAGCCCGAAGCCTCGATGTGGCGCTGGACGCGGGCGCCCGAGGACGCACCCGATCAGCCGGAGTGGCTGGAACTGACGTATACACGCGGTGATGTGACGGCGATCGACGGCACCCCCCTGACGCCGGCCCAGGTCTTGGGACGACTGAATGAGGTGGGCGGACGCCATGGCATCGGACGCCTCGATCTCGTGGAAAACCGCTACGTCGGTATCAAGTCGCGGGGTTGTTACGAGACGCCGGGGGGGACGATACTCCTCAAGGCCCACCGTGCCATCGAATCTCTGACCCTGGATCGCGAGGTCGCACACCTCAAGGACGATCTGATGCCGCGTTACGCGGCCTTGATCTATAACGGTTACTGGTGGAGTCCCGAACGTAAGCTCATACAGCAGCTCATCGACAGTTCGCAGGAAACCGTCAATGGGCGCGTGCGTGTCAAACTTTTCAAGGGACAAGTGACGGTGGTGGGCCGCGACTCGGCCCACGATTCCCTATTCGACCCCGGTATCGCGACCTTCGAAGACGATGGGGGACGTTACAACCAGGCCGACGCAACCGGTTTTATCCGTTTGACGGCCCTACGACTACGGACGGCGGCCCGCCTCCAGAAACGGCGGAGCTAGGGCCATTTTGGCACACCCCTTGCAGAATTCCTCGGGAGAAGGATTCGGCAGGGGGTAAGGGTGATTGCGGAAGAGGTAGCGGGCCCCGCGGCGAGGGTAGCGCCGGGTGCCGGAGAGGAGGCGGGTCTCTATCACGAGCAACTGCGGCTCTTGTACGAGAATCTGCCGCCGGGCTTGGCCGTAACGGCGATCAATGCCGCGCTTTTAGCCACCATGGAGTGGCACGCCGTGCCTCGGGTATGGGTCGGCGTGTGGGCATTGGCGATGCTCGTCATTACGCTCGGGCGCTACCGGCTGACGGCCCATTATCGCGCAGCCCCTGCGGCCCACGATGATCGGGCCTGGGGCCGCTACTACACGGTAGCGACCCTCCTCGCAGGCATTGGCTGGGGTTTGGCGGCACTGATTCTGTTTCCCGCGGGCCTGCTCCCCCAGATATTCTTGTTCTTCATGCTGACCACCATGACTGTGGGCGCGGTCGTAAGTTTTGCCGCACTCTTTCCGGTCGCCCTGGCCTTTGTGGCCCCTATCCTAGGGCCGCTCGCCCTGCGTCTTTTTCTGTTGCCCGGGGCTATCCACCACGCCATGGGGTTCGTGGCCCTCGTTTTCATGGCCGTGATGTTGCTCACCACTCGGCGTATCGAAGGCACCATTGCCGCGTCTTTGCGTCTGCGCTTTGAGAATCAGGACTTGATCGTGCGTCTCGAGGGCGAGAAGGGCGCCATCCACCGCTTGAATGCGGCCCTGACGCGGGAGATTGCGGTGCGATCCCAGACGGCGGCGGAGTTGCAGCAACGCGAAAGCTATATTCGGGCCGTGCTCGAACATGTTGACGAGGGGATCGTCACGCTCGATGAGCGCGGCACGCTGCGCTCCTTGAATCGCGAGGCGTTGCGCATCTTTGGTTATCGGGAGGAGGATCTCGTCGGTTGTCATTTCTCCCACCTCGTCCCCCCGGCCGAGCGCTCCGAGTACACACGCTTCCTGGAGAATGAAGCGCGCCAGCCGAGCCGGACCTTGAGTGGTCATGGTCTCGAGGTCAACGGCCTGCGCCACGATGGCACCGTGTTCCCGATGGAACTCGGACTGAGCGCCATGACCGTGGGCGCGGAGCGGCAGTTCGTGGCGGTAACGCGTGATGTGAGCGCGCGCAAGCGCGGCGACCGCCTCAAGAGCGAGCTCGTGGCCGCTTTGAGCCACGAGCTCAAGACCCCGCTTACGGCAGCGCTTGGGTCGCTTGGCCTTTTGACTGAGGTTGCGGGAAACCGCCTTACGGGTGACGGCCCGCGTCTCCTGCGCATGGCCAAGAGCAACCTCGATCGTTTGGCGCGCACGGTTCGCGACTTGCTCGATGTTGATAATAACGAGATTGCCACGACGAAGTGGGCACCGCTCCCTGTCCTTTTACCCCAACTCGCCGCTGACGCGGCCGCAGCCGATGCCGAGTATGCAGCCGCCCGCGAGGTACGGCTTGCCGCCGATCCCTGCTCCAGCGCTTGCGTCGCGCAGGGGGACCGGCCGCTTTTGTTGCGGGCCTTGAGTCATCTCATCGTCACGGCCATTCACCTTGCGCCCGCGCACACGACCGTTGAGATCGCGGTGGCTACGGAGGCAGGCTACGCGATCATTTCGGTAAGGGATTGCGGCACGGCCCTGCCGGCCGAGGCGCGCCGGGGGCTCTTTGATGCGGAGCCGCGTCTTGCGGATTTCGGGATAACGGCCCCCCGGGGTCTCTACCTGGCCCGCGTGATTGCCGAAAAGCACGGTGGCTCGGTCGGTTATGAGTCGCGTGATGCAGGCGGCTCGCACTTCTTCCTGCGCTTACCGCTGTATGCGGCACCCTAGAGCCGGCGAATTAGCTTGACCGCCGTTTCCCCCGCCCCGTAGTAGTCCACGATCCGGCCGGCCTCGCTAAAGCCCATGGCCGCGTAGAGGGTTCGCGCGGCTGTATTGTCTGCCTTGACCTCGGCTCGCACGAGTCCGATGTCCTGGGCGCGAAACCAGGAGAAGGAGGCATCCAGGAGCGCACGGGCGATGCCCTGCTTGCGGCAGGCGGGATCGACCGCCAGCGAATACAAGCGCCCCCACCGCTGGCGCCCGTTGCCGGCACGTAAGCAACAAGCGGCCCCCGCGAAGTCGCCGGCTACGAGCCAAGCGGCGCGGGGGCTCGTGAGGAGGTAGCGGACCTGGCGGCGGTTGAAGAGTCCCTCGTTGCCTGCAAAGCAGCGCCGCTCGAGGGCGAGCAGACCCTCGAGGTCGGCCACGCTTGCTTGCCTCAACGCCCCTCTGCCGGTACCCGCCGGTGCAGAATGACCTTCTCCCCGAACATCGCTGGGCGGTAGCTCATCTTGACGCGGCGCAGGTTTTCGAACCCGAGGTCATCGCCCACGTTAATGTAGGTGGACTCGGCAAAGACCTTAGTGAATTCCCGGAAGAGGTATTGCGCCGCCCCTTGGATATGAAAATTCGTCTTTTCAATCAAGACGTTTGCCACATCCGGCGTGAGTCGTTCCCCGAACGTGAAGCCCTCGAGGGTCCCATCGATGAACAAGCAAAGCCCCTCCAGTCCGAGTTCCTCGTATAGGGCAATGGTACGGTTGATGGCCTTGCGTTCCAGTTCCAGATTATACAGAAAGTCCTCGAGCGAGCCTTCCGGCAAGGCCCGGATCCGGTTCTCGGTCCAGGTGTTCACGAGACTGCGTGCCGCGTCCCTATGCTCCGCGGAGAACCGCACCAGCGTGTGATTGGGGTAGGCCCGCCGGAATTGGTTGATCTCGTTGCGCTTGGTCTTGAAGGCATT
This sequence comes from Pseudomonadota bacterium, assembly GCA_021816625.1. Taxonomy (GTDB): domain Bacteria; phylum Pseudomonadota; class Gammaproteobacteria; order Acidiferrobacterales; family Acidiferrobacteraceae; genus Acidiferrobacter. Next base: position 20,361 of record JAKAXM010000014.1, on the reverse strand, counting down.
TCCGCGCAATTCGATCAGATCCGAGGTGCGGTAGATGTAGTCCGGATTGGTCACTTCGACGTGCCAAGGCTCGCCGTCTATGACCGGGGCGCCGTCGTCGCCGCGGTCGAGGACCTGAAGGAATTCCTTGTACACGAAGTCCAAGCGCGCCTGATAAGGCGACGGATTGTACTGGTCCATGATGCGCAGGCAGGTCCTCAACGCCCGCTTCTGGCGTTGTGGCTCGCCCAGAGGAGGTAGCAGCATAGTAAGACCGTTGCCCGACAGACCGAAGAGGCAGAAGCACCCCTCGATGATCTGATAAAAGCCGCTCGCCTGATACAGCCATATCACGTTGTTGGCAAAGCTGTAATCGGATAAGGCGACACCGAGGCGGGCCACGGCGTCATCGAAGTAGGGTTTGGCGCTCTTATCGAAGGGCAATAGACGGTATTTGCCTGAAACGAGGTAGCGTCCCTGGGGCTCGATCCGGCGCCGGCTATCCAGATCGCCGATATCTTGACGGGCCCGAGCGGGGGTCAGGAAGTGGGCGTCCATAACGGCATTGACAGCGTTCAGCATGCTTCCCCCCAGGCCGCATCGAGGCGCGAGAGGAAGCTTCGTTCGGGGGGTTCGTTATCGGTCTTGTCGATCTCTGGGGTCACGGATAGCTCCTATGGATCAGTTATCAAAGGCGTTTTGCATGCACAAAAAAGCGGGGCTTCAAGCCCCGCGCGCTCTTTACGTATTCTGCGTCGTTTACAGTTGTCGTCCAAGCGACTCACGGCCCTTGTCATACCCTTTATGTACACGCGCCGTCGTCACTTTGCAAGGGGTGGTTCGTTTAATTTAGAGGCGCGGTTTGGGGTGGGTCGGGGTAGCGCCTTTAGTCGCTCCAGATAGCAGGCTTCGTCGGGCATGGTGCCGGCGCCCTGGGCGTCCCAAAGCGTCTCTTCCAGGCACTCCATCATCATATGGCGCGCGGCATGGGTGTCCCCGACGGCACCTTGCAGGCGGTGCCATTGCGCGGCGACCCCGGCTGGGCGATCCGTGGCGATCTGCTCGGCCAGTGCAATGTGCAGGCCGAGATGTAAAAAGGGATTCATGTGCGGGGTGGCGGTGGGATCCGCCGTTCCGTTGCCACCTTCTTGCTCAAACAGGGGCTGGTATTCCGGATGAGCCACCAAAGCCTCGACAATCAGCGCCTCGACCCCGTCGAGCGGCGTCTGCTCCTGGAAATGACGCCAGGCGCGATAGAACACCTGGCGCAGGGTCGCCCGGTCGGTGGACCACATCAACGCCCCCTGGTGCCGGTGCCGCGAAATAGTCCCAGCACGGCGGAGTACTGGTAGAGATGATTGGCCTCGTCTAGCGGACCGATCTCCCCATTTCCGTAGGCGCCCAGGATCGGGAGACCCGGGAAGCGATGCTTTAGGAGATCGAGATCTCGGTCGGTGTTGCCATAGAAATGGGGGCCGCGGCCAATACAAGGGAACAATAAGGCAAAGTGCGGCGGGGCCTTCAGGGCGAGCGCCGCGCGATCGATCGTGGCGCGCATGTCGCGTTCCGCGGCCAGGGTATCGCGCATCGCCCAAAACAGCCGCTCTCCGCGGCTTAGGCGCTGCGCAAAGGTGATGGACTGGTCGCTCATATTGGCCGCCACGATATGGTTCAGCCGATAACGCCCGTCCTTGATCGCGGTGGCGGGATCTCCGAACGTCACCCCGCCCATGATCAGATGAAGCGGAATCCGGTCCATCTCGCGCACGCCGATGGGCAACGCTTGGACCAGGACGTTCAAGGCTGGGTAGTGGCCGAGTTTCAGGACGTCGTAATCGTGGACCTCGGCCACCTCTATGGGGGACGTGAGGGCGCGTACCCCTTGAGAGGCCGCTAGGCTCGATTGCACGCCGCGCACCGCCACCTCGGCGTAGCCTTCGCGCCGGATCTGACCGCCCGACCATACGCGAAACGGCCCGCGGCCCACGGCATCGCCGGCCACGAGACCGATCCGCCGATAGTTGGCGTCGAGCCAGTCGGCCGCTAGATTCCCCGGGGCGGTCAGGCTCATGACCGCATCCTCGTCATTTTTCCTGACCACGGAGTCGAGGAAGCCGTCGCCGCCCACTACCATGGCTGCAGCCGCCGGGACATCGAGCATCCATTCCTCCTCGGTGAGGAGTCCGGCGGCCGTACAGCCGGCGATCTGCGTGCAACCGGCGGTCCGCGCGGCCGCACGCAAGGCGGGTTTGGGGTCGTCTGCGAAGTGGTGACTTAGGAAGAGTATGACCGAGCGTGCGCCGCTTATCCCCGCCCGGTCGAGCGCCCGGGCGACCGCCGTCGCGGCAATTTCTGGTTGGGCGCGCGGGCCGCGCCCGAGCCCTGTGGCGACCCTGATGCTGTCCATACGCCTACTTTATCTGGATAAGGGCATAAATCAAAGAGAACGCAGCGGTCGCACGCCGGCGCGCGGGCCTTGCACACGTAGCGGCCATGCAGGATCAGCCAGTGATGGGCATTGGCCCGGAAGCGCTCCGGCACACGCCGTAGCAGTCCCTCTTCTACGGCCCTTACCGTGCCCCCGGGGGCAAGTCCCAAGCGGTTGGCAACGCGAAAGATATGCGTGTCCACAGCGATTGTGGGGACACCAAAGGCTGTGTTCAAGACCACGTTCGCCGTCTTGCGTCCCACCCCCGGTAAACTCTCGAGCGCGGCGCGGTCAGCGGGAACGGCGCCCCCGTGATCGCGTAGGAGTAGCGTGCAGGTCTGCATGATCTGCCGGGCCTTGGTGTTGTATAGCCCGATCGTATTGATGTGTGCCTTCAGGACCTCTTCGCCGAGCGCAAGCATGGCCTGCGCATCGGGCGCCACGGCAAACAGGGTGCGGGTCGCTTTATTGACGGCTCGGTCGGTCGACTGTGCCGACAGGATCACGGCGATCAGTAACTGAAACGCGTTGCCGTAGCACAACTCCGTCGTGGGATGCGGGTTCCCGGCGGCCAGCCGCGCAAAGACCTGCTCGCAGCCGGCCGCCGAGAGTCGGGCCCTCCTAGACGTGCCGGTAGCGGCCAACGTCGGGGGGTGCCTCACGCGGCGCCTGCGCACGTTCGGCGAGCAGCGTCTTTAACATCTGATCGTGATCATGATCGATCGTATGCCGGGCGTCTTCGCTAAGTTTTGGAAAAATCACGTTCGCTATGAAGGCGCCGAGATCGGCGAGTGCCGTAGCCCACTTGTAATCGTGCAGATGAAAATTGCGCTCGGCGTGTTGACCGTACGGGTAGTGCTTGAAATCTACGGCCCGGGTCACCCGCAGGTCCGGGTCTTGCTCGACGAATCTCTTGGCGAGATCGTACCACCACTTGTAGTAACGTTCCTGGAGATCCAGGCTAAGCTGGTTTTTTTCGAAAAAGGCGAACGCACTGACGCGGTTGGCCCTGCCCCCAAAAGGATAATGTCCTGACATGCGGTCCTCGTTACGGCGATGACTCTATTAGTCACCGCTTATTCTACGGGGCCGCACGGCCGTTTGCCACCCGCGCTTGTCTGCCACGCGCTGTATGGCCTCGCGGATCTCACGGCGCATGCGGTCCCGGGCAAGGGCTGGCCGTTCGCCGCGGGGGGCGGCCTGCCGACGCTGCTTGCGGGCGGTCCGTTGGCGGGCTGCCCGGGCCTCCGTAAGGGTCCGTTCGCGCCAGGGACCCTCGGACGCGGTAGGGGCCGGGCTTAGGACAAAACAGTCGGCGGGACAGGGCGGTAGACAGAGCCCGCAGCCCGTACATGCCGACGCGATGACCGCGTGCAGTTGTCCGGGGGCGCCGACGATGGCATCCACCGGACAGGCCGGTAGGCACCGGGCGCAACCGATGCATCGGTGCGGATCGATCGTCACGCGCAGGCGGCCTTCGGGGGGCCGGTCGCGGTCTGGGTCGAGCGCTGCATGCCCAAGCAGGTGCGCCAGCGCGAGACGCGTGTAGTCGCCGCCGGGCGGGCAGCGGTTGGAGGCAACCTGCCCCTCTCGGAGCGCGCGCGCGTAGGGGCGGCATCCGGCAAAGCCGCAGCGGCCGCATTGGGTTTGGGGCAATACGGCCATGAGGGCTGCAAGCCCAGGTTTTGGGTGTTGAGACATGGTCTTTTTAGTCTGCCCCGCTTACGGCGCTGTCGCAAGCGCATCGCTGGCGGCGCGAATGTGTGGTGCCGGGATCGGGGGCCTTAAGGGGGTGGTGGCCTGGCGAGCGCGGCGAGGGCTTCGTTGCGGGCCGCACACTGAGGGCACTGGCCGCAGGGCCGCGGCCGGCCCAGGAGGCAGCTGTAGGTCTCGTCGTAGTCTACGCCCAGCGCAAGGCCGCGCGCGATGACGGCGGTCTTGCTCAGATCCTGGTAAGGGGTTGCGAGGCCCAGTCCGAATGTCGCCAGGGTCGCGGCCAGTGCCGCGAGAAAGTCGCCGCCCGCTTCCCGGTGTCGGCGGTCGTCGCGTTGCACCCCGAGGAAGATCTGAGTGCCCCCGGCCACCAAGGCGTAATTGGCGGCGAGGCTTATGATCAAGAGGTTGCGTGCCGGGGCCGGGATATGGGGTTGCCAGGTGCTACGGTCTGTAAGCGCCGCGCGCAGGTGCTGCAGAGGGGCTATGGTAAGGGCCGTGCCCGTTTTCGCGCACAGCGCCTGTACGGTCGCCCGCTCGCGCGCTGCCGCGCGCTGCCCATAATCGACGAACAGCGCCTGTGCCGCCCCCGCGGCTCGGCGCTCATAGAGTAAGGTCGTGCTCTCGATACCGCCGCTTAAAAGGATGAGATCCATGAACCCTCTCGGACCGGGCGGTCCGCCGCCACGGCGCGGGCCGCGTCTTTAGCGGATTTTCATGCCCGGGCGGGCGCCTTCACCCGGGTGCACCAGCACCAGATCGGCATCGTCCGAGGCGGCAAGCACCATGCCCTCGGATACGCCAAAGCGCATCGTGCGCGGCTTTAGGTTTGCCACGCAGACTACCAGACGCCCGACCAGATCCGCCGGCGCGTAGGCATGACGGATCCCAGCGAAGACGGTGCGGGTACGTCCCTCGTTCAGATCGAGTGTGAGCTTCAACAGTTTATCGGCGCCCTCCACGTAGTCGGCGGCAATGACCCGGGCGGCGCGCAGATCGACGCGGGCAAACTCCTCGGCGGAGATCCCCTCCGCCGGGCCCGTGGCTGGCTTACCGGGCTTATCCGGCACGGCTTTGGCCGGCGCGGGAGGCGCTTCTGGGGTCGCGAGACTCTCACCGGCGATGGCGGCCAGATCGGCGGCCTCGATACGGCGCATGAGGTGGGTATAGGGCCGTATGGTGTGGCCAAGCCACGGGGTCTTGATATTCTCGAAATTGAGCGCCGGCCCCCCCAAAAAGGCCTCGACCTTGGCGGCCGTTTCCGGCAGTACGGGCTTTAGGTAGCCCGTGAGCACCCGGAACAGGTTCAGGGCCTGGGTGCAGACCATCTGGAGCTCGCTATGGCGCCCGGCGGCGCGCGCAATCTCCCAGGGCTTGGTCTCATCCACGTAGCGGTTGGCGCGGTCGGCGAGGTCCATCGTGGTCTTGATCGCGCGCGCGAAGTCGCGCGCCTCGTAACAGGCGCGTATGGTGTCGCCGGCCGCCAGAAACTCCGTATAGAGCGTGGCGTCGGGCAGACTGGGGGCGAGCTCCGACCCGAGGTGTTTCGTGAGGAGTTGGGCTGTCCGGCTCGCGATATTGACAAACTTTCCGACCAGGTCTGAGTTGATCCGCGCCCGAAAGTCGGCGAGGTTTAGATCGATGTCTTCTATGCTGCCATTGATCTTGGCGGCGAAATAATAGCGCAGATATTCCGCGGGCAGGCAGTCGAGATATTGTCGGGCGGTGATGAAGGTGCCCCGCGACTTCGACATCTTTTTGCCGTTTATGGTAAGGAAGCCGTGCACGTGGATCCCCTGCGGGGGCGCAAAATCCGCAGCCTTCAACATGGCGGGCCAAAAGAGCCCGTGAAAGTTCAGGATATCCTTACCGATAAAGTGCCGGACCTCATACTCCGCCCATTCGCGGCGCAAAGAGGCGAGATCGAGAGCCCGGTTTGCCAGGGTTTGGCGCAACTGCCAGAAGGTGGCTATGTAGCCGACCGGGGCGTCCAGCCACACATAGAAGTACTTCTCATGGGCCCCGGGAATAGGAAAGCCAAAGTAGGGTGCGTCGCGGCTTATATCCCAGTCGCTTAGGCCTTCGGTAAGCCATTCATCGAGCTTGTGGCCTGCCTCCTCCGACAGGGCGCCGCTTTGCGTATAGGCCCTCAGCGTGTCCGTGAAGTGGCGTAGGGTGACGAAGTAGTGCTCGGAGCTCTTGGTGACGGGTGCGGCGCCGCTCAAGGCGGAGACCGGGTGAATCAGTTCGGTTGGGGCATAGGTCGCACCGCAGGCCTCGCACGAGTCGCCGTACTGGTCTTGTGCGTGGCAGCGCGGGCATTCGCCGCGTATGAACCGGTCCGGCAGGAACATCTCTTTAACCGGATCGTAGGCCTGTTCTATCGCGCGTACCGCGATGTGGCCGCCGGCCTTGAGTCGCTCGTAGAAGTGCTCGGCCAGTTGGCGGTTCTCTGGGCTGTGCGTGGAGCCGAAGCGGTCAAAGGATATTCCGAAATCGGTGAAATCCCGCAGATGTTCAGTGCCCACCCGCGCGATCAACTCCTCGGGCGTGATCCCCTCGGCCTGGGCCTTCAGCATGATCGGCGTACCATGCGTGTCATCGGCGCACAGGTAATAGCAGACGCGACCGCATAGGCGCTGATAACGTACATAGATGTCGGTCTGAATGTATTCGACGAGGTGACCCAGATGGATGGGACCATTGGCATAAGGTAGCGCACTCGTCACTAGGATCTTGCGGTCGTTTGGCATGCGGGTTTCCTCGAAGAAGCGAAAGGTAACAGGTTGGCGACCTGTGGCCAAGCCAGCCGGGGGCCGGCCGGCGACCACTTGGGCTTGCAGGCGGTCGCGCGCGATGGGACAGGCTTTGCGGCGGCGTGTCCCCAGGTGCATGGGCTCGGCCCGTGGTTTTCCAAGCGCTTACGCGGGCCCCGTTCCGGTTTCACGCCTCACGGTGTACGATATCGGCCATAAACTAAGCGATTCGCTCAGGCTTTTTTGAGGAGAAAGAACGTATGACGGAAGTCTCCCAGCTTCAGGTCGAAACCGCCTTGAAGGAGGTCATAGATCCGTATTTGGAGCAGGACCTCGTCACCGCAAAGGCCGTGAAGGGCATCAAGATCCATGCAGGCGCGGTATCCGTCGAGGTGGTGCTAGGCTATCCGGCGCAGGGCGTAAAGGATGCCTTGGCCGCGCGCCTGCGGGATAAGGTGCTGGCGATCAAGGGCGTGACGACAGCGACCGTGACGGTCGACTCGCGCATCGTAACCCATGGCGTGCAAAAGGGGGTTAAACCGATCGCCGGTGTAAAGAACATCATAGCGGTGGCCTCAGGTAAGGGCGGCGTGGGCAAATCGACCACGGCCGTCAACCTGGCCCTGGCCTTGTCGGTCGAGGGCGCGCGCGTGGGGATCCTGGATGCCGATATCTATGGGCCGAGCCAGCCGCGTATGCTGGGCACCCATGCCAAGCCCGAATCTAAGGATGGGCGGCGCATGGAGCCCGTGTCCAGCTATCATCTCCAGTCCATGTCGATTGGTTATCTCGTCGACGAGGAAACGCCGATGATATGGCGGGGACCTATGGTGACCCAGGCGCTCGAGCAGTTGTTGCGCGATACCAATTGGCAGGATCTCGATTACCTCGTCGTCGATCTACCCCCGGGTACCGGCGACATCCAGCTGACTCTGGCCCAGAAGGTCCCCGTGACCGGCGCGGTCATTGTTACCACGCCGCAGGATATTGCTCTTTTGGATGCCCGCAAAGGGCTTAAAATGTTCGAGAAGGTCGAGATTCCGGTCATCGGCATCATCGAGAATATGAGTACCCATATCTGTAGCCAGTGCGGCCACGAGGAGCACATCTTTGGGGCGGGCGGCGGTCTTAGGATGTCAGAGCAGTACGATGTCGATTTCCTGGGCGCCTTGCCCCTGGATCTGCGCATCCGCGAGGATGCCGACGGCGGGCGGCCGACCGTGGTAGCGGACCCGGAAGGGCGGGTCGCGCAGATCTATCGGGAAATCGCCCGGCGCGTAGCGGCGCGGCTTTCGCTCATGAAGAAAGATTTCAGCGCGAGCTTCCCAAACATCGTCATCCAAAATACCTGACACCGGCGTGCGGTTTCGTGGGAGGAGACCGGCCCCGCCGGGACAGACATGAGCATAAAATCAGATAAGTGGATTCGGCGCATGGCGCGGGATCACGGCATGATTGAGCCGTTTGAGCCCGGCCAGGTCAAGTCACGCAACGGCGAACGCCTCGTGTCCTTCGGGACATCCAGTTATGGCTACGACATTCGCTGTTCGAATGAATTCAAGATATTTACGAACATCAACTCGGCCATCGTCGATCCCAAGAACTTTGATGCCAATAGCTTCGTGGATTTTCGCGGTGACGTCTGCATCATCCCGCCCAATTCCTTCGCGCTTGCCCGGACCGTCGAATATTTCCGGATACCACGCAACATACTGACGATTTGCCTCGGCAAATGTGTGACGGGCGATACGCGCGTCCTCGATGCCGATAGCGGTGCCTACATACCCATAGCGGCGTGGACCTCCAAGCGCCGTACCGCGGCTTTGGCACCCGGCGGTTGGCAGCGCGCGTCGGTGTCGGCGCTTGCCGCCCACGGTGTGAAACCGGTCTGGCGCCTCGTAACCGAGACCGGCATGGCGCTTACCGCGACGGCCCAGCACCCGTTTTTGACGCCCAAGGGCTACGTAGCCTTGTCTGATCTGGCCGTGGGCGATCGTCTGGCGGCCGCCGGTGCAGTCCCGTTTTTTGGCCGGGAACGTCTAGGGGCGCCGGAGCGCCTGGGGCGCTGGGTCCGCGATCAGGCCTTGTGCGGGGGCGCCGCGGAGGTTCCGCCCGCTGTATTTCGGGCCGTGCGCTCGGATGTCGCACGCTTCGTGGCGGCGGTTCTCGGAGAGGCTTGCGAGATCCAGGGCCCGCGCGCGCTGCTCGAAGACGTTCGGCATTTGGCGATGCGCTTGGGCCACGCGAGCCGGATGACCGGTGCGGCGACCGTGGTGCGGCTTTATGCAGTGCCGTCTGCGGACGCCTGTCGCGGCGCATTATGCGTCAATGGGAACACCGGGCCTGACGGTACCGGTTCGATCGTCTGGGATCGCATCGCCGCCATTACAGCCGCGGGCACGGCCCCTGTGTACGACATCGAGGTCCCAGGCTTGCACAATTTTCTCGCCAATGGTCTGGTTGTGCACAATTCGACCTACGCCCGGTGCGGCATCATCGTCAACGTGACACCCTTCGAACCGGAGTGGGAGGGTCATGTTACGCTCGAGTTCTCCAATACCTCGCCCTTGCCCGCCAAGATCTATGCGAACGAGGGGGTCGCGCAAGTGATCTTCTTCGAGGCTGATGAGCCTTGCGAGGTATCGTACAAAGACCGCGGGGGCAAGTACCAGGGCCAACAAGGCGTCACACTGCCGAAGACCTGATCGAGATCGCGCGTACGGCAAGGCCTGCGGCCGCCACGCGCGTGAACGACAGCGTAGCATGGCAAGAAAGCGATACCCATCCCCCGGCACAGCACCACAGGGTCCGCACGGACCCATCCATTCTCGCTAAAAAATGACGCATGTGCGAGCCGTGCGCGACCGGTGCGGCGTGCAGACCGGCCTGCGGCCACTGTCGGATAGACACGAACTTCACGAAAACCCGGTGGTCTCTGGAGGGGCAAGTGCTGCAGGACCGCCCAATGGGCGACCGCAGCCCGGCAAGTCCCCCAACAGTGCGGAGGTGCGCTCATGAAGGCCGTAATATACGAAGGAGAAAACCGGATGCGGGTGGCAGATCAGAAAGAACCGAGCCTGGCCGGACCCAAGGATGCCGTACTGCGTGTGACGACATCGGCAATCTGTGGCAGCGATCTGCATATGTACGAGGGACGTACGGCCCTGCCGGCCGGGCACACCGTGGGCCACGAGATCATGGGCATAATCGAGCGGGTGGGCGCTGCCGTCACGAGCATTAAGCCTGGGGATCGCGTCGTTCTTCCGTTCAATATCGCGTGCGGCTATTGCTACAACTGTCACCGCGGCTTCACCAATATGTGTCTTACCATGAACGAGCATGGTCCCCATGCGGCCTATGGATATGCGGGTATGGGACCCTACGGTGGCGGCCAGGCCGAATATGTACTTGTGCCCAATGCCGACTTCAACTGCTTGAAGTTACCGGGCAAGCCTTTTGATGAGTGGGAGGATGATTTCATCTTGCTCGCAGACGTCTTCCCCACCGGTTTCTACGGGACGGAACTGGCCCAGGTCGGGCCCGGCAAGAGCGTTGCGATCTTTGGAGCAGGCCCCGTCGGCCTCATGGCGGCCTTAAGCTCACTCATCAAGGGCGCCGCCGAGATCTATGTGGTCGATTTTGTGGCCGAGCGTCTCCAGAAGGCGAAGGAGCTTGGTGCGACGCCCATCAACGCAAGCCACGGCGATCCTGTTCAGCAGATCTTCGCGTGGCGGGCGAAACATGCAGCCTTACGCGAACGGTTGCGGCCCGGTGAGGAAAAATTGAAGGGCGTGGAATGCGTCATAGATGCGGTCGGCTACCAGGCCCGGGATGACAAGGATTATGCGCGTGAGAAGCCGACGCAGGTACTAGACAATATGGTGCGGCTTGTGAACCCTGCCGGGCACCTGGGTATTGTGGGTGTCTATTTGGCGCCCGATCCGGGGGCGCGGACCGACCAGGCGAAGCAGGGAGTTTTTGCATTGCCCATGGCCGAACTGTTCGACAAGTCCGTTACCGTCGGTATGGGCCAGTGCCCGGTCAAGCTTTATAATGAGTATCTGCGCGATTTGATAATCATGGGGCGGGTCAAACCGAGCAAGATCGTGAGCCATCGCATCAAAATCGACGAGGTCCCTGCGGCCTACGAGAAGTTTGATCAGCGGGTCGATGGCTACACCAAGGTCCTCATACGGTTCGAAGGTGCCCGGGCGGCCGCCTGAGATCTCAGTCAGGGGCGCACGTAGGCCCAGCCGGCGCGCTCGAGGCGCACGATTTCGGCGATCCCGGACGGTATGAAGTGTACGAAAGGCAAGAGCGTGGCTGCCGTAAATCCCCGCCGGTGCGCGCCGCGCGCGCAGGTTGCGATGGTGACGCCGGACCGGTGCAGGGCCCTAAGGGCGGGTGCGACGGGGGATTGTCGTGCGAGCATGGGGATGGCCGGCCCAAAGACGACGATCTCGATGTGCGGCTCATGGGGTTTCAGGGCCTGTTCGAGGTTATGAACGTTGTGAACCGCAACCTTCCAGGTCACGGGCGAGCGTGCGCTTATTTGAAAGACGACGCCGGCCGAATGCGCAAGCCCGATGTGTGGCCAAGCCCCGAGAAGGACTGCGAGCGCGGCGGCGCCCGCTGTCCTTCGGGCGCCGGCTACCAGTTGCCCTTGGCGCCAGCCCACAGGATCGAGTCGAGGTCGTTGCGCACGCGCAAGGCCTGGGTACGTAGTTTACCGCTCAGGTGGGAGCCGTCGATGATCATGTTTAGGTTCAGCATCTCAAGCCACACACGCCCGTGTGCCGCCACCATCGTGATCCGGCAGGGCAGGTATGCGGCGAAGGCCGGGTCGGCATCCACCATGAGGTGCGCGATCGGCGGGCTGCAGAACTCGTAGACTGTCAGGAGGCCGGACTTGATCCCCATGTTCTTCAGCTGCTTCGAGAGCGGGAGGTCGCCTACATACTTCATGTTGACGGTGTCCGCCTCGATCTTCATGGCCTGCAGCGCATCCTTGGGGGAGACGCCCTTGGCGAGCGGGACCTTGATTACCGTCTTATCAAGGTCGATCCGCGGGCCCTGGATCGCGTTCAAGGGGTTGTGCGCATAGCAGGGGCCAGCGGAAGCCAGGGCGAAGGCGGCCCCCATCAGGAATCGGCGCATGGTGTTATATCTCCTCGTGTCAGGTCGGACTGATGTTTATAGACCCTAAAGGATCGCGCGAATCGCTTCCTATGACAACCCACAGGCGCCCGCCGACCCGTAAATTCTCTGGGAATAATTACACGTCTTTGTGCGTCGTCCAATCCGCGAGTTGTGGCCGCACCGCCCGCACAAGCTCCCGGAACCGGCTCTCGATACGGGTCAGGGCCGTCGCGCTGGTCCCTTCGAAGCGCAACACGAGGGTCGGTGTCGTGTTGGAGGCCCGCACGAGACCGAACCCGTCAGGAAAGTCCACCCGCAGGCCGTCTATGGTCGTCACCTGGGCGTCGGGGAAGCGGGCGGCCTTGACGAGCAGATCCACCACGGCGTGGGGGCTCTCGCTAAGCGGGATCTGGATCTCCGGGGTGTTCACCGTGTTGGGCAGCGCAGCGAATATCTGGGCCGGCGGTTGCGGGTTTTTCGTGAGCAACTCAAGAAGGCGGGCGCCGGCATAGAGGCCGTCATCGAAGCCTGTCCAACGTTCCTTGAAGAATATGTGCCCGCTCATCTCGCCTGCGAGCAGGATGTCGCCTTGCCGCAGCCGCGCCTTGATGAAGGAATGGCCGGTTTTCCACATGAGAGGCTGTCCACCCGCCTCCCGGATGGCCGCATCCAAGGCTCGCGAGCATTTGACGTCATAGAGGATCTTGCCGCCCGGATGCCGGGACAGAACGTCCCGAGCAAACAGGATGAGCTGACGGTCCGGCCAGATGATGGCGCCGTCAGGTGCGACCACGGCAAGCCGATCACCATCGCCGTCGAAGGCAAGGCCGACATCGGCGCCGTCGCGTACGACCCGTTCCTGCAGATCTTTGAGATTCTCGACCTGGCTTGGATCCGGGTGATGGTTGGGGAAACGCCCGTCGATCTCGCCAAACAGCGTCGTGACCTCACAACCCAAGGCCTTGAAGAGCGTGGGCGCGATCTCCCCGGTTGCACCATTGCCGCAGTCTATGACGATTTTGAGGGGGCGCGCCAAGCGGACGTCGCTCAAGACCCGCTCCAGATAGGTCGCACGCACATCCGCGGCGCGCGTGGCGCCATGGCCACGGGCAAGCCGGCCGGCCACCAGTCTTTCATAAAGGCCTGTGATCTGCGGCCCGGACAGGGTCTCTCCGTCGAGTAAGATCTTTAGGCCATTGTATTGCGGGGGGTTGTGGCTCCCGGTGAGCATTACCCCGGAACCGGTCCCGAACACGGTGGTGGCGAAGTAGAGAAGTGGGGTAGGTACCAGGCCGATATTGATGACCTCGCAACCGCTTTCGTTCAAGCCTTGGCCCAGGGCCTCCAGCAGGGCGGGACCGGACAAGCGGCCGTCGCGGGCGATTACAACCGTAGACTGGCTGCGGTCCCGGGCTTCGCTGCCGATCGCCTGTCCTATGGCGCGGACGTGGGCGGCGTTTAGTTCTTGATCGACCACTCCCCGGATATCGTAGGATTTAAAGATCCCGCGCGGCGGCAGGCCGGACGGGGGTTGTGGCGATGAAGAGGGGGTGACATCCATGACTTATTGGTCTCCTGGCTAGTCTAAGACGGGTCGTTCTGTTCAATTTTTACCGGAGTGGCCGAAACCTTCACGGCCCCGGATGGTCGTTTCGGCGAACTCGGCCACGATCTCGAAACGCGGGATCACGATGGGCACGATCAGCAGCTGCGCAATCCGGTCACCTGGGTGTATGGTCAAATCCTCGGTCCCGCGATTCCAGCAGGATAGGCGCAGTTCGCCCTGATAGTCGGAATCGATGAGGCCTACCGAATTGCCGAGGATGAGGCCCTTATGGCCGAGGCCGGAGCGGGGCAGGATCAAAGCCGCGAGCCGCGGGTTCTTCAGATGTATGGCAAGCCCGGCGGGAATCATCTGGCAGGCGTCCGGCACAAGTGTGAGCGGTTCACTAAGACAGGCACGTAAATCGAGCGCGGCTGACCCGGGGGTGGCGTAGGTAGGCAGTGGAAAATCCCGGCCGTAGCGCGGGTCCAGAATCTTCAAATCCACCGTGTCTTCGTTCATGCGTGACTCCGTCTCGCTAAGCGTTGGCCGATCTCGAGCGCGAGACGGCGGGCAATCTCGGTTTTGGGTGCCGATGCCCAGGGATATGTGCCGTCGCGGTCGATGAGCGTGACGCGGTTATGGTCGCTTGCAAAGCCCGTTCCTGGCTCATCGATCGGGTTGGCGACAATGAGGTCTAGGCCTTTGCGCATGAGCTTTTCGCGCGCATAGGCCTCGAGATCGTGGGTCTCGGCGGCGAACCCCACGGTAAACGGTGCGGGCGCAAGGGCGGCTACCTCGGCCAGGATATCGGGATTGCGCACGAAGGTCACAGTCAGGGTGTCCCCGCTTTTTTTGAGCTTGGCCGGCAAAGCCGTTTGCGGCCGGTAGTCGGCGACTGCTGCTGCCCCCACGAATAGCTGCATATGGTCGCGCTGGGCCAACACCGCGCTGTGCATATCGAGCGCGGTCAGGACCGGGACCTTACGGACCCCGTGGGGTGTGGCGAGCGACGTGGGCCCCGAGACCAGCGTCACGGAGGCGCCCTGCTCTGCCAGGGCGGCGGCGATCGCATAGCCCATCTTTCCCGAACTGCGATTGGTCACGCCACGCGCCGCATCCAGGGGCTCATAGGTCGGTCCGGCGGTCACCACCGCCCGCACCCCCTGTAGGGCCGTGCCGTGACTACGATCCTCGAGGGCGGCTAGGATCTCGGCCACCTCGGCCATGCGCCCAGGCCCTGTATCGCCACAGGCCTGTGCGCCCTCGGCCGGACCGATGAAGGCCAATCCCCGGGCGCTCAGGGCGGCCCGATTGTCCTGGGTAGCGGCGTTTTGCCACATCGCCTGATTCATGGCCGGGGCGAGATAGATGGGTGCCGTGCTCGCGAGGCAGGTCGTAGTGAGCAGATCATCTGCCAGACCGTGGGCAAGACGCGCCAGCACATGGGCGGTGGCCGGAGCAATGACGATGACGTCCGCCCAGCGCGCCAGGTCGATATGGAGCATGCCCTCGGCGGTCTCGACAAGCGGCGGCGTCCCGAGCGCGGCGAGCGCCCCGGGCGCGACGAATTGCGAGGCGCTGTGCGAGAGCACGACGCGCACGTCAGCCCCGCGCTCCCGCAGTCGGCGCACGAGCTCCGGCACCTTGTAGGCGGCAATGCCTCCGGTGACCCCGAGTAATACGTGCCGGCCCGCCAGCTGCCGCGTGTTTTCCATGGTGTTCTCCCGGCGTCCTGAGGAGGCCCGGCGATTTGCCGGACGGCGCCCGCGCCTGCTTACTGCTATGGTAACGGCAAGGAGCGCTTATGACCATTTCCGCTTGGCCTGTGGATGAACGCCCGCGCGAGCGCTTGCTGCAATACGGGCCCGAAGCCTTATCCGATGCCGAGTTATTGGCTATCGTCCTAAGGACCGGCGTAAGCGGCAAGACCGCGGTCGACGTAGCGCGCGCCGTGCTCGGGCGACTCGGGGGGCTGCGCGGACTGCTCACCGCAGATCAACAGGTCTTTTGCGAGACGCAGGGCTTGGGGCCTGCTAAGTATGCCATGGTGCGCGCCATTCTGGAGATGGGGCGGCGGCACTTAGGTGAGACGTTGCGCCGGGAGACGGTGCTCGCCTCGTCGCTCGTGACACGCCGCTATTTGCTGGCCGCCTTCCGGGATCGCCCACGCGAGGCCTTTGCCTGTTTGTTCCTGGATATCCGTCACCGCTTGCTGGTCGAGGAGGTGCTCTTCGAGGGGACCATCGACGGTGCCGTCGTTTATCCCCGTGAGGTCGTCAAGCGCGCCCTCTTCCATAATGCCGCCGCCACCATCTTTGTCCACAACCATCCCTCGGGCCATGCGGAGCCGAGCCTAGCCGACCGTGACCTCACCATGCGCTTAGCGGAGGCCCTGGGTCTCATCGGCGTGCGTGTCGTTGACCACCTGGTCGTAGGGGACGGGCATGTCGTCTCCTTCAAGGAGCGCGGGTGGCTATGACAGCGGCCAACCCCTAAAGGAGCGGCCCCGGCGGTTGTTCGGGTGCCTGGGGATGCGCGCGGTGCCCCAGGGCGTCGCCGAAGGCCTTGAGACCATCAAGCAGGGGTCCGAGGGCATGCCAGAGCGCGTCGTCTTGCAGGAGGTGGTAGGCGCCCCGAAGGCCGGGGGGCTCCCCGTTTGGGCCGCCGCCGTTCGCCGCTTCCTGTTCCACATCGCGGGTCGCCCGGGACACCGCCTCCAGGAAATGCGCAAAATCATCGGGCGGCACGCGCCCCATGGCGGCGAGCAAGGCGACGACGTTTTGGATAACCGTGCGAGAGGCCTCCGCGTTGAGGCCGCGGGCGACGATCAGGCTGGTATGGGGGAGGGCGCGGACGAAGGCCGTGGCGAAGCGCAAAATGCCATGGTCCGACAGGGCCTGCACGAGCGCGGCCAGCTCCTGGTCGGCGACCGCCTCTTCGGGGCGCACCGGGTGATGACGGATGAGCGCGCTCATGACTGGCCCGTGCCGCGCGCGGCGATGACGTCCGGGACTGGGCGATAATCGGCGCGTCGCCACTTCCGTTCGACCTCGACCCCGCTTTGCGGGGTGCGCTTGCCAAAGCGCGGGTTTGAACGCGGTATGGGGGAAGGACCTTCTTTCGTCAAGACCTTGAGTGTCACGGCAAGCTCCTTGAAGGCGGGGGTCGAGGTGGCTGGGTCGGCGTGGTTTCCGGTCAGGCGGTTTATGGGTTCCTGCAGCGAAAACTCGACTGTGAATAATTCGCGTCCCGTAACGCGTGGACTCACCCAGACAGCCGCCTCGACGCTGCCGCGCCGGGAGGTGAGCTGCACCCGCGCCCCGGTCTTGATGCCGAGCTCGGCCGCCAGTTCGTGCGACATCTCGACGTAGAACTCATTGACCTTGGAGAGGATGCCGGGCACGCGGGCCGTGAGGTTGCCCTCCTGGAAGTGCTCCAGAACCCGGCCATTATTGAGTGTTAGATCGAATTGCGCATCGGCACGCTCCACCGGGGGATGCCAGGAGACGGGGTAGAGCGTGGCCTTGCCGTCCTCGGTAGGGAAGGTCTTGGTATAGAGCAGTGTCTCCGAGTGACCTTGGGCGTCTACGGGCCACACGACCGACTGATACCCTTCCAGGCGGTCATAGCTAGCCCCGGCAAAGAGGGGCGCCACCTTGGTCACCTCCGACATGATCTCCCGCGGTGAGACATAGTCCCAGCGGTGGCCGAAGCGCTGGGCCAGTTCGCACAGGATCAGCCAATCCGGTTTCGATTCTCCAAGCGGCGGCATGGCCGCTTCGAAGCGTTGTATGCGCCGCTCGGTATTCACGAAGGTACCTTCCTTCTCGAGGCTCGGGCAGGCGGGTAAGACCACGTCGGCGAATTGTGCGGTCGTGGTCAGAAAGACGTCTTGTACGACCAGGAAGTCGAGTTTCGTGAGTGCCTCCTGGGTGTGGGTCGTGTGCGCGTCCACGACAGCCGTGTCCTCGCCGATGATGTACATGGCGCGCAGGTCGCCGCGGTGGGCGGCGTCGATCATGTTGTGGTTATTCAGGCCCGGTCTGGCCGGCACCGGCACCCCCCAGGCCCTGGCCACGTGCTCCCGAGCCTTGGGATCCGAGACCTTGAGGTAACCGGGTAGGTCTTCGGAAATGGCCCCGAAGTCGCCGGCCCCCTGGACGTTATTGTGACCGCGCAAGGGGTAGGCACCGGAGCCCTTTTTCCCGTAATTACCCGTGACCAGCAGTAGGTTCGAGATCGCCGTGCTTGTGTCGCTGCCGGTCGTCCGCTGCGTAACGCCCATGGCCCACAAGACGCACACCCCCTGCGCCTCTCCGATCATGTCGGCCAGGCGCACGAGATCGGCTTTCGCTATTCCGGTCTCGGCCTCCGCGAATTCCAGTGTGAATGGGGCGAGCGAGCGGCGCAGGGCCTCTAGGTTGTTCACGCGGTTGGCGAGGAACTCCCGGTCTTCGCGACCGTGGTCGAGTAGGTAGCGGGTCACCGCACAAATCCACACGAGATCGGTACCGGGCGTGGGGCGCAAGAATAGATCGGCGCGTTCGGCCATCTCATGACGCAAAAGGTCAACTACGATCATCTTGACCTGGCCGCGCTTGTGTCTGCGCTTGATGCGCGTAGCCAGGACCGGATGGCTGTCGGCCGTGTTCGTGCCGACCAGCAATACGAGTCCGGCCTCGTCGATATCGTTCATGGTCCCGGAATCGCCGGCGTAGCCGACGGTCCGCGTGAGTCCCTGGGTGGCCGGGCTTTGGCAGTAGCGCGATGTGCAGTCGATATTGTTGGTGCCGATGATTGCGCGCGCAAACTTCTGGGTGAGGTAGGCCTCTTCATTGGAGCCTTTGCTGGTGGCAATGAAGCCGAGGCTATCAGGGCCATGGGCGGCGCGGATGGCGCTAAAGCGGGCGTGGATAAGGTCGAGTGCCTCGTCCCATTCGGCCTCCCGGAACTTCTGTCCCGTGCGGATGAGGGGCTTTACCAATCGATCGCGGCTGTTTACGAAGTCCCAGGCGAACTTGCCCTTGACGCAGGTCGATATGCCGTTGGCAGGCCCGTGTTCGGGCTGGATCTTTAGGATACGGCGGCCGCGGGTGGTGACATCGAAGGAGCAGCCCACCCCGCAAAACGTGCAGACTGTCTTGGTGATCTTCTGTTCGCTGTGACGCAGACACTGGTCCATCTTCGAGAGGGCAGTGACCGGAATGAAGGTGGTGGCCTTCTCGACGCCCTTCACAAAGTCGATCGTCTCGCGCTTGAGTGGCGCGGGCCACCCAGTAAACGGGCCGGCTTCGCCGAGGAGCGTGTTTTCCATCAAGGCATTGCAGGGACAAACGGTCACGCAATGGCCGCACGAGACGCAACTCGACGTGTTGATCGGTTGCCCCCCGTCCCATAAGACCCGGGGATATTCGAGCTCCCAGCCGATGGACAGGGTCTCATTGACCTGTATGTTTTGGCAGGCCTCGACGCAGCGGCCGCAGAGGATACACTGATGCGGGTCGTAGGTATAAAAGGGATTCGAAGTATCCGCCGCATAGGGCTTGGATCGATAGGTGTAGCGCTGATGGCGCGTCGCGAGGCGGTCGACGGCGTCGTGGATCTCGCAATCCCCGTTGTTATTGTCGCATACCGTGCAATAGAGTTCGTGTTTTTCGAGGATGCGGTCCATGCCCTCGCGGCGGGCGGCCTGGGAGGACGCATCGCGGGTCTGCACGGTGAGCCCGTCGGCCGCGCGGACGCTGCAGGCGCGCGTGAGCAGGCCGCCGATGCTGACAAAGCAGGTGTCGCAGGTTTGCAGGGGCCCGAGCGCCTTGTTGTAACAGAGGTGGGGAATGTAGCGGTCGGCACGGGCCAGGACATCCACAAGGTTTTCTCCGACCGCGGCGGCTATGTCCTGATCGTCTACACGAATGACGCAAGGACTCAGGTTGGGATCGACAGACACAAGGCCTCCTTCGGATCACGCCGGCTAGGGGCGTGCGGTGTGAGTGGGCTCATGGCGAGTTTACGGACAGCCTCGGCGCGCCGTTATCGGCACAAAGTGCGAGCCGCCGGCTGCCGCCTCCCCCATCGGCAAAAGGGGACATTTTAGAAAGGGACGGAGGGGACATTACGGCTTTGGGCTAACGCCAAGCCTTGGGGGATTGGCAGGGCGCGGTATGCTGTGGCATACTTTCCCGATTCAAGCGGGGGTTACCATGTCTAAGGTATGCCAGGTCACCGGCAAGCGGCCGATGAGCGGGAATAACGTGTCGCACGCCAACAACAAGACGCGCCGACGTTTCTTACCCAATCTGCATTATCGGCGGTTGTGGGTGGAGAGCGAGAAGCGCTGGGTGCGGCTGCGTCTATCGCACCATGCCCTGCGGACGATCGATAAAAACGGCATCGACGTCGTGTTGGCCGAGATGCGGGCCCGCGGCGAAGCGGTCTAGGAGAGGGATATGCGCGACAAGATCAAGCTTGTATCGAGTGCCGACACGGGCCACTTTTATACCACCACAAAGAACAAGCGGACCATGACCGAGAAGTTCGAAATCAAAAAGTTCGACCCGGTCGCGCGCAAGCATGTTGCGTATCGCGAGGCGAAGATCAAGTAGCTTGGTCTGCGGCCGCGGTGCCCGGCCCTGGGTATCGCGGTAAGGCTTTTTTACCTCTCCTGACTGGTCGTGGTCCGTGCTGCGGGCCCTTGCAATGACCGTGCCCTTGTTCCTGCCCCTTACGACCGGTATATTAGCGACAACCCTCTGTTGAGGTCCACCGCGGCAGATGGCGGCCGGGCGCCGCCCGAGGTTGTC
>JAKAXM010000052.1 GCA_021816625.1 Pseudomonadota bacterium | reverse complement strand
AACCAGGCGCTAGGCCTGCCGGGGGCGAGCGGCATCGCGGATCGGGCGACGGACCTTGCCGCCCGCGTGGGCATCGGTCTAGATCGCCTCTGGCCGCAGCCGCGCGACTCGGTCTTCATCCCTTACCTCAGTGTCGGCGCCCTAGAATGGCAGCGCGGCGGAAGCGGCGATAACTGGGTCGCGGGCCCCGAGACCTATAGCGCCCTGCGCACGGGCCTCGGCCTGCGCTATGACTATGCCCTCACGCCGCGCTTAGTCTTGTCCCTCCAAGGGGCGGCCGGCTACGCCTTCGCGGCCCACATCAGCGCGCGCGGACCGATCAGTCTCGCCGCGGCCCGGGGGGCCACGAACGACGGCTGGGTGAGTGCGGCCGTGGGCACGCGGCCCTATACGATGTTCCAAGCCGGCGTGACGTGTCTTGCCGGGCGGCGGTGGCATGTGACACTCGCGGTACGCCGCACCCTGTGGTCCTATCGCGCCTCGAATCCGCTCCCGGTGACCGGCGCGGCCCCTGGCGGGACCTATGCCATTCCGGGGGCACACGTCACTCAGACCGCGGTGGATCTGGAGTTCGCCACGGTCTTCTAAGTAAGCCATCGGCGGGGCGGGGGCAGCTGCCGTCCGGGGCGCATCCGAGTCCTCGGCAGGCCCCCGGCCCTACCTTAGGATTTAGCGCAGCACTCTCGTTCTTTGTTAGACTATCGCGATACAAACTAAGTGGGAGGGACGATGGCCACATCCGACGAGGGCCGCAGTGGCGGAAATTTCCCCCAAGACAGCGGCTCCCGCGAACCCTTTCTCCGGGTCCTGCGGGAATTGGCCGAGGCCTATCACGCCTTTGCCGCCTATTCGGCCGCGCATGTCCGGCAACTCGGACTCACCCCGGCCCAGTTCGATGTCATCGCCACCCTCGGCAATACGGCGGGCCTGCCTTTCAACGAACTCGCGCGCCGCACGCTCGTCACCAAGGGGACGCTGACCGGCATCATCGATAGGCTCGAGGCCAAGGGTCTCGTGCGCCGGGAGGTCCCCATCGAGGATAGGCGCAGTTTTCGGGCATGCCTTACGGCAAGCGGCGAGACGCTCTTCGCCGCGATCTTCCCCGCGCACCTAGCCCACCTGCGCCGCGCCTTTGGGACAGCAGACGAGGCCGAACTCACCCAGATGGCGGACACTTTGCGGGCCCTGCGCGCGCGCTTTCAAGAACCGTGACAATATAGTTTGCATTCGAACTTTATCTTTGCTAGCCTATTAGTACGGATACAGACTATATCGTTCCGTATTAACCGGTCCCCTACGGCTTCGGCCCAGGAGTTGATGATGAACACCACCCCTTACGTCATAAATCTCGAGCCCGGCCAGTATTACTTCTGCGCCTGCGGGCGCTCGGCCAACCTGCCCTTTTGCGACGGCTCCCACAAGGGCAGCACCGTGACCCCCTATGAAGTCACTATCGCCAAAGCCGAGACACTGGCCCTATGTGCCTGTCGCCAGTCGTCGAATCGACCGTTTTGCGATGGCACGCACAAGGGCTTGGCTACGGCCTAGTGGCCCACCCTATCCTCATTTATAAAAGGAGCATCACCATGTTGCGTAACACCCTCTGGAACTCGGTATCGGCCGCCGTCTGCGCCGCGGCCTTGAATAGCGTCTTTATCCCCGCCGCCCAGGCGGCCTCCTACCACACACTCAAGGACAGCCCCGCCGGGACCTATCGCATCGACCCGGCGCATTCCTTGGCCTGGTTTACGATCGGCCATGCCGGTGTGGGCGTGGTCGTCGGCCGCTTCGATGTCCTCTCCGGCCGTTATACGATGGATCCGGGGCATCCGGCGCGCGATCAGGTGCGCCTGAAGATCCTCGCCCGCAGCATCGACACCAATTTTCCGATGCGGGACCACGACCTGCGCGGCCCGGACTTTTTCAATGTCCGGGAATTCCCGACCATCCGTTTCGCCAGCACCCGCTATCGGCCCACGGGGGCCACGACCGGCCGACTCACCGGCACCTTGACCTTGCATGGCGTCACCCGGCCCGTAGTCTTTAAAGTGCGCGAGATCGGCGCAGGCCCGGTCACGGCCCTACCCAAACCGTGGGGCGGCTACCTTTCCGGCTATGAGGCGACGACCACCATCCGCCGTAGCGCCTTTGGCATGAAGGCCTACCCCGGCATGATCGGCAACCGGGTGCATCTGCACGTCAACATCGAAGGTGTACGGGTCGCCCGCTAAAATCCTAGGGTCCCCGGGGCATCCCCCGGGGACCTCCCATCGGAGTCCTTACTATGGCAAGCCTCTGGCCATCCGCCTTCGTCTCGTCGCTGCTTGCGCGCAGCGTCCTCTTACCCGCCCTTACGACCGCCAGCGTCGTGGCACTAAGCCGGGTGTGGAGTCGCCGGTCCGGGGGTGTGGCGGGTCTGGCCGCCTTTGCCGCGTACGCAGGCTTCATTGCCGCCTATGCGGCCCTCTATCCCAATCTGAGTTTCCCACCGCGCTCGGTTCTGGCCTGGCTGCCATGGCTTACGCTGGGCGGTGCGGCAATCGCGCAGGTCGCCGATCGGGCCCCGCCCCCGGCGGGCCTGGCCGGACGTCTTCTGGCCGCGGCAATCGCCTCTTTCGTGTTGCTCGCGCCGATCCTGCGTCAGGAGTCCGTGGGGTCGGGTCTGCTGCAGGCCGGGGTCGTGACCGGGCTTTGGTGGCTACTCTGGATCACCGTGGCGCGACCCGCGCGCGATGACGGGACCGGTGCCCTCTCCTTGACCCTGACGGCCGCGGGGCTTGCGCTCGCCGCGCCCTTATCGGGCAGCCTCTTGCTGGCCGAGCTCGGGGGGAGCCTCGCCTCCGCCCTGGCCAGCGCCTGGGCATGGAGTCGCGTCACGGGTACAAGCGGCCGCGGGGCCCGCGACCTCGCAGTCCTGCTCCTCGGAGCGCTGCTCGTGGATCTGCGCTTCTACGCAGAAGCCTCGTTGATCGTGGTCCTTGGGCTTATCGCCATCCCGTTCGTGGGCTTGGCCACCG
>JAKAXM010000013.1 GCA_021816625.1 Pseudomonadota bacterium | reverse complement strand
AATTGGGGTGAGCGATGGGATTCGAACCCACGACAACCGGAATCACAATCCGGGACTCTAACCAGCTGAGCTACGCTCACCATTGCAGTGCCGTCTTTAGCGGTATGGCACGCCCGGCAGGAATCGAACCTGCAACCAACGGCTTAGAAGGCCGTTGCTCTATCCATTGAGCTACGGGCGCCTCGTTCCTGTTGGTCGGGGTAGAGGGATTCGAACCCCCGACACCCTGCTCCCAAAGCAGGTGCGCTACCAGGCTGCGCTATACCCCGAGCATGCCTTCGTCTAATGCAACGAAGGGCCAGAAATATACGCGTGGCCTTCGTCCTCGTCAATCGCGCAGCACCCACCATCGAGCGTTCGGCCTGTCCCGGAAAACCCCCGGAAGGCGGCGCGCGTCCCGACGGGTCCTGCCGCCCCCAGACTTGGCCCGGCCTCGGCGTCATGGGATGATAGCGCTTTCTTTTCGGGCGGACCCCATGAGCGCGCGCCTTATCGACGGCAAACAGATCGCAGCCACTCTCCTAGCCGACCTCAAAGAGCGGGTCGCTGAGCGGACTCGCCAAGGCCTGCGGCCCCCGTGTTTGGCCGTTATCCTCATAGGTAACGATCCGGCCTCCCTCATCTATGTTCGCAATAAAACCGATGCCTGCCAGAAGGTCGGGATCGTATCGCGGTCGCACCGCCTGACCGAGGTTCCCAGCGAAACGGATGTCCTCAAGCTGATCTTGGAACTCAACGAAGATCACGCAGTGGATGGGATCCTGCTACAGCTACCGCTGCCGCAGCCCTTGCGGCCTGACGTCTTCATCGAAAACATCCACCCCGTCAAAGATGTCGACGGCTTTCATCCCTATAACATGGGGCGCCTTGCCGTCCGCCGCCCGGCGCTGCGGCCTTGCACCCCGGCCGGTGTCATGACGCTTTTGCAACATACCGGTTGCGCACTGCGGGGTGCGCACGCCGTGATCGTAGGCGCTTCGAACCACGTAGGCCGGCCCATGGGGCTCGAACTTCTGCTCGCCGGCTGCACCGTCACCACCTGTCACCGCTTTACAAAAGACCTCCGCGCCCATGTCGCGCAGGCCGACATCCTGGTTGCCGCCGCCGGCAAACCCGGACTCATTAGCGGGGACTGGATCAAACCCGGAGCGATCGTCATCGATATCGGCATGAACCGGCTAGCGAACGGCCACTTGGTGGGGGATGTCGACTTCGAGGGGGCCAAGCAACGCGCGGCCTGGATCACGCCCGTACCCGGCGGCGTGGGGCCCATGACGGTCGCCACACTGCTTGCCAACACACTGCAGGCGGCCACGGCCCCGCGGAATCGTTAACACACAGAAAAAGCGATAGCGGGCATTTTAAAAAGTCGCGCCCCGGCCCGTTGCTGGCGCCGGGGCGCGAAGACCCGAATCTTACTGACTCGAGCTGGTCTTCTTCTTGGTACCCGTGGACGACGAGCTCATGCTGCTCGACGAAGGGGTCGTTGCCGCCGGGGCCGCCGGAGCGGCTGAACCG
This sequence comes from Pseudomonadota bacterium, assembly GCA_021816625.1. GTDB lineage: Bacteria > Pseudomonadota > Gammaproteobacteria > Acidiferrobacterales > Acidiferrobacteraceae > Acidiferrobacter. The sequence goes on along the minus strand of JAKAXM010000013.1, from coordinate 69,026 downwards.
CTGGTCGCCGAACCATTGCTGGGGCTGGTCGTGGTCGCAGCGCTGCTACCCGTGCTCGACGAAGAGGACGGGCTGCTGGGCTGAGCCGCCGCTGCCGACGAGCCCTGATTCGAGGACTTGTGGCAACCGGCCAAGGCGAACAGGACGGCCGAAGCCAAAAGTATTTTCTTCATGTAAGTCTCCAAATGAATGTATGGGGTCTGTTGGCGGAGCACTGGCTCCAGCCCCCATTATATCCAATGCTGGGCCCGGTTCATGCAAGAGTTTTTTTGAACCGGCGTCGGGGCCTAGCGATAGCGGTCGCGCAGATAGGGGAGCGCCCAAGGCCGCAGGCGCTCGCGAACCTCCGGGTCGAGATCCCGAAACGACCGTACCACACCCCGGCACTGCGCGCTGCCACAGGCACAGGGAAAGCCCACAAAGTCGGCCTCGTCTATCGCACAGGAATAGTCCCAGGTGATCTCCTCATGGGGTCCGATATCCCGCAAGGCCTTCAACGTAAGCCCCTCCGCGAAACCCGCATTCGGCGCGCAGGAGTGGTTCACGAAATCGTCGACGTCCCCGGAGGGGCCAAGGTAGAGATCTTCGCCGATCTGGAGGTGATAATCCTCGAAATCGACCTCCGTGCTGCGCAACAGAGGCCCTTTAAAGGTCATGAGCGTCGTGCCAGCCGGCACGAACGCCGCAGCAAAGACCCCGCGGCCATGCTGCGCGCCCTCTCGTATATAGACCATCATTCTGCCCTCTCCCAGAACGTGCTAAGCTTACGCCGTGCGCCAATATCTTGACCTTGTACACCATGTCCTAAACCATGGGATTTCAAAGAGCGACCGGACCGGGACCGGAACGCTCAGCGTGTTTGGGTATCAACTCCGCTTTCCCTTGAGTGCGGGATTCCCGCTCGTCACGACCAAACGCCTGCATCTGCGCTCCATCATCCATGAGCTCCTCTGGTTCCTCAAGGGGGACACCAACATCCGTTATCTTCATGAACACGGGGTCCATATCTGGGATGAGTGGGCCGACGCCGATGGCAATCTCGGGCCGATTTATGGCGCCCAATGGCGATCCTGGCCGGCCCCCGACGGCCGCACCATCGACCAGATCCGGACTGTGATCGACACCTTGCGGCGCGAGCCCGACTCGCGGCGTCTGGTCGTATCCGCCTGGAACGTGGCGGCCTTGCCCGCGATGCATCTCGCCCCGTGCCATGCCCTATTCCAGTTCTATGTCGCCGGCGACCGACTCTCCTGCCAACTCTACCAACGCAGCGCCGACGTATTTCTGGGCGTGCCCTTCAATATCGCCTCCTATGCCCTCTTGACCCATATGGTCGCGCAGAGCACAGGCCTTGGCGTCGGCGACTTCGTACACACCTTGGGGGATGCCCACCTCTACCGCAATCATCTCGAACAGGCCCGCGAACAGCTGGCGCGCGAACCACGCCCCTTGCCGAAGCTCCGCCTAAATCCGGCCGTCCGCGACATTTTTGACTTCCGTTACGAGGATATCGTGATCGAGGGCTATGACCCGCATCCCGCCATAAAGGCGCCAGTGGCCATATGAAGCTCGTGCTCCTGGCCGCGGTCGCCCACCAAGGGGTCATTGGGAACCACAACACCCTTCCCTGGCATTTGCCCGACGATCTCCGGCGTTTTCGGCGACTGACCCTGGGTAAAACCGTCATCATGGGGCGTAAGACGTTTGAGTCGCTGCCGGGGCCTCTGACCGGTCGGCATAGCGTCATCACGTCCCGCAATCAAGATTTTTCGGTGCCAGCCGCCGATGTGGAAGTGGCAAGCTCCCTCGATGATGCCTTGAGCCGGGCGCGTTCGTCGGAGGTATTTATCATCGGCGGGGCCAGTCTCTACGCGCAGACCCTACCGCGCGCCCACCGGCTCTATCTCACGGAAATCGATGCCACTGTGGAAGGGGACGCCTTTTTCCCGAGCTACGACCCCGCCGCCTGGACCGTGGTCGCCAAGGAAACGCATGCCCCGGATGAGCGGCACCGTTACGCCTTTAACTATCTAACCCTCGACCGCCGGGCCTGACGGGCGGCAGTCCGCCCGCGGATCGCCGGCTAATCCACCGCCGGCGCCCGGCGCCTTAGCTACGGGCTAGACCTCGTTTAAACCCTGATCGTGCCCATGAGGCCCTCAGCCACGGCGCGCTGGGCGGCGCTGCCTTCGGCCCGTACCTCTTCGAGGATACCGCGGGCACCCTCATTGTCCCCCATCTCCATATAGGCGCGCGCCAAATCGAGTTGGGTATCGACGGCATCGCTTCCGGGCGATTCCTCGGCCTCTATCACGAGTTCGCCCTCATCCTGCGCACCCTCGGTACCGAGGATCTCGAAGGGGCGTTCGGCCGCCTTCGGAGGGATCATCACGTCCTTCAGATTGAGATCGTCGGCGGTGAGATTGCGCATCTCTTCATCGTCAAACTGGATCGCAAAGTCCTCCGCGCCCGCCGACTCCGATTTTGCCGCCGGTGCACTCGGATTCCATTCGAAATCGAGGGCCTCGGCCTGGGCGTCCTGGGCGGCCGAACGCGTGGGGCTCGTCTTTAGGTCATCGGCGACGAGCTCCGAGGGGTGCCCCAGGTCCAGCGAAAAGTCCAGGGCGGTCTGGTCGTCGTCGGCTCCGCCCGCGGATACCGACGGCTCCGACAGGGGCTGCCCGATCTCCGCTGTCACCGGCCTCTCAGGCTCTGACCGTCCGCCTGCGACAGACCACTCGAGCCCGCCCTCCTGATCATCCAACACGGGCATCGATTGCCGCGGGGCAGAAACCTCTTCGAGTTCGCGCGCCACGGCCGCAAAATCGATGCGATCGCCAAGCCCCGCTGCCACCAAGGGCTCGTCGTCGGCCTCAGCGCCCGCCGCCGCCTCGCGCCGATCACCTCGGAAGAGCGGGTGCTCGGGATCGAGCTTGCGCCCCATCTCCTCCACCTTCTCCCATAGGGGCCCCCGTCCCTCGGAGGCCGCATAGATCTCTTCGGCTACGATCTCAAAGGTCTTACGGTCGTGGCGCTGCGCATAGATTTCGAGGAGCTTCACCTTCAGTTCCAGGCGCCCGCCATCCTTGGCCACGGCCTCTTTCAGGATCTCTTCGGCCTGCTCGTCACGACCATAGGCCAGGTAGACATCGGCCTCCGCCAAGGGATCGACCTCATCGGTGTGCATGGCGCCGACGCCACCGGCCTGACTGAATTCACTCAGAAACGACACATCGGGGGTCTTGGGCAGTCCGGCGGTATCCGGCATTTGGCCCTCGGAGTTCAGACCACCCCCTGACAATATGCTCTCCTCGAACTCGGCCATGGTCTGACGCCGCCTGCGTATGACAAGCAAACCGCCCGCCAATACGATAACGAGCAACCCGCCGAGGATGGGGGTGCGCTCGGAGGTCAAAAGACTTGCTAGGAACGACGGGGGTGGTGCGACCGGCGGCAACGGGCGCACCGGGCTCATGACATGCCGCACCGGCGCAAGCCGGGCGGCCTGCATGGGTCTCTTCGCTACGGTCTTGCCGACGCCTCGGGCCACCACCGGGTGCGGTGCCTGACCGAGTGCCCCCACCACCGCCGCATGCGCGGTGGCCACCTTGTGGGCCTGCCCCGCCTGATCCTGTAGCATGGCCAGTTCGCTATTTTCAAGGGTCATGAGCCGCTTGGTCTTGGCGAGTTCCCGCTTAAGGCGGGCGATCTGGGCCGCGGCGGCACCGGTCCCGCCCTGGCGCGTACCGGTGGCGGTCGCGCCGGCGTCCCGCAAGGGGGCCGCCTCGATCTTCAAGGCCTCCCGGTGCGGGGGCAGTACATGGAGAGAGGCAATCCTCCCGGTGATCCCGGCTCGGGTCCCCGGGACGCGCGTGGGGTTTTCGGCCAATACGGTCTTGTAATGCGACCACGCGGCGTCCTGCGCGGCCAGCCACTGGGTGGCGCCCTGCGGGGATATGGCCCGTATCGTCCTGCGGCTCGGGATTGTGAGGATGGCTCCGGCGCGCAAATCATTCACGTTCTTATGAAAAAAGGCCTGCGGATTGGTCCGCAAAAAGGCCTCCAAGGTCTGTGGCATGGTGCCCCGGCCCGCCGTCGTGCGCATGGCCACCGCCCAGAGCGTCTCGCCGCGCCGGACGGTCGTGCGCGTATCCGCGGTAGCGGGCGCGGCCGGCGGGGCGGGCATGGCGGATGCGTGCGGATGGTGGATCGACGGCATCCCCACCGCCTGGATGCGGGGTGCGCCCGCGCGCAGCAAGGTCACACCGCTCGCCGGGTTCAGAAAGGCCGTATAGGCATGCAGCAAGGAACCACCCGGCCAACGCACCTTCAGTAGGAAATGAAGGAAGGGGACATCGACCGGCTGACGGCTCCGCAAAATGACGTCATAACCGCCGCTCGGCGTGCGGCGGACGGCGCAGTCGATGGCGCGCAGGGCCCGCGATTTGCGCAGACCTGCGGCCGCAAAATCCGCCTCGGACGCGATGCGCACATGTATATGATGGCGATCGGCGGCATGCACCGCAAAGAGCGGGATTTCCGCGTGGAGCCGCTGGCCGAGATTTGAATCCACCGTGAGCGCGCCCAGACCCAAGGCCTGCGCAAGGGGCGTATAGAGAAGCGCTGTCGCCCACAAGACCGGGGCCATTTTCGACCGATATTCGCGTTTCTTCGCCATTGCGCCTGCTCCTGGAGACCGGGACGGGTCTCCGAGATATCATGATTTCAACGGGCTTTCTTCAGAAAACCCTCTAAGTTGTCTCAGGAACTATAGCCTATAAAAACGTCGCTACCAAATGCTCGGCGATCTGAATGCTGTTTAGGGCCGCACCTTTGCGCAGGTTGTCCGAAACCACCCATAGATCAAGGCCCCGTGGGTGGGACACGTCCTCCCGGATGCGGCCGACGAATACCGCGTCGTGCCCCGCCGACTCAGTGACCGCAGTCGGGTAACCGCCGGGCTTGCGTTCATCAAGGACCACGACCCCAGGGGCCCCTGTAAGGAGCGCGCGCGCCGCAACCGCGGTCAGCTTTTCCCGCGTCTCGATATGCAGGGCCTCGGAATGGCCGTACATCACAGGCACTCGCGCGGTCGTAGGATTCACCCGGATCGAGGGGTCCCCCATGATCTTATTGGTCTCCCACACCATCTTCATCTCTTCTTTTGTATAGCCATTCTCGAGAAAGACATCAATGTGTGGCAGGACATTGAAGGCGATGGGCTTCGGATACACCTTGGCCACGACCGGATCCCCCGCAAGCACCGCCCGCGACTGCAGCGCCAACTCCTCGATCGCCTCTTTCCCGGTGCCGGACACCGACTGATAGGTGCAGACATTGATCCGTTCGATCCCGACGGCGTCGTAGATCGGCTTCAGGGCGACCACCATCTGAATGGTCGAGCAATTGGGGTTGGCGATGATGCCGCGGGCCTGGTAGCGGCCGATGTCGCCCGGATTGACCTCCGGGACCACGAGCGGGATGTCGTCGTCGTAGCGGAAATGGGCCGTATTGTCGATCACGATACAACCGGCGGCGGCGGCCTTGGGGGCGTAGATGGCCGAGATATCGCCGCCCGCGGAAAACAGCCCGATCTGGGTCTTGCGGAAATCAAAAGTCGCCAGGTCCTGCACGGTAAGCGTGCGGTCGCCGCACCGCACCGTGGTCCCCACGGACCGCTGCGAGGCCAGGGCGTAGACCGTACCGACCGGAAACCGGCGCTCCGCCAAGAGTGCGAGCATCACCTCGCCCACGGCACCCGTCGCACCCACCACCGCCACATCAAAGGTTTTTGTCATAACGCTCCAGAACCCCTGGCCGGTCGGCCGAGGTCATCACCAGTTGGGAAGCCCTTGTTAAGATAGGCGAGCGCGCAAGGCCGCCACCACCGCCTCCCCCATCTCCCCGGTTGTGACCCGCGGCTGCCCCTCACGCTGAATGTCGGCGGTGCGCAAACCCTGGTCCAACACCGCGCCCACCGCCTGCTCCACGCGCCCCGCCAGGATCGGCTCTTCCAGGCTGTAGCGGAGCATCATGGCCACCGACAGGATGGTCGCCAAGGGATTGGCCACGCCCTGCCCGGCGATATCCGGCGCCGAACCATGGATGGGCTCGTAGAGACCACGGCCCGTCTCGTTTAGCGAAGCGGATGGCAGCATGCCGATCGAGCCCGTCAACATGGCCGCCTCATCGGACAGGATGTCGCCGAACATGTTTGTCGTCACGATCACATCGAACTGCTTGGGGGCGCGCACGAGCTGCATGGCGGCATTATCCACATACATGTGCGCGAGCGTGACGTCGGGATAACGGCCGGCTACCCGCGTCACGACCTCCCGCCAGAGCTCGGTCGCCTCCAGCACATTGGCCTTGTCTACGGAGCAGACCTTACGGGCGCGCGTGCGCGCGATCTCGAAGGCCCGCACCGCCACCCGCTCGATCTCCGATTCCGAATAGACGAGGGTATTGAAGCCTTGACGCTCGCCATTCGCCAACGTCCGCACGCCGCGCGGCTCGCCAAAATAGATCCCGCCGGTCAGTTCGCGCACGATCATGATGTCGAGGCCTGCCACCACATCGGCGCGCAAGCTCGAGGCCGAGGCAAGCTGGGGGTATAAGACCGCCGGACGCAGATTGGCGAACACGCCGAGCGTAGCCCGCAAGCCGAGCAAGGCCTTTTCGGGACGCAAGGCAATCGGCAAAGACTCCCATTGGTGACCGCCGACGGCCCCCAGGAGCACCGCGTCCGCCTCGTGGGCAAGCCGTACGGTCTCCTCGGGCAGCGGTAGGCCATGAACGTCATAGGCAGCCCCGCCCACGAGACCGTATTCCAACTCCACGGCCAATCCGTAATCGGTCCGCAGACAGTCCAAAACCGCGGCCGCCTCTGCGACCACCTCCGGCCCTATGCCGTCACCGGGCAAAACCAGCACTTTTTTCGTCATGTCGTCTCGTCCTGCGCGAAAAGCCAGGGCGCCTCGCCCCGTCGGCGGGCCTCATAATCTCGGATCGCCGCCGCTTGCTGCAGGGTCCAGCCAATGTCATCGAGCCCATTCAAAAGACAATCCCGGCGGAAGGGGTCGATGGCAAAGCGGCCGACCTCCTCATCCCCGGCCAGGACCTTCTCGGCACGCAGGTCTATCGTCAAGGTATAGCCGACCGTCACCTCCACTGCCTGAAAGAGCCGCTCGACCGTAGACTCGGGCAAGACCACCGGCAGGAGGCCGTTCTTTAGGCTGTTCTGATAAAAGATATCGGCAAAACTCGGCGCCACGATCGCGCGTATACCGTATTCCATGAGCGCCCAGGGGGCGTGCTCGCGTGACGATCCACACCCGAAATTGGCGCGCGCAAGCAGGATGGACGCCCCTTTATAACGCGGCTTGTTCAGCACAAAATCCGGGTTGGGCCTCCGGGGCCGGGTATCGCCGGGTTCGGCGGTCTCGAGATAACGCCAGTTATCGAAGAGATTGGCCCCGAAACCGGCACGGCCCACGGCCTTCAAAAACTGCTTGGGTATGATTGCGTCAGTATCTACATTCAAACGGTCAAGGGGGACTACAAGCCCCGTTTCCTTCTCAAAGCGCTGCAAGTAACCTCCCCTTAAACCAATTGGCGGACATCAACGAAATGGCCGGCAATCGCGGCGGCCGCGGCCATCTGCGGGCTTACGAGATGCGTGCGGCCACCGGCACCTTGGCGCCCTTCGAAATTTCGGTTCGAGGTAGACGCGCACCGTTCACCGCTCTCCAGCCGGTCCGCGTTCATGGCCAGGCACATTGAGCAGCCCGGCTCTCGCCACTCGAATCCTGCTTCCCTAAAGACGCGGTCGAGACCTTCCGATTCCGCGGCTCGGCGCACGAGCCCCGAACCCGGCACCACGAGCGCGCGGCGCACATGGGCCGCCACGCGCCGGCCCCGCACCACCTGTGCCGCTGCCCGCAGATCCTCGAGCCGGCCATTGGTGCATGATCCGATGAAGACGACATCGATCGGCACGTCGGTCATCGCGGTCCCGGGCTTTAGATCCATGTAGCGGAGGGCCGCGGTGATGGCGTCGCGGCGGGCCGGGTCTGCCTCCTTGACCGGATCCGGCACGCAGCCGTCGATGGCCACGACCATCTCTGGCGACGTGCCGAAGGTCACCTGCGGCGCGAGCGTGCTGACATCGAGCCGCCGCTCCTGATCAAAGACCGCGTCGGGATCGCTCACAAGGGTACGCCAGGCAGCCACGGCCTGATCCCACAGCGCCCCGCGCGGGGCGAACGGCCGTCCGTCCAGATAGGCGAGCGTCACGTCATCGACCGCCACGAGGCCGGCGCGCGCCCCGGCCTCGATTGCCATATTGCAGAGGGTCATGCGGCCCTCCATGGACAAGGCTTGCACAGCGCTACCGGCAAATTCGATGGCGTAACCCGTCCCGCCGGCCGTGCCCAGGGCGCCAATCACGGCGAGCGCCATATCCTTGGCGGTTACCCCGGGGGCGAGCGTCCCCTCGAGCCGCACGCGCATCGTCTTCGAGCGCTTCTGGAGCAGACACTGGGTCGCCATCACCTGCTCAACCTCGGAGGTCCCCACGCCATAGGCCAAGGCCGCGAAGGCCCCCAGGGTCGAGGTGTGCGAATCCCCGCACACGATCGTCATGCCCGGCAGCGTGGCCCCCTGTTCGGGCCCCACCACATGCACGATCCCTTGGCGCAGGTCCTGCATGGGAAACAACGGGACCCCAAAATCCGCGCAGTTGCGTTCTAGGGTCTCCACCTGCAGCCGCGACGTCGGATCGGCGATGCCGTGGTCCCGATCCTTAGTCGGCACGTTATGATCGGGCACCGCCAGATGCGCCTGCGGCCGCCACAAGGCGCGGTGCGCGGTGCGCAGACCCGTAAAGGCCTGCGGGCTCGTCACTTCATGAACGAGCTGCCGGTCGATATAAAGGAGACAGGTGCCATCCGGGAGCTCGCGCACCACGTGGCTATCCCACAACTTGTCATAGAGCGTCTTAGCCATCGAGACCCACCGAAAAAAGTGTGCCCATGGTACTGAATGGGCGGGGTAATGCCAACTTTTCCCGGCATTCGGCTTCGGCCGGCCGGCAACCCGTCGTTTGCTCCCTCGACAGTCCGCAAGGCTTGGCCGACAATGATGACGAGCGGTGGCACGCGCGGCCGCTCCCCAGAGACCCCAGGATCTGCCAATGACCTTCCTGCAACTGCTTCAGACCCTCGAAGACCGGCTCGGCCACGTCCATCTGCCGCTCAAGCCGCAGGCCAAGGCGCTGTCCGAGCTCTTCGAAGGCTGCGGCCTCCATCATGAGCTCACGCTCGCCCTGGTCCGCGCCGTGTACACCGAAAACCAATGCCGCCATTTGAAAGACGCCGTGACCGTCGAGGCCTGTCTGCGCGCCGTCGGCCCTATCCATGCGGCGGTGAGCCATGCCGACCACACCGATATCGATACCTATCGCTTTTCCGAGGCCTTCGTCGCCGCGATCCAGGCGGCCTTTGGGCAGGGCCCGCGCCCCCGACCGGCCCGCGCCCCCGGACTCCGCGGCCAGATCCTGCCCTTCCCGGTCCTCCGGCGCCGCCCCAGCCGTTAAGCCCCGGCCATCCGGCCGCCCCCGCTCATTGCAATATTCCAAGTATCCATGTAATCTTGTAACATGGATCGGGATAGCGCAGTGCGTTTGTTTGAATCGCTGGCCTCGGGGGTACGGCTCGACATGTACCGCCTGCTCGTGCGGCGGGGGCCCGAGGGGGCAACGGCAGGCGAGATCGCGCGCGCCTTTGGCCTGGCCGCCAACAATGCCTCGTTTCACCTGAAGGCCATGACCCATGCCGAGCTCGTCTCGGTCACGGCCGAGGGCCGTTTTCAGCGCTATCGGGCCCGTTTCGAGGTCATGAATGCCTTGATCGCCTATCTGACCGCCGAGTGTTGCGACCACCAGCCGGAGCGCTGCGTGCCGCACTACCCGTCGACACCTTGTTCGTTCCCTCTCACCCACCCTGTGGATCCAGAACCGTGAACCTACTGTTTCTTTGTACCGGTAACTCGTGCCGTTCCATCCTGGCGGAGGCGACCTTCAATCACCTGGCGCCCCCGGGCATGACCGCCGTCAGCGCCGGCAGTCATCCCACGGGCTTCGTCCATCCAAAGGCCCTCGCCCTGCTCGAGCGCGAGGGCATCGATACCACAGGACTTAGGAGCAAATCCTGGGACGGTCTCGCAAGCTCGCCTGACATCGTGATCACGGTCTGCGGGCGGGCCGCTGGCGAGACCTGCCCGGCCTATCTCGGCCCTGCCGTGCGCGCCCACTGGGGCGTGGCAGACCCCGCCCATGTGACCGGCACCCCCGCCCAGATCGAGGCGGCCTTTCAGGAGGCCTACCTCATTCTGCGCCGCCGTATCGAGGCCTTCTTCGCACTACCGCTTGCGCGCTTGGCGGGTCGGCCGGCCGCGTTAAAGCCGCACCTGGACGCTATCGGACTCCTGGGCGCCGGGCCCACCCACGCCTCGTGAGGGGGCCTGCTGCCGGCTGTTTAGGGCACGTGGCGTTCCACGGCGGGCAGCACCGCCACCACGACCACCCAGGCCAGGGCCGCGACCAAGGCCGCCGCAATAAACATCCCCTGAGGTCCGACCGCGGCCCAGAGATAACCGCTCAGGGCCGCGCCGACGGCGGCGCCGGCCCCCGCAGCACTCCCATAAAACGCCTGGGCGCGTGAGCGCCCCGCCCCTCCGACATAAGCGGCGGCCAAGCGCACGGCCACGGCGTGATAGAGCCCAAAGGTGATCGCATGGAAGGTCTGCGCGACCACGAGGACCGGCCAGGACCGGGGGAATAAGGCGATGGCGAGCCAGCGGGCCACCGCGAGCGCGAACGCAAAGGCAAAAAGCGGGCGATCCCGAAAGCGCGCAAAGAGCCGTGGCGCCTGCCAAAAGATCAAGATCTCGCAGATCACCCCGAGCGCCCACAGGATCCCGATGGTGGTCTTATCGTAACCGTAATGGGCGAGGTAGACCGAGTAAAAGGTGTAATACGGCCCGAAACTCACCTGCATGAGAAAACACGCACCGAGGAAGGGCGCGAGCCCGGGTTTAAGCGACAATGCGCGCGGGGGCGGGGCCGTGGGCGCGAGCGGCGGCAGCCTCAGAGTCGTAAGCCACAAACCCAAGAGCAGTACGGCGATCACCGGTACGACGATGGCCGGGCCCGCACGATCGAGCCAGGGGCCTAGCCCGAGCACGACGACGATGAATCCCACCGACCCCCAGAGACGGATGCGGCCATAACGGTCGCCATGGGTCGCGAGCGTACTGGCCTCGAGCGGCGGCAGGGTCGCGTACCAGAAGAAACTAAAACCCATCATGACGGCCCCGACGGCCAAGAAGCCATGGGCGACTACGATCAACAGGAAAAGCAGGAGCGCCAACAGGGCCGCGACGCGCACCACCGCCATCTTATGCCCAAAGCGGTCACTGAGATAACCGCCGGCATGCGGGGCCACGATACGCGATAGCGCGAGCAACGCCATGAGATCGCCGAGCGCCCGCGGCCCAAAGCCCCGGGCGCGCAGATATAGGGGCCAATACGGTAATAGGGCGCCGAGCGCGCTGAAATAAAACCAGTAAAAGGCCGACCGCGGCCCATCGAAACGAGACCCCTGCGGCCCGTGACGGCCGACCGCCGACCCGCCCTCCCCAGCCCCTGTCATGCCGAAGGATGGGGGCGCACACACCCGCCCAGGCTTGCTAGGCAAGTTCGGCCGGCGGCCGGCGTCGCGACGATCACGATGACAGGCTTATCCTTAAAGTGGGGGTCTGGCGAGCGCCCCATCTTACCGTGGGGCGCGGACCTTGTCGCGGGGGCCTTTTAAGGATGTCCGGCGGGGATCCGGGGGGTGCCGCTCACCACGCCCTCGTTCTGTGCGCGATGGCGCAGCATATGATCCATGAGCACGAGGCAGAGCATGGCCTCGGCGATGGGGGTCGCCCGGATACCGACACAGGGATCATGGCGCCCGGTGGTCACGATCTCCGCCGACTGTCCGGCCCGGTTTACCGTCCGACCCGGGATGCGGATGCTCGCCGTCGGCTTCAACGCCAGACGTACGACGATGTCCTGCCCCGAGGATATGCCCCCTAAGATGCCGCCGGCATGGTTCGACAGAAAACCTTCCGGGGTGATCTCGTCGCGATTCTCGGAGCCGCGCGCGGTCACGACCGCAAAACCGTCGCCGATCTCCACGCCTTTGACCGCATTGATGCTCATCATGGCGTGCGCGATGTCGGCATCGAGCCTGTCAAAAACGGGCTCGCCGAGTCCCGGGGGGACCTGTTCTGCGATCACGGTGATGAGCGCCCCCACGGAATCCCCGGTGCGGCGCAGCGCATCCATATAGGCCTCGAGCTCTGGTACCAGGGCGGGGTCCGGACAGAAGAACGGGTTCGTTGCGATCGCGGCCCGATCATGGACCGCCGCCCGGTAAGGGCCGAGCTGCGCCAGGTAACCATATACCGAGATCCCGTAGCGATTGCGCAGATAGGCCCGCGCGATCGCCCCAGCCGCCACCCGAGTGGCCGTCTCGCGCGCCGAGGACCGACCTCCGCCCCGGGGATCACGCCGCCCGTATTTTTGCTGGTAGGTATAGTCGGCATGGCCGGGCCGGAAGACCTCGGCGATTTTCGCATAGTCCTGGGACCGCGCATCCGTGTTCTCGATCAAAAGCCCGATTGGCGCGCCGGTGGTCACACCCTCGAACACCCCCGAAAGGATGCGCACCCGGTCTTCCTCGCGGCGCTGGGTCGTGTGCCGGGAGGTACCGGGGCGCCGGCGATCGAGGTCGGGCTGGATATCGGCCTCCGATAGCGGCAGCCCCGGCGGGCAGCCATCGACCACGCACCCAATCGACGGCCCATGGCTCTCGCCGAAACTGGTCACGCAAAACAGCCGCCCAAAGGTATTTCCACTCACGACAAACCGCCCTTTTGTACTTGATTGAGCATATCGAGAACGTCGACAAAGGGGATCCGGGCCCGGAAACGCGCCACGAGCTCGCTATAGGCAAGCGGCGCACCATCGAACGCATGCCTGCCCCCCAGTATGTCCGCATGCAGGGCGAGTAGCATCTTTTCGAGGGCCTCGAAAACCCCCACATATTCGCCGAGCTCGCACTCCTCGCCCTCGCTTTCGATCACGCTCAACATATCGCGTGTTTCAAAGATCGCCTGGTCGAGGAGGTCCAAAAACTCATCTCTGTTGCCGGGGGTATGCATAGTCCTCGCGTTTCGGTTAGATTGGGGGTGACCCCGTCCCGTTTTTTCCGCATCCAAGTTTACTGGGAACGGGCCCCGGCTTCCAGGAGGTGCTGTGCCCGACGCCCACATAAGCGACATCCCGACCTTGAGAGTGGTACCCATGCCGGCTGACACCAATGTGGCCGGGGATATCTTCGGCGGCTGGATACTCTCGCAAATCGATATCGCAGGCAGCGTCGCCGCCCATGCCCGCGCTCGCGGGCGCGTCATCACGGTCGCCGTCAATGCCGTACAGTTCCACAAGCCGGTCTTCGTCGGCGATCTCGTGAGCCTCTACGCCCACGTCGTCCGGGTCGGCACGACCTCGCTTACCGTGGATGTGACCGTCTATGCCGAACGTTTCCGCGACCACGCCCATGCCGAGCGGGTGCGCGTCACCGAGGCCACCTTAACCTATGTCGCCATGGGGCCTGATCGCAAACCGCGCCCCGTGCCCGCTGCCGGCGAGGATTAGGCCCGGCGCGCGGGACGCGCCGGGTGCTCGGCAGGCCGCGCCGCGAAGACGAAACCTTCCTCGTTGACCCCGACCTCGATCACATCGCCGGGAACGAAGCGGCCCTTGAGTATCTCCTGCGCGAGCGCATTCTCCACATACTGCTGGATCGCCCGCTTCAAGGGCCGGGCCCCATAAACAGGATCGAAACCCGCGGCGGCCAACTTATCGGTAGCAGCATCGGTCAAGACAAGTCCCAGATCGCGCGCCCGCAGCCGCTCCACGAGGCCTGCAATCTGGATGCCGGCGATGTGCCGCACGTCCTCGCGGTTCAAGGGGTGGAAGACGACGATGTCGTCGACGCGATTGATGAATTCCGGCCGAAAATGCTGCCCCACGATCTCCATGACCGCATCCTTCATGCGCTGGTAATTGTCCTCGCCCGCCAACTCCTGGATCACCTGCGACCCCAAATTGGAGGTCATTACGATGATGGCGTTGCGAAAGTCGACCGTACGCCCCTGACCATCGGTGAGTCGGCCTTCGTCTAGGACCTGGAGCAGGACATTGAACACATCCGGATGGGCCTTCTCCACCTCATCGAGAAGGATCACGGAATAGGGACGCCGGCGCACGGCCTCCGTCAGATAACCGCCCTGTTCATAACCGACGTAGCCCGGCGGCGCCCCAATCAGCCGCGCGACCGAGTGCTTCTCCATGAATTCCGACATGTCGATGCGCACCATGGCCTCATCGGCGTCAAACAAGAAGGCGGCAAGCGTCCGGCACAGTTCGGTCTTACCGACGCCTGTCGGCCCCAGAAACAAGAACGATCCGTTCGGCCGGCGCGGATCGGAAAGCCCAGCCCGCGACCGGCGGATGGCATTGGCCACCGCCTGCACGGCCTCGCGCTGCCCGACGACCCGCCGGTGCAATTCCTCTTCCATGCGCAATAACTTTTGGCGCTCGCCTTCCATCATGCGCGACACCGGGATCCCGGTCGCGCGCGAGACCACCTCGGCGATCTCTTCTTCGCCGACCTCTTTGCGCAAGAGCTTCGTGGGCATGGGCTTGGCGCGGGAGGCCAACTGTTTCTCGAGTTCCGGGATGCGGCCATACTGGAGCTCCGCCACCCGGTCCAAATTATTCGCGCGGCGCGCGGTCTCGATCTCGACCCGCGCCCGATCGATCTCCTCCTTGATACGCTGCTCGTCTTGGAGGGCCGCCTTCTCCGACCGCCACACCTCCTCGAGCTCCGCGTATTCACGCTCGAGCCGCACGATCTCCTCTTGCAGGGCCGCAAGGCGCTTGCGCGACGCCTCATCGGATTCCTTGTCGAGGGCGACTCGTTCGATCTTGAGCTGTATCAGGCGTCGGTCGAGACGATCCATCGATTCGGGACGCGAGTCGATCTCCATGCGAATGCGGGCGGCCGCCTCGTCGACTAGATCGATCGCCTTATCCGGCAACTGGCGGTCCGCTATATAGCGATGCGATAGGGTTGCGGCCGCGACCAGCGCCGGATCCGAGATATCGACCCCATGGTGCACCTCGTACTTTTCCTTCAGACCACGCAAGATCGCGATCGTGTCCTCCACGCTCGGTTCATCGACCAGCACCTTCTGGAAGCGGCGCTCGAGGGCCGCATCCTTTTCGATATATTGACGGTACTCATCCAAGGTCGTGGCGCCGATCGCATGCAGTTCGCCGCGCGCAAGCGCCGGCTTTAGCATATTGCCTGCGTCCATCGCGCCTTCGGCCTTGCCTGCTCCGACCATGGTATGGATCTCGTCTATGAACAGGATGACCCGCCCCTCCTGCTTGCCGAGATCGGCCAACACCGCCTTGAGGCGCTCCTCAAATTCGCCGCGGAACTTGGCGCCGGCGATGAGGGCGCCAAGGTCGAGTGCCAGCAGCCGGCGGCCACGCAGACCCTCCGGGACCTCGCCGTTTACAATGCGCTGGGCAAGTCCTTCCACGATGGCCGTTTTACCGACGCCGGGCTCGCCGATCAGGACCGGGTTGTTCTTCGTGCGCCGCTGCAGAACCTGGATGGCACGGCGGATCTCGTCGTCGCGCCCGATGACTGGATCGAGCTTACCTTGCGCCGCGCGCTCGGTCAGATCGATCGTATACTTCTCCAGGGCCCCGCGCTGCTGTTCGGCATTCTGGTCGTCCACCTTCGTGCCGCCGCGCCACTCGTTGATCGCCTGCTCCAAGGCCCGCTTCGTACCGCCCGCCTCGCGCAGCAGTTGCCCCACATCACCTTTGTCTTCGAGCGCGGCAAGTAAAAAGAGCTCGCTTGCGATGTATTGGTCGCCGCGTTGTTGCGCATACTTGTCCGTCAGGTTCAAAAGCCGCGCGAGATCGTTGCCGATATGGACCTCCCCGGCCGACCCCTCGACCGTCGGGAGACGATCCAATAGGGCGTCGAGACGCGTCCGCAGGGCATCCACGGCGACACCGGCCTTGGCGAGCACCGGCCGCACGCCGCCTTCCTGATCCAATAGCGCCGCCAACAAGTGCGCCGGTTCTATGAACTGATGATCGCGCCCCACGGCCAGGGACTGGGCGTCCGCCAGTGCCTGCTGAAATCGGTTCGTAAGCTTGTCCATCCGCATCGCGGCTGCCCTCTATAACTTCGGTTGACTCCGAAATGGGGGCCCTGCGGGCGGTTTCAAGGGCTGCGGGCGGTTTCGGGGGCCTTAACGCGCCAATCCCGGCAACAAGGCCACGAGCCCCGCGGCCATGAACTGCACGGCCATCGCCGCGAGGATAAGACCCATGACACGGGTGACAATATTGAGGCCGGCCGTGCCAAGCCGCGCCCCAATGGGGGCGGCGAGCCGCAGAATGAGCCAGACCAGCAAGGCCACGATCAGGATGCCGGTCGTGAGCACGAATTCTCCCACGATCCCCGCGGTCTTCTGGGCGTCGACGATCACGAGACTGATCGCCCCAGGGCCCGCCAAAAGCGGTATCGCCAAGGGGACTACCGAGATATCTTCCTTGGACTCGGCCTCGGCATCCTCCTCGCGGGTATGGCGCGCCGGCGTGGACTTCGCGTGGAACATCGCAATGGCAATCAAAAGCACCAGCAATCCCCCGGCAATCCGGAACGCCGGAACCCCGATGCCGAATACCGCGAGCAGACTCTGCCCCAACCAGACGGCGAGCACGAGGATCACGGCCACTGCGGCCCCTGTCTTGGCGGCGATCCGGCGCAGGTCGGCGCTGGGGCGCCCGGCCGTCAAGGTCAAAAAAAGCGGGATCGCCCCCACGGGGTTTAGGATGGCAAAAACGCCGACCAAATCCTTTAAATCCAGGGTCATGGCCGCCGCTTTCCGGCAAAGCCCTCCGCCGATCGGGGGCACGCCGCAGGCTTAATCGGCGCCACGGGGGTGCAAAGCGACGAGCGCCAAGGAGAAAAATCCGTTGTCCGGTTCCCAGTGCCGGCACCACCGAAAACCGGCCGCCTCGAGCAGCGCCCGCATGCCCTCCGGCGTGAACTTGCGGCTGATCTCGGTCAGGATGGTCTCGCCGTCTGCGAAACGGACCCGTAGCGCAAGCGACCGCAGCTCCACCTCGTGAGCGCGCCCGGCACGCAGGTACATCTCGACCTGGCTTGCATCAGGATTGAAAAAGGCCTCGTGGGAAAACAGGCTGGGATCGAAGCTTGCGTTTAGTCGCGCATTCAGGACATGCAAGACGTTGCCATTGAAGTCGGCGGTGTAACCCGCCTGGTCGTTGTAGGCCGCATCCAATGTCTGTTTGTCCTTCACCCGATCGAAGCCCAGCAGGAAGTAATCGTCGTCGTGCATGACCGCGCGTAAGCTATGCAAGAACTCAAGGGCCTCACTGTGCGTGAGGTTGCCTATCGTTCCCCCCAGGAATAGAAAGAGCCGCCGCCCCGTGGTACTGGGGAGCGCCGCGAGATCCACCCCGTAATCGCCTACCAGGAGCTCCATATCCAGCCATGGATAGCGACGCTTTAGCCGCATGGCAGCCAAACTCAAGGCCTCCGCGCACACATCGAGTGGTTGATAGAACACACGCCGGTTCAGTTGTTCGCAGGCGGCAAAGAAATGATCGGTCTTGTGCGAGGACCCGCTGCCCAATTCGACGAGCGTCGCCGGGCGGACCTCCTCGAGGATACCGCGCGCGTATGCTGCGAGCAGGGCCGATTCCGTCCGTGTCGGATAGTATTCCGGGGTGGCGCAGATCCGCTCAAACAAGGCCGATCCGCGTGCGTCATAGAAGTATTTCGGCGGCAGGTGCTTGCGAGGCGCGCTAAGGCCCGTAGCGGCATCGGCTTCAAGCGTCGAGGGGCGTAAGGCCCCAGGGAGCCGCACCACGCGCCATGGCGTCTTTCCGCGCGCGCCGTCGTCGTACTCGTAGACCTCCTGTCGTTGCAAATTCTGCTCCATGACACCTCCTCGTGATGCACCCAGACGTTCCCTTGCAGTATCATGCCCGCATGTGTCGACTCGCCACCTACCTCGGACCCGCGATTTCGCTGGCGCAGTTCCTGCTCGCGCCGCCCCATGGCCTACTGCCCCAATCCTATGCCCCGCGAGAGATGCGCGAGGGGCATGTCAACGCCGATGGCTACGGCATAGGCTGGCTCACCCCCACAGACGAACTCGCCCGGCTTACCTACAGCCTGCCGATATGGGCCGACCACAACCTCGGGACGCTCGCGCCGCACCTCCATTCCCCCGTATGGCTTGCCACGGTACGCAGCGCCACTTCGGGGCTTGCAAATCACCCCGCCAATACCCAGCCCTACCTTGCCGACGGCCTACTCTTTCTGCACAACGGCTATTTGGCGAATTTCCCGGCGGTCCGGTCCCGCATCCGGCGCATGCTGTCGGCTGAGGTCGAAACGGCGATCGCGGGCACGACCGATTCGGAATACGTCTTTGCCTTGCTGCGGCAGATCCTGAGCGCCGCCGACTTTGATGTCCGCGAGGCGCTACGCGAGTTCGCGCGGCGCGCAATCGATGACCTAGCGGTCGAACGGGGCCTACTCAATATCGTCGTCACCGACGGCGAACGCATCTACGCGCTGCGCCATGCCATCAATGCCCCTGCTCCGACCCTCTACTTCACGAGCGACGACGAGGACTATCCCGGCGCGGTGCTCATCGCCTCCGAGCCTGTGACAGACGGACCGTATTGGCAAACCATTCCCGAGCATCATATCCTCACCGTCGACGGTAATAAACCCGTCGAGCTCATTTCACTGTAAGCTTATGGACGCTTCGCTCTATGCGGTCCTGCAAGACCTGCGCGCCACGGCCCGCGCCCTCGTCTTGGGCGTCGCCCCCGATGAGCGCCGACGCACGCACCACCCGGACTTGAGCCCGCTGCTATGGCATTTCGGACACATGCTCTACATCGAACGGTTGTGGATCGGCGAACGCATCGGCGGTGAGCCCGGCGATGAACGGGAAGCGCGCCTCTATCGCCCCGATGGTATGCCCAAGCCTTTGCGGGGCGCGGCCCTGCCCGGCAGTGATGTACTGGAGCAGGAATGGCGCACGTGGGACGGGCGCTGCGCCGAACTCATTGTGACCGCGCAGCGGCAGCGGCCCGCCGACGCGCTCCTTAGGCTCGATTTCATCGTCCACTTCCTCATCGAGCACCATAGCCAGCACATCGAGACCATGCATCAGATCCTCTGTGCCCGGGCCTTAAATCTCTGCCCTCCGGATTTCGCGGTGGCGCGCAGTCCGGCAAGCGCCCCTCTGAACGCAGCCTATGCCCTATGGCCCGGGGGATGCACGGCCATCGGGGCCGATGACGAGGGTTTCTGCTATGACAACGAACGGCCCCGGCATCTGCTGTCCCTGCCCGCGTTCGCCATCGCGACAACACCGGTCACGAATGCCCAATACCTGGGCTTCATGGAGGCCGGCGGCTACCGTGAGCCGCGCTACTGGAGCCACGAGGCGTGGCACTGGAAAGACCAGAACAAGGTCGAGGCCCCGTGGCATTGGCGCCAAGATCCAGCCGGCCACTGGTATGGCGTAGACACGGACGGCCCCATCATGCTGGAGGATCAGGCCGCCGTCCAAGGCCTGAGTGCCTACGAGGCGCACGCCTTAGCGCGCTACGCCGGCGCCCGGCTTCCGCACGAAGGGGAATGGGAGACGGCGGCGCACGCAGGCCTCGTAGGCGATATCGGCGCGGTCTGGGAATGGTGCGCCAACCGCTTTTACCCCTATCCCGGCTTCCGTCCGTTTCCCTATCGGGGTTATTCGATGCCGTGGTTCGACGGTGCCCACACGAGCTTGCGCGGTGCGAGCGCGAAAACACCGGCCCCCGTCCGTCGCCATACATTCCGAAATTTCCATAGCGCCCATAAGCGCCATATATTTGCCGGAGTCCGCCTGTGCCGCCAGAATCCCTAGCTCACGCCGTAATCGCAACCCAGGTCGCTGCAGCGCTTGCCGAAGACGTAGGCAGCGGCGATCTCACGGCCGGTCTCGTGCCGCAGGCTCGCACCCGGGCTACGCTCATAACACGCGAAGACGGCGTTTTGTGCGGGCAGGCCTGGTTTGCGGAGGTATTTGCCCAACTCGACGCAGCGGTGCGCATCGACTGGCAAGCGCAAGACGGCGACCGCATCCGTGCCGGTGCCACGCTCTGCACGCTCGACGGTCCAGCCCGGGCGCTGCTCACAGGGGAGCGTAGCGCCATCAATTTCCTGCAGACCCTATCGGGCACGGCGACCCTCACGCGTCGCTACGCCGATGCCATTGCCCATACCAAGGCGCGGATCCTCGATACCCGCAAGACCCTTCCGGGTCTGCGTTTGGCACAAAAGTACGCCGTCCGCTGCGGCGGCGGTATGAACCACCGTATCGGCCTCTACGACGGCATCTTGATCAAGGAAAACCATATCGCCGCGGCAGGCTCCCTTACCGCCGCGCTCGCCACAGCCCAGGCCCTTGCGCAGGACAGGCTAATGGTGGCCATCGAGGTCGAGACCCTAGCGCAGCTCGAAGCGGCCATCGGCGCCGGGGCCCGGCGTATCCTGTTGGATAATTTCCCGCTGGATCAACTGCGCAGCGCCGTGGCCCAAACCGCCGGGCGCGCTGTGCTCGAGGCCTCGGGAGGCATCACGCTCGCGACCGTCGCCGCCTACGCCGAGACCGGGGTTGACTTCCTGTCCGTAGGTGAACTCACCAAATCCGTACGTGCCCTCGATCTGTCCTTGCGCTTCCAGGCACCTTAGTCGGCGCCCTTAGGCATGAGCGGCATGAGGCTTTAGCAGCGCCTTTTCGATCTGTTGATTGAAGACCGGTATGTCATCGGGCTTGCGGCTCGTTATGAAGCGCCCATCGACTACTACCGGCTCGTCCGTCCAGCGGCCGCCGGCATTGGCGATATCCGTCTCGAGACTCGGCCAGCTCGTCACATGGCGCCCGGACATGAGGCCTGCGTTTATGAGCAGCCATGGGCCGTGGCAGATCGCCGCCAGGGGCTGTCCGGTCTGCGCAAAGCGACTGACGAAACCGATGGCCGCGTCGCTCAGGCGCAACTGGTCGGGGTTGGCGACACCTCCTGGCAGCACGAGCGCGTCATAATCCTCGGGGCGCGCCTCCTGCACCGCCTTTTCCACGGTAAACTGCGCACCGGGCGTCAAGTGATTGAAGGCCTGGATCTTCTCGCCGCGGGCCTTCGGCGCCACAAGCTCGACCTTCGCCCCATGCTCTTCGAGAAACGCCCGCGGCTTCTCGTATTCCACCTGCTCGACACCGTCGGTCAATAACATGGCGACCCGCTTGCCTTGTAAGCTCTTCATGACTTACCTCCGTTACAGGGGTTCGTGCGCCCCCCATTATGGAAGCAGCCACGCGAGCGTCGCCATCCGGCCGCAGACGCTGTCGCGGCGATAGGAATAGAGCTCCGGATCCTGGAAGGTGTTGGCCCCGCCCCCGTAGATCATGCTGACCCCCGCCCACCGCAGCCGCAAACGCGCCACGGCGTAGAGATCGGCCTGGTATTTGCCGGGCCGCACCAGCCGGAACGCGCCCGCATAATCCTCACCAAAGGCCGCGGGCACCTCGGCGCCCACCTCATAGTCGGCGGCCCCGATGGCCGGCCCGAGCCAGGCCGCGAGCCGCCCCGGATCGACCGGGAGCGCCGCGACCCCGGCCTCGATGATGCCGCCGGCCAAGCCGCGCCACCCGGCGTGGAGTACGGCAAGCGCCGTTCCGTCGCGCGCGGCGAGCACGATCGGGAGACAATCGGCCGTCAGTACGGCACAGACCACCGATGGACGCGTCGTAAAGGCGCCATCGGCACTCACGGACCCCGGCGGGGTCGTACCGGCATCGACTACGGTCGACCCATGCACCTGCTGCAGCCAGCAAGGGGTGGCGGGCAGCGCGAGCGCCGCGGCCAACGCCGTCCGGTTAGCCGCCACCGCCTGCGCGTCATCGCCCACGTGCTGGGCGAGATTCAAGGCATCGTAGGGCGCCTGGCTTACGCCCCCGCCGCGCGTGGTCGTCAACGCGCGCACACGGGTAAGCGGCCAGGTCGCTTGCCGTATCATAATCATGGCGGGGCGCCGGCGCGCAGCGCCGCGAGCGCGCCCTCCAAGTCGGCGGGCAGCGCGGCCTCGAAGACCAAGGGTGCGCCGGTCCGGGGATGGCACAGGGCGAGCCTGCGGGCATGTAGGGCTTGCCGGTTTACGATATGACGCGACCGACCGCCCCCGTAGACCTCATCGCCCACGAGGGGAAAGCCGATATGACTCATGTGCACGCGGATCTGGTGCGTACGGCCCGAATGCAATTTAAGCCGCACCAGGCTATAGCCTGTAAAGCGCTCCACGACCGTGTAATCGGTCCGCGCCGCACGTCCATCCCGGCGCACGCTCATCCGCGTCCTGTGCCGGGCATCCCGGCCGATCGGGGCCTCCACGAAACCTTGGGCGGTTGGCGTGCCGATTACGAGCGCCAGGTATTCCCGGCCCATCTCCCGGGTCTTCAACTGCTCGATCAAAGACAGTCGCGCGACCTCCGTGCGTGCAATCACGAGCAGGCCGGACGTGTCCTTATCCAGCCTGTGCACGATCCCGGCGCGCGGCAGCGCGGAAAGCTCCGGGGCGTAGTGGAGTAGCCCGTTTTGCAGCGTGCCGGCGGGGCAGCCGGCCCCCGGGTGTACGACCAGGCCTGCCGGCTTATTCACCACGATCAGCGTCTCGTCTTCGAAGACTACGGCGAGCGGGATCGCCTCGGCCGTCACCTCGGAGCCAGCAGGCTCCGGCAGGTGAAACTGCACGCATTCCCCCCCGGCCACAGGCGCGGCGGCTTCGGCCGGGGCCGCATCGACTGTGATGCAGCCGGCCCGCAGCCAGCCCTGAAGGGCCGTGCGCGAGAACTGCGGCAAACGCTGGGCCAAGGCCCGGTCCAGGCGCAGCCCGGCCTCGGCCGCCGACAATTGCAGACTAAAGATGCGCTCCTCGTCCAAACCCTTTCCGCTCAGTCCAAATCCGGTTAAGCTTGCGCTGGCATATCAGAGAGGTCGCCATGCGTCGCCTGTTTCGCGTAAGTATCATCCTAGCCCTGGCAAGCCTCGCGGCCTGCGGCCGTGATCACCACAAGGTCCATCACTGGCCAGCGCAGCGATTGTACGCCAGCGGCGTCGCGGCCCTCAAAGCCGGTAACTACCATCATGCCATCCGCTCTTTCGAGGAGCTCGAGGCGAGCTATCCCTACGGACGCTATGCGGCCCAGGCCGAGATCGTCATAGCCTACGCCTATTATAAACACGGCGACTCGGTTGCCGCGGTCTCCGCCGTCAAACGCTTCATACGCCTCCACCCCACGGACCGCCGGGTCGCGTATGCCTATTACCTCGAAGGCATCATAGATTTCAACAAGAACCGAAGCCTGATAGAACGCGCCTTCGGGGTCAACCCGCTGCGTGGCCGCGATAGTACGGCGGCACGCGCGGCGCTGCGGGCCTTCGAAACCGTGATGAAGAAATACCCCGAAAGCCGCTACGCCGTGGACGCGGCCGAACGCGCCAATTACCTGATCGATATGCTCGCGCGCAACAATATCGAGGTCGCCCGCTATTACTATATCCATGGGGCCTACGTCGCGACCGTCAACCGGTGCAAGCGTGTGATCGAGCACTACCCGCGGACGCCGGCCGTAGCCGACGCCCTGGGTCTCATGGCCATGTCCTATGAACGCATGGGCATGACCCATTTGAGCTACGATACGGCCCGTATCCTGGCCCGCAATTTCCCAAACAGCCCTTATCTAAAGCGCCTGCGTCACGCCCACATCCTTCAGGCCTCGTAAGCGGCTGTAACCGGGTAGCGCCAGTCGCGGCCAAAGGCGCGGACGGTGACGCGCGTGCCGAGCGGGGCCTGACGGCGCTTGTGCTCGGCGCGGCGTACGAGCATCAGGACACGATCCACCAAGGGGGCCTCGAAGCCATCGGCAAGCAGGCGCTCGCGGCCCCAACCGTCCTCGATATAGCGCGCCAATACCTGATCTAGGAGATCATAGGGCGGCAGACTGTCGCTGTCTTTCTGATCCAGGCGCAATTCGGCGCTCGGGGCGCGCTCGAGGACACGCTGCGGAATCACCGGACTGCACCGGTTGCGCCACCGGGCGAGCGCATAGACATCGGTCTTCAGCACATCCTTGAGCGGGCTGTAGCCGCCGGCCATATCGCCATAAAGGGTCGCATAGCCCACCGCGAGCTCGCTCTTGTTGCTGGTTACGACCACGAGGCCCTCATGGGCATTGGCGATCCCCATGAGCAAAGTGCCGCGCACGCGGGCCTGGACGTTTTCCAAGGCAAGCGCGTGCCCGGGACCCTGCCACTGCCCGTCCAAGGCCTCGGCAAAGGCGGCATACAGTTTATCGATCGGGATCACGGCAAGGTCTAGGCCCAGCGCCTGCGCCTGCGCCTGCGCATCGGCGCGGCTGATTGCCTGCGTATAGGGAGAGGGCATCATGACCGGCTTTAGCGTGACGTCGGGCAAGGCGTCGTGGCACAAGGCCAGCGTCAACGCTGAATCGATGCCCCCAGACAGGCCCAGCACGACCGTCCGAAAACCGTTGCGGCGCACATAATCGGCAAGTCCAAGTTGCAAGGCCGCGTAGAGCTCCGCTTCCGCCTCCGGCCAGGGTGCGCAACTACCCTCGGCCACCGTGCCGCTCGGCGCGCAGCGGGCGACCACCAGATCTTCCGCAAAGGCCGCACCGCGCGCGGCCACGGCCCCGCCCGCATCGAGGATGAACGAGGCGCCATCGAATACGAGCTCATCTTGGCCGCCGATCATGTTCACATAGGCCAACGCCGCCCGGGACGCGCCGACCCGCTCGCGCGCCACCGTAAGACGCAGCGGCGCCTTGCCGCGATGATAGGGCGAGGCATTGATATTCACGACGAGCTGCGCGCCTTGCGCAGCGCACTGCGCGACTGGCCCTGGTTCCCAGAGATCCTCGCAGATCGTCACGCCCACGCGGACGCCCGCCACGGTACGCACCAGGGCGTCGCGGCCCGGACTGAAATAACGGCGCTCATCGAAGACCCCGTAGTTCGGCAGGATCTGTTTGCGATAGACATCCGCGACGGTGCCTGCGTGCAGCCATGCCAAGGCGTTATAGACCTGCCCATCCTCGGCCCATGGCAGACCGACCAGCAGATCGATGTCCGTGGACTCGTGCGCTAGGGCTGCGAGCGCCCGCTGGGCCTGTGCCACAAAGTCGGGACGCAACAGAAGATCCTCGGGAGGGTAGCCTGTGAGCGCGAGTTCCGGAAAGGCGATGAGCGCCGCCTGATGCGCCGTGCGGGCTACGCGGGCACGCTCGGCGATACGCGCGGCATTACCAGCGATGTCGCCCACCGCGCAGCGCATCTGACACAAAGCCAGGGTCAACACGGCCGCGCGAGCCGCGACGCCATGGCCTCGCCCATACGCGCCGGTGAATCGACGACGGTCACACCGGCCGCCATCAGGGCCTCCTTCTTGGCGCGCGCAGTGCCTTGGGCGCCAGCGATCACAGCGCCAGCGTGCCCCATGCGCCGGCCCGGCGGCGCGGTCATGCCGGCCACATAGGCGACCACGGGCTTGCGCACATGCTCGCGGATGTAGGCCGCGGCGGCCTCCTCCTCCGTCCCTCCGATCTCACCGACCAGTACGATCCCTTGGGTTGCGGGATCCGCTTCGAAAAGCGCGAGACAATCGATGAAACCCAGACCATGGACCGGATCACCGCCGATGCCGATACAGGTGGTCTGGCCAAGCCCCGCCGCCGTTGTCTGCGCCACCGCCTCGTAGGTCAAGGTCCCGGAGCGCGAGACGATGCCAACCACACCGGGTCTATGGATCGCCCCGGGCATGATGCCAATCTTGCAGGCCCCCGAGGTGATGATGCCGGGACAATTGGGGCCTATGAGCCGCGTGTGTGCCGGCAGACAGGCCTTGACGCGCAGCATATCGGCCACGGGTATGCCCTCGGTGATGCATACGATAAGGCCTATGCCGGCGGCCGCGGCCTCGAAGATCGCATCGGCGGCGGCCACCGCCGGCACGTAGATCACCGAGGCGTCAGGCCGCAACGCCGCGACCGCCTCCGCCACGGTATCGAACACCGGCCTATCCAGATGCCGGCCCCCGCCCTTACCCGGCGTCACCCCGCCTACGATCTGCGTGCCATAGGCGATCGCCTGCTCGCAGTGAAAGGTCCCCTGTTTGCCCGTAAAACCCTGGCAGATGACTCGGGTATCCTTATCGATCAAAACGCTCATGACGCCCGCGCCCGGCGCACCGCAAGCTGCGCCGCCTCCTCAAGACTGTCTGTGACATCACCCTCGAGACCTCCGCTCGCGAGCGCCAAGCGCCCTTCTTGCGCCCGCGTGCCCACGAGCCGCACCACGATGGGTAAGCGACGTTCAAAACGTCGCGCGGCCACCAACAAACCCTCGGCTATGAGGTCGCAGCGCACGATACCGCCAAAAATGTTCACGAGCACCGCCTTCACGCGGCGATCGCCCGCGATTACATCCAGCGCCTCCGCGACCTTCTGGGCCGTCGTACCGCCGCCCACATCCAAAAAGTTAGCCGGCCGGCCCCCGGCCGCGGCGATCAAATCCATGGTGGCCATGGCAAGCCCCGCGCCGTTTACGAGGCAGCCTATGTCCCCCTCTAGGGCGATGTACTGCACGCCGCGCATGCGCGCCTCTTCGTCGCGGGGATCGCCCTGGCGGCTGTCGCGCAAGGCCTCGATGGTCGGCTGGCGGAATAGCGCGTTATCGTCGATCTCCATCTTGGCGTCCCCGGCGATGAGCTCGCCATCAGCGGTTACGAGGACGGGGTTGATCTCGACCAACAAGGCATCCTTATCAAGCGCAAGATCGACGAGCCGCGCGGTAAGCTCTCCAAAGGCCGCCACCGCGCGCCCGTTCAAGCCGATCGCTTTGGCTAAGGCGCGCCCCTCGTACGCGGAAAAGCCCCTCACCGTGTCGATGGGCCACGCCTGCGGCGCGGCGCCCTCCTCGATCCCCATGCCCCCCGCCCCGCTCGCCAGCAAAACCCGCGTACCTCCGCGGCGGTCGAGCGTGCACGCCAGGTAGAGTTCCCGCACCGCCGCGACCGGGGCCTCGAGCAACACGACGTCTACCGGTAGCCCACCCGGCGGGGTCTGGCGGGTGACGAGCCGCGTCCCCAGGAGCGCCCGCGCGACCTCCGGAGCCTGCGCGTGTGGTACGACCCGCACACCGCCGGCCTGGCCGCGAGCGCCGGCGTGGATCTGCGCCTTCACCACACACTCCGTCCCGCCAAGACCCGCGGCCGCCGCAGCCGCCTCGTCTGGGCTACGCACCACGACACCGCGCGGTGTCGCGATCCCCCAGGCCGCCAATAAGGCCTTGGCTTGGTACTCATGCAGGCGCACCCGATTCTCCTTTTCTCGCTGACCGAGGAGGCCATTATGCCACGAGCCATCGTCCATCTTGCAGCCACAGGCGCCACGCAGCTACCATGGACCCATCGATCACGAGGAAAAGCGGTGCGCGTCACGAGAAGTCCGGCTTCGCTCATCGTATTGGGCGCGGCGTTGTGCGCCTGTTCGCGGTCCAGCGCAAGCCCGCGGGGGCCTGTGGTCCCGGTCCATGTCCGTAGCGCCGTCACGGCCTCCGTCCCCCAATGGGTCACATCGGTCGGAAATATCGGGCCGGGCGCAAGCCCTGCGGTAGAAGCCCCGGCCGCCGGCCGTATCCTGTCGGTCGCGGTGGGGCCGGGGACGGCGGTCGCGCCCCACACCATCCTGGTGCGCGGGATCGGCGCGCGTACGGGATCCGGCCCTCGTAGTCACTGGCGCGTGCGGGCGCCGGCCGCGGCCGTCGTGCGTTCCATCGCCGTACACGTAGGACAAACCGTAGGGCGCGGCCAAGGACTCATGACCCTCGCCGGACCGGGTATCCGCGCGGCGCGCGCGCCTTTTCCGATCACAAAGGCCGCACTGCTGGCGGTGGGCATGCCGGTGTTGATCCACAGCCCGCTTGCACCGCGCGCGCCGCTCGTCGGCCGCATAACGGCGCTGCACCCGCATCCGGCACACGGGGCGGTCTACGCCCTCATCGCCCTGCCAGGACGCCCCGGTTTTACCCCCGGCAGCCCGGTACGCATTGATGTACAGATCGGCAACCGTCGGGCGATCGTCGTGCCACGGCGCGCCGTACTCCTTAAGCGCGCGGGCGCGGTCGTCTTCACGGTAGCGGGCCATACGGTCCGCGAACAGCGGGTCCGCCGGGTCGTCTTGTGGGGTCGCAAGGCGGTAATCGGGGCAGGCCTTGCGGCCGGGGCCTTGGTCGTAACCCGCGGACAATCGGGGCTTACGGGAGGCGACCGGGTACGCATCGTCGGTCGCGAGCCCGCCTCGTGAGAGGCGACGCCCCATGGCATGATGATTTCCCAAAACAGCGTAGCGGCGACACGGCGCACACCGGGGATCCGCTGCGTGCACTCTCGAGCACCAAGGAGTAAGCCTCATGGTACGGCGCCGCGCACTTGCGCTCATATCCACCTTCCTGGCCGGCACCGCCGCGGCCCAGGCCCTCGATTTGGCGCAGATCTATCAGGCGGCGCGCCGCCACGACATGAGCTACCGGGAATCCGGCGCCAGCTATCGCGAGGCCCGGACGCTGGCGCCCGCGGCCCGGTCCGCGTTCCTGCCCCACATAAGCGCGCAAGCCAACAGTACCTATAACGATCTCACCAGCCGTATCCTCGGGGGCACGCCCGGTTTCACATTCCCGAGCGGGCATTTCACGTTCAACTCCAACGGCTATGGGATTTCGGTAAGCGAAGCGCTGCTCGATATCCACGCCCTCTATGCCTACCAGGCCGCTGGCCGTAGCGTGCGCGCGGCCGCCGTTCGCCATGCGCTTGCCAAAAGCGAACTCATCCTCGCGGTCTGCAACCGATATTTCGGCTTTCTTTTGGCGCGTGACGACCTTGATCTGCAGCGCGCCGAAGGGCGTGCCCTCCATGCCGAGTACGCGCGCGCCCTACGCAGCTTCCGCCTCGGCCGGGCCACGATTACCGACGCTAACGAGGCCCGGGCGCGCTATGACGCGGTGCGCGCCGAACAGGTCGCTGCCCAAAACGCGGTCCGGCTGGCGCGTGCCCGCCTCGAGCGTATGACGGCCGGCCCTGCCTATGGGCTTTGGTCTCTCAATCTGGCAGCCCCCCTGCCCCGGCCCCGGCGCGGCGCACTCAGTGTCTATGAGGCCAAGGCCCGGCGTGAAAACCTGGTACTGCAAGCCGCGCGCCTCGAGGCCCGGGTCGCTACCGCCCAGGCCCGCGCCGCCGGCGCCGCCCGCTATCCCACGATCACGGCCGAGGCCGCCTATAGCTACAGCCGTGCCGGCGCGAGCGAATTTGGCTTTGGTACGGTGTTGCACGACAAGACGATCGGCATCGACCTCGCAGTCCCCATCTATCAGGGTGGCGAGCTGTCCGCCCAAGAGGCGCGCGCCGCGGCCGCGGCCTTCAAGGCACGCGTTGCTGAACTACGCACGGCGCGCGAGGTCGCCTTCGACGTCCATGAGGCCTTCCTCAATGTCCGCACCGGTTACCGTCAGATCCGCGCCCTGCAGGCCGCCGAGAAGGCAGCACAGGTTGCGCTCGCTTCCGAACGCCTGGGGGTACGGGTTGGCGTACGTAATAACGTGGATGTATTGCGCGCCGAGCAGGCCTATTTCCGGTCACGCCGTAATCTCGCCCGCGCGACCTATGGCTACATCCTGAGCCGGCTCGATTTGAAGGCCGCCGTAAGCCATCTGACGGCAGGCGATATCGAGCGGGTCAATGCGCGCCTTTTGCCGCCCGGCGGCCCCGCCGCGCAGACCGGCGCAGGCCGAGCGCCCGGGCATGGACAGAGGCCGTGATAGACTCCGCCGCGATCAGCTGCGCTTTTCTCGGCAGCGTGGCGGAGGTACCAAGGAACATGTGGAATAGTCTTTCCGGTTCACAACCCTTCTTGCGTCACGAATTTCTGCAGGCCCTCGAAGACAGCGGGTCGGTCGGCGCCGGTACGGGCTGGTCCCCGGAACCGCTGGCCCTCTACCAGCACGGCACCCTTATAGGCACGGTGCCGCTCTATCGCAAACGCCACTCCTACGGGGAATACGTCTTTGATTGGGCGTGGGCCCAGGCCTATGGCCGCGCCGGCCTCAACTACTATCCGAAGCTCGTGGCCGCAGTGCCCTTCACGCCCGTGACGGGGCCTCGCCTGCTGGCCGGTCCGAACGGGGCTTCGAAAACCCTGACCGAGACAGCCGTACAGGCGATCTGCGCACGCGCCCAGGCAACCTGTGCGTCCTCGGTACACTGGCTTTTCCCAAGCACCGCCGACTGCGTGCGGCTCGCAGAGGCAGGGCTCATCCGGCGCACGGGGTTTCAGTTCCATTGGGAAAACCGTGGCTGGACGGGATTTGCCGACTACCTGGAGGCGTTTTCAGCGCCCAAGCGCAAGAACATAAAACGCGAGCGCCGTGCCGTGGCCGAAGCCTGCGTCCAGTACACGGTGCATGAAGGCCAGGCAGTGAGCGAGACCCTTTGGGACGACTTCTACGATCTCTATCTCACCACCATCTTCAAGTACGGCGGCACCCCCTATCTCACCCGGGAGTTCTTTTCCCGGATCGGGGCGACCGTGCCCGGCATCGTCCTAGTCCACGCCCGGCGGGGCCAGGAATCGATTGCGGCGGCACTCTTCTTCCGGGACCAAGATACCCTCTACGGACGCTACTGGGGGACCCGCCGCGAGCTCTCCGGACTCCATTTCGAGACCTGCTACTATCAGGCCATCGACTACTGCCTGGCCCACGGGCTCAACCGTTTCGAGGCCGGCGCGCAAGGCGGCCACAAACTGAGCCGCGGCTTTCTGCCCACGCCCACCTACTCCATGCATTGGCTGGACCATCATGAATTCCAATCGGCCGTCGCCGACTTCCTGGATCGCGAGAACGCGGGCCTTGAGATCACCATGCATGAGTTAAACGAACATTCGCCGTTTCGCGCGCCCTCGTGAGCATGCCCTGCGCCCACCGGCTGCGCGCCAAGGGTCCCGATGGGGCCGCTCGGGGCCGGCCATGACCTATTGGCTGCCGCCGGACACGCTGGACTTCCCCTGTCCCGATCACGCGCCCGCAAAAGCACCCCTTGCCGCCGGCGGCGACCTGTCACCGGCGCGCTTGCTGCGCGCCTATGCCGCCGGCATCTTCCCCTGGTACGACGAGCACTCACCGATCCTGTGGTGGTCGCCCGACCCGCGGATGGCCATGCGCCCCCAGGATCTGTGCATTAACCGCAGCCTCGCCAAGGCGCGCCGTAAAAACCGGTTCGACGTCTCTTTCGACACCGCCTTTCTCGCGGTGATGCGTGCTTGTGCGGCGCCGCGCCCGGGGCAGACCGGGACCTGGATCGTTCCCGACATGATCGCCGCCTACGCGCGGCTCTTTCAGTCCGGCCACGCCCACAGCGTGGAAATCTGGCAGGACGACATCCTCGTGGGGGGGCTCTACGGTGTCGCGCTGGGGGCGGCCTTTTTTGGTGAATCCATGTTCAGTACGGTAAGCTACGCCTCAAAAATCGCATTTGTTGAACTCGCCTTGGCGCTCGATCGATGGGGGTATCTGCTCATAGATTGCCAAGTCCCCTCGGCCCACATGGCCACCCTCGGCGCGCGCGTGATGCCCCGCGCGGAGTTCCTGTCGCAATTGCGCGAGGCCGTCGCGCGATCGATGGCGGTCGGCCGCTGGCCGCAAGCCGCAGAGGATCGTCCATGACCGTTGCCAAGAGCGCGCCGCATCTCTTTCTGTCGACGGCCCACCCCTGCAGCTACCTGCCTCAGCAAACGGCGAGCACGCTCTTCATCGATCCGCGCTTCCCCGTCACGCCCGAACTCTTTGGCGACTTCAACCGGCGCGGGTTTCGCCGCAGCGGCGATCTCATCTACCGTCCCCATTGCCCGAGCTGCCAGGCCTGCATCCCGGTCCGCATCGATGTCCGCCGGTTCGCGGCGAGCCGCGCGCAAAGACGGACCGCCCAGCGCAACCAAGATCTTACGATCAGTCGCCAACCCGCGGGTTTCGATGCCGAGCACTTCCTGCTGTTTTTACGCTACCAGCATGCGCGACACCCGGGGGGCACCATGGCCAACCCCGATCCGCCGACCTATCTGCGTTTCCTTGTGGGACGCCATGCCGATACCGGTTTCTATGAGTTTCGCGTAGCGGGCCAGCTCTATGCGGTCGCGGTCGTAGATCATCTGACCGACGGCCTCTCGGCCGTCTATACCTTTTTCGACCCCCGTTTTCCCGAGCGCGGCCTGGGCACCGCCGCCATCCTCTGGCAGATCGCCGAGACGCGGCGCTTGGGCCTGCCCTATCTGTATCTTGGCTACTGGGTCAAAGACAGCGCCAAGATGGCCTATAAGGCGCGCTTCGCCGCCCTCGAGGCCTACCGCAACGGGCGCTGGGCCCCCTTTACCCCGCCCTAAAAGCCGTCGGCTTCGCACCGCTCGGGGGATGCCCGGAACGATCTTCCGGTCCCCGCCAGCGGAAAATGGCTTTACGACGCCCGAGCCTTAGGGCATCATAGCGCGATCTTCGGGAGCGTGAGAGTGTCAAAGGAAGAACATATTGAAATGGAGGGTACCATCGTCGATACCCTGCCCAATACCCTGTTTCGCGTCAAACTCGACAACGGCCACGTCGTCACCGCCCACATCTCCGGGAAGATGCGCAAGAACTACATCCGCATCCTCACGGGTGATAAGGTCACCGTGCAACTTACCCCCTACGATCTGACCAAGGGGCGCATCGTCTTTCGCGCGCGTTAGGCGCGCCTTTAGGCGGTCTTGGGGCCTACGAGCAGGGCCTCCGGGACGTGAAATTTCACACAACACGCGATGTCGAGGATGACCCCCGGCCGGGCGCGTACGCTCACCCAGAGCAGATTGAGCTTCAGGTTGAGATCCGCGAACACGACCTCGGGGAAGCCCTTGAGCACGCCATTGATGCGCGCCACCACGATCTGACATTCCGCCTGGGGCCGTTGCCTGAGACCCGGAAACAGGATCATGAAGTCGCTCAGGAAATGGCCACTCTCATCACGCGTCGGTACGCGCTCATAAAGGGGGCAGGCCGGCCGTAGACCGGCGCGTGCCCCGCGCAGGTTCTGGCCGGACGTGGCCTGGGCGCTACTCCTGAACGTCCACAGGCTTTTCGGCATACTCAAAGACCAGGCCGTCGTTCTCCTCACGCACGCTCACACTACCGCCATGGGCGAGCCGGCCAAACAGAAGCTCGTTGGCCAGAGGCTTTTTGATTCGCTCCTGTATGATGCGGGCCATGGGCCGCGCGCCCATGGCCGGATCATAGCCGTGGCGGGCAAGCCAGCGTCGGGCCGACGGTTCGACGTCGATCGCAACCCCCTTCTCTTCGAGCTGCCCCTCGAGTTCGACCACGAATTTGTCGACCACATGCGCTATGGTCTCGGGCGTAAGCGCGCTGAAGCTTATGATGGCGTCCAGGCGGTTACGAAACTCCGGCGTAAACGTCTGCTTTATCACCGCGAATTCCTCACCCGCCCGCTCACCCGGCATAAATCCCATGCTCGAGCGGCCCATCTGCTCGGCGCCGGCGTTGGTCGTCATGACGATGATCACGTGGCGGAAATCGGCCTTGCGGCCATTATTGTCCGTCAGGGTCCCATGGTCCATGACCTGCAACAGCAGATTGAACACGCCGGGATGGGCCTTTTCGATCTCATCTAACAGCAAGACGCAATGCGGGTGTTTGCTGATCGCATCCGTCAAGAGCCCGCCCTGGTCGAAACCGACATAGCCCGGCGGCGCCCCGATCAAGCGGGACACGGTATGCCGCTCCATGTACTCGGACATATCAAACCGCACGAGCTGTAAGCCGAGGACATAGGCCAGTTGGCGCGTGACCTCGGTCTTACCCACCCCGGTCGGCCCTGAAAACAGGTAGGACCCGATCGGCTTGTCGCCCTCGCGCAACCCTGAACGCGCCATCTTGATGGAGGCCGCCAAGGCCTCGACGGCCGCGTCCTGCCCAAAGACGACGAGCTTCAGATCGCGCTCGAGATTACGCAGCGCCTCGCGGTCCGAACTCGAAACATGTTTTTGCGGGATGCGCGCAATGCGCGCCACGATCTCTTCGATCTCCGGCACCCCTATGGTCTTCTTGCGCTTGCTGGGGGCAGCCAGATGCACGCTCGCCCCGGCCTCGTCGATGACGTCGATCGCCTTATCCGGCAGATGGCGGTCGCCGATATAACGGCTCGAGAGTTCGACGGCCGTACGTAACGCCTGTTGAGTGTAGCGGACGCCATGGTGCTTTTCGAAGTGTCCCTTAAGGCCCCGCAAGATCTGAACCGCCTCTTCGATCGAGGGTTCCGGCACATCGATCTTCTGAAACCGCCGCGCAAGCGCACGGTCCTTCTCGAAAATCCCACGGTATTCCTGGTAGGTCGTAGACCCGATGCACTTGAGCTCGCCCGAGGCAAGCGCCGGCTTTAGCAGGTTGGAGGCATCCATGGCGCCCCCCGATGCCGCACCGGCCCCGATGATGGTATGGATCTCATCGATGAAGAGGACCGCGTTCTCCTGCTTCTTCAGGTGGGTAATGACCGCCTTCAACCGCTTCTCGAAGTCCCCGCGGTATTTCGTGCCGGCGAGCAAAGCGCCCATGTCCAGGGCGTAGATCGTGCTGTGCGCCAGGACCTCCGGCACATCGCCGTCGACGATCTTCTTCGCAAGACCCTCAGCGATCGCGGTCTTGCCGACCCCGGCCTCGCCCACATAGAGGGGGTTATTCTTCCGGCGCCGGCAGAGTATCTGCACCGTCCGGTTCATTTCATGATCGCGACCGATCAAGGGATCGATCTTGCCAAGCCGCGCCTGTTCATTCAGGTTCACGGCAAAGATATCGAGGGCGCCCCGTTCGCTCGCGGGCTGCGCCTCGTCTTGCTCCTCGGACGCCGACAATTCATGCGCCTCGCCCGGGACCTTGGAGATCCCATGCGATATGTAATTGACGACGTCAAAGCGCGTGATGTTCTGCTTTTGCAGGAAATATACGGCGTGCGACTCCTTCTCGCTAAAGATCGCGACAAGCACGTTGGCGCCCGTCACCTCCTTCTTGCCCACCCCCTGCACGTGCAAAACGGCGCGCTGAATGACACGCTGGAAGCCCAGCGTGGGCTGGGTCTCGACCTGGCTTCCCGGGGCCAGCGTCGGGATGTTTTCGCGGAGAAACGCCGTCAGACTGCGGCGCAATTCCTCGATATTTCCCCCGCAGGCCCTCAGTACGCGCGCGGCGCTCGGATTGTCGAGAAGCGCGGCCAGGAGATGCTCGACAGTAATGAACTCATGGCGCTTCTCGCGCGCTTCCTGAAAAGCCATGTTGAGAGAAAATTCGAGTTCCTGGGATAACATGGGAAGGAACACCTCCAATTACGTAATGTCCGCGCCTCACTCGGGTTCCAGCGTACATTGCAGCGGATGCTGGTTCTCACCCGAAAAGATCGTCACTTGCCTTACTTTAGTCTCGGCGACTTCCCTTGTATATACGCCACAAACGCCGACACCACGCTGATGGACGTGCAACATAATGCGCGTTGCCTCCTCGCGGTTCTTGTTGAAAAACCGCTCCAGCACCAGGACGACGAAGTCCATAGGAGTATAGTCGTCGTTTAGGATAATCACCTTGTAAAGCGGCGGTAAAGCGACCTCGGGCTTAGCCTCTTTGACGTCCAGATCCGCCAGATCATGCGACCGCTTAATTGCCATATCGCCACTGCCCCACCCGCACCGTCACCTCCTTACCACCATTACGCTTGCAAGCCCGATTCTCTGCCCATCGTAGCCCCCCGTCCAGCGACCGCCGGTCGCTTTTTGGTCGCCTTGACTTGACACGGGATTAAAGGCATGAATAGTGCCGGGTCCGCTCGCGGGCCAGTACATTAGCATTACCTAAAACACGACCCGTCATCAAGCACAAGCATCACGGGCGCAGCACTATCAGTAGGGGGAGTAATCATCATGGCAACGGGTATTGTGAAGTGGTTCAACGCCAGCAAGGGCTACGGCTTCATCTCGCCAAGCAGTGGTGGCGACGACGTCTTTGCCCACTTCTCGGCGATTCAGATGGAGGGCTACAAGACTCTGAAAGAAGGCCAAGAAGTGGAGTTCGAAGTCCAGCACGGTCCCAAGGGGCCCCAGGCCTCGAACATCCGGGCGCTCTAGAACGGAACATGGCGCTAGTCTAACACCATTGAACCCGGCCTCGCCGGGTTTTTTATCGGGTATCGGATAAACGGCTTGGCCGGGCCCATGAAAGGAAAAGCGGCAAAGCGACGAGCGCAAGCGGCAGCTGCACCAAGAGCCCCGATATGATGGCGATGGCGAGCGGCTGCTGCATGGCCGACCCCTGGCCCCAGCCCGCCGCGAGCGGCAGCAAGGCCAGGATGGCGGCGAGCGTCGTCATCGCGATCGGCCGCAGGCGGTTCTTGCCGGCGGCGATCAGGCGCTCGCTCATATCCTCGATTTTTAAGTCCTGGTATTCGGAGTAATAGAAAATAGAGACCTCCGTCACGATACCCACGACCATGGTCATGCCCATCATCGACGAGATATTGAGTTCCGTCCCCGTGACCCAAAGCCCTACGAATACGGCCGACAACGCGAGCAAGGTCGTCGCCATCAAGGCCAAGGCGACCAGAAAACGTTCATACAAAAAGAGCAGCAGCAGGAACACGAGCGCCACCGCCGCCCCGAACACCGCCATGAGGCCGGCAAACGCGATTTGCTGCTGCACATAAAGACCGCCCAGCGTAGCGTAGACTCCATGGGGCAGAAAATGCCGTTGCGCCATGAGTCGTTTGACGTCATGCATGACCCCGCCTAGGCTGCGCCCGGCGATCCGTGCCGTGATCGGGATCATTCGCTTCAAGTTGTCGCGGGCGATCTCCGGCTGGCCGTTTAGGCGGGTGACGGCGGCGATCGCGCGCAGAGGAAAG
Source organism: Pseudomonadota bacterium (assembly GCA_021816625.1). Lineage (GTDB taxonomy): Bacteria > Pseudomonadota > Gammaproteobacteria > Acidiferrobacterales > Acidiferrobacteraceae > Acidiferrobacter. The sequence continues at coordinate 31,683 of JAKAXM010000013.1, read as the reverse complement.
AGCTGCCCGTTGGCGGCCCGCAGCCGCAGGTTGCGAATGGCGTGGAGCGACCGGCGCAGACGCCGCGGGACCCACACGCGCACGCCGATCATGCGGACACCGCGCTGCACGGCCGTAGCGACGGTGCCGTTTAGGTAGGCGCTGAGCTCGCGCGTCACGCTCTGCGGGTCGACCCCCTCGAGGGCCGCCTTGGCCCGGTTTATGCGGATGTCGATCGCATTGCCGGCATAGACGATACCATCGCGCACGTTCACGATCCCCCGGATACGGCGCAGCTGGCTCGCAATACGCGGGCCCAGGCGTCGCAGCAGGCGGCCGTTGTCGGAAAATACCTTGATCTCGACGGGCTGGGGCGCCCCAGTTAGATCGCCGATCAGATCTTGCATGGGCTGATCGAGGCTCACGGTAAGCCCCGGCACCCGGGCGCGGATGCGACGGCGCACGGCATTCATGATGGTCCATATCGATGGTCGCGGAAAGGGCTTTAGCAGGACGAAGAAATCGCCCTCGTTGGTCCCCGTGATGCCCCCGCCGAGCTGCAGACCCGTGCGCAAGGAGAAGGTCTGAACAGAGCGGTTCGCCAACAATATCTTCTGCACCTGATCCAAAAGGCGCGCCGTCTCCTGTAAGGACGTACCCGGTGGCGCCCGGTAGTTCAAGACGAAGCCTCCTTCATCCATGGACGGCATGAACCCGGAACCGGTGAAGCTGTACCCGGCAAGTCCCAGTGCGAGCAACACGGCGATCACCGCAAAAAGCCGCGCCGGGGTGCGCAAGACCGCGCGCATCAGACGCTCGTAGAGCCGGTGTGCACGCCGCGTCCAGGCCCCATCCTCGCCCGCCTCGACATCCTTCGCCTGCAAGAGATGGTCGGCCAGGATGGGCACCGCAAGCCAGGCCACGAAAAACGAGATGACGAGACTGGCCGCCATCGTAAGCGACAGCGCCCGAAAAAATGCCCCCGTCACCCCGGACAGAAACGCAAGCGGCGTAAAGATGATGATGGTGGAGGCCGAGGATCCGGCGAGCGGGCGGGTAAATTGGGCGACCGCCGTCATGACCTGTTCGCCCCGAGGCCCCGCGCGCTCCTCATGCAGCCTGCGCATGATGTGCTCTAGCATCACGATCGTATCGTCGATGATGAGTCCGACCGAGGCCGCCATGCCGCCTAGGGTCATGATGTTAAAGCTCATGTGGAGGGCATAGAGCAAAAGGATAGTGGCTGCGAGCACGCTCGGGACGGCGATCAGGGCAATAAAGGTGATGCGCGCATTGCGTAAAAACACCCATAGCACCAGCGCCGCCAGAACGGCGCCGATCAAGACCGCGTCTCGCACGCTGTGCGCGGCGGCCTGTATGAGCACGCTTTGGTCGTACCATTTCGTGATATGCACACCCCGCGGCAGCCCTTTCTCGAAGGTATGCAGGGCCTTTTTAACGGCATGAGTGATGGCGACGGTATTGCCCCCCGGCTGCTGATATATCTGCACGCTCACCGCGGGCTTGCCGTCGGCCACGACCTGTGTCCACTGCGGTTTCAGGGCGCGCGCCACCGTTGCCACCTCATCGAGGCGTACGATGCCGTTGCCGCCGGAGCGCAGCACGGTGCGCCGGATGTCGTGCAGGCGGTGCAACCGGGTGTCCGATATGATGAGATAGAACTGGTAGTTGCGCTGCAGATGGCCCACGGTGTGCAAGACGTTGCTGTGCGCAAGCGCGCGCGCCACGTCGCCTATCGTCAAGGCATATTCGGCGAGCCGCGCCGGATTGACCGTAACGCGATATTCCTCGACGCGCCCCCCGATGACGCCAACCCGCGCCACGCCCGGGATCGCCGACAGCAAAGGACGCAATTGGTAGCGGGCGATATCGCGCAGCCGCACCTGCGAGACGCGCTGCGATGTTAAGGTGTAGGCCAGCATCCGAAAGATCGTCGGGCGCATGCGCCGCACCTCGAAGTTCGTATCGGGCGGCAGCCGCCGCCCGATGTCGGCGAGCGCGGCCTGCACCTCCAGGGTCGCGGTGGTCATGTTTTCGCCCCACCGGAAATTGATGAAGAAGTCGGCGCTGCCCCGGCTCGTCGTCGAGCGCACGCCTACGACCCCGGGTATGCCGCGCACCGCCTGCTCGACGGGATAGGTGACCTCGATCAGCATACGCTTGGCCGGCCGGTCCCCGGCGTTGGCATAGATCTCGACACGCGGAAAGGCGACATGCGGCAACAAGGCCACGGGCAAGCTCTGACCGGTATACACGCCCCCCAAAACGAGCAGGGCCAGCAGGAATAGCAGCGAACGCCGGTGGCGCTGGATCCAAAGCGCGGGCATCAGGGTCTTACACGCACCGGCATACCGGGCTTGAGCTCGAAATTCCCTTGCACCACGGCCCGCATCCCGGGACGCAGATGCGGGCCGAGCACCTGCCCGACCCGGCCGTTGTGCGCTCCGAGCGTGACGGTATGGGCCACGGCCCGGCCATGGGCTACGGTATAGAGGACGAAATGATGGCCGACCGGCAGTACCGCTTGACGGGGCACGAGCAGGCCGGGGCCCGACACGGTCGTAAACCGGCCCTGCACATACTCACCGAGAAGGTAGGCGTTGTGCGCCGGCAGGGTCACGAACACATTGATCATATGTGTCACCGGGTCCATGACCCGGGCAATGACGGCGACGAGTCCATGGACGCGTTCCTGGCCTGCCCCTTCAAACGACGTGAGCCGGACGCGCTCGCCCAAGCGGATAAGCGGCACATCCTCGGGCTCGACGCCGAGCCGCACCTCCAGACGGTTGCCCGCAATGACATCCATGAGCGGCTGCCCCGCCGGGACCGCCGCCCCTTCCTGGACCAAGATGCGGTTCACGACACCGCCCACCGGCGCCCGTACCACCATGCGCCGGCGCAGACCCTCCTTACGAAAGACCTGCAGCGACAGGCGCGCCGCCATGAAGGCCTTCTGGGCCTGGAGGAGTTGGCTACGGGTAGCCAACTGGAGGCGCAGCCGGGCACGCGCCTCCTGTAAGGCCAGGCGCGCGAGCCGAAAGGTATTCTGCGCCTGCCACAGGGCACTTTCCGCGGCCGGCGCCGGCGCAAGTTGCAAGAGTGCCGCGCCCCGGCCGACGCTTTGTCCGCGGTTTACAAGCACCCGCCGAACCGAGACCTCGAAGGGCTCCACCAAGGCATGCACGGCCCACGGCGCCGGGACCACCCGACCATAGGCCACCAGGTGATTGACGACCGGGCCGCGTTGGATCGGGGCGACGACGACCCGCGCAGTCGGAGGACCCAGGCGGTGGGCCGGGACCGGGGCGGCCGACGATAGCTGAAGCCACAGGCCGACACACGCGGCCAGTACGACGAGGATGCCGAGGATCCGCCTCATGCCGACCCCTTGCAGCCGGCGATCGGCCACGTAAACCGGCCGCTCGCCGCCTCGAGGGCGACTGCCGTCTGATCCAGAAGGGCGCGGTCCTTGAGTTGCGCCAACCGCTCGTGTGTCAGTCTCTCCAGGAGCCGATAATACGTAAGGGCCGGGATGCGATGATGGGCCAGTGCCACGCGGTAGATCGTATGCAGCCGCGCGAGACTCCTCACCGCCGCGGCGGTCGCCGCGCGCGTGCGGCGGAGATTGGCAAGCCGCGTCAGTAGACCCTGGATCTGCGCCCGGGCCGTAAAGAGACGCGCGGCATAGGCCTGCAGTAAGGCCGCCCGGCTCGCCCGGGCGATCGCGATCGCCCCTTGGTTGTGATTGAAGATCGGCAGGCTAATGCCGATCCCGGCCCCCAGGGTGTTTATGTCGCTCGTGTCGCGTGCGCGGTTTAGCCCGAGGGTGAGGCGCGGAAATTGGTCGGCGATGGCAAGCCGCAGGGCCGCATCCTGACTACGGTAGCCCCGGCGCAGGGCCAAGAGATCGAGGCGGCGATGACTGACGCCTTGCTGCCAGAAACGCTGCGATAGGCACCGCGTGAAAGTCCGGTGCCGAGCGGCGGCGGCCAAATGCAAGGGCACCTTGCCGCGCAACCCGAGCAGCCCGTGTAAGGCAAGCGACTGGGCCGCCACATGGCGCGCCACGGTCAGGGCGAGTACTTGGGTCTGATGCAAGGCCATGCGCGCCGACGCCGTCACGCCCGCCGTCACATAGCCGGCCGCCTCCCCGTCTGCGAGCATCGCGACGCTGCGCCGCAAGAGGCGGACCTCGCGGCCGAGCAGCTGGCGTTCAGCTCGCCCGGCCTCGATCGCATACACGAGGGCCTTGGCCTGCGCCGCCACCTGCCACTCTTGCCAGGCCACTGTCAGGTCCACCGCCTGGGCATGCAGTCGGGCCACCCGCTGCCGGGCCGCGCGGGTCATGAGCGCGCGTATCGGCAGCCCCAGGGCGACCCGAAAGGCCTTGACGAGTCCCACCCCGCTCATAGGTACCCCGACCCCATAGCTGAACGTGGGATTGGGTAGGAGCCCGGCCGCCAGCACCTGCGCCTGAGCCACCGCTTGGCGGGCCCGCAAGGCCCGTAAGGCCGGGTCGGCGACGACCGCGACGACGGCAGCGAGGTCTGGCGTCAAGGCCTGCCCCCGGTGCACGCGCAGCGCCGGCAGGGCCGGCAGCAAGAGCCGACTGCGCCGCACCCACAGACGGGAGACGGGCCGCGGGGCCAAGGCCTTCTGTACGGCGGCCGCCGTGAGGGGGCGGGGTGTATAGTGCGCGCACGCGCCGAGGGCCAATACCGCAAGCCCCCCGAGTGCCTGGCGTAGGCCAGCGGACCGCCGTCCACAAGGCCGTACGGGGAGTTCGGCAGCTTCCACGACGTCCGGTCTTAATCCATAAACGACACGACCGCGGCCCCGAAGCCCGAACAACTGAGCTCGGTCGCCCCCGGCCGCAGCCGCGCCAGATCGTAAGTAACCTGTCCTGCCGCCAAGGCCCCGCTTATGCCTCGGATCACGAGGTCGGCCGCCTCGCCCCATCCCATATGACGCAACATCATCTCCGCCGACAAAATGAGCGACGACGGATTCACCTTGTCCTGCCCGGCGTAGCGGGGGGCCGTGCCGTGCGTGGCCTCGAACAGGGCCACCCGATCCGAGAGATTCGCGCCCGGCGCCATGCCGATCCCACCCACCTGGGCGGCGAGCGCATCCGAGATATAGTCGCCGTTTAGGTTCAAAGTGGCGATGACGCTGTAGTCCTCGGGCCGCAAGAGGATCTGTTGCAAAAAGGCATCGGCGATCACATCCTTTACGACCACGAGACCACCATCGGGACGCGTGATGACAAGCCGCCCCTCCTGTTCCGTGGCCCCGAATTCGCGCCGTGCGAGGTCTACGCCCCACTGCCGGAACGCGCCTTCCGTGAATTTCATGATATTGCCCTTGTGCACCAGCGTCACCGAGGGACGCTTATGCGCGATGGCATAGGCCAGCGCCCGCCGTACCAGACGTTCGGTGCCTTCACGCGACACCGGCTTTACCCCGATGCCGGCGCTGTCTGGAAAACGGATCGACCGGACCCCGAGGGTGTCGGTCAAAAACCCAATGAGCTGCTTGGCCTCGCGCGATTGCGCCGGCCACTCGATGCCCGCATAGATATCCTCGGAGTTCTCCCGAAAGATCACCATGTCGGTCTTCTCGGGCTCCCGGAGGGGGCTCGGTACCCCCGCGAAGTACCGCACCGGCCGCAAACAGACATAGAGATCGAGCTCTTGACGCAAGGTCACGTTCAGCGACCGCAGACCGCCCCCCACGGGGGTGGTCAAAGGACCCTTGATCGATACCCCATAATCGGCGATCCCCGCAAGCGTCTCTTTCGGGAGATACTCGCCCGTACGTGCATGAGCCTTTTCGCCCGCATAGATCTCGTGCCAGACGATGCCCCGCCGGCCGTCATAGGCACGCGCCACCGCCGCATCCACCACGGTCTGCATGACCGGCGTGATGTCGACACCAATGCCGTCACCTTCGATAAAAGGGATGATAGGGTGGTCGGGGACCTGTAAACTGAAATCCGGTCCGACCGTGATCTTCGCCCCTACCGTTGATTCCTTGCCCATGTCGTCCTCGTTTTAGCCGCGGGCCGCGCCGCGCGATATAATGCCCAAGGCCGATTGTAGCGAACCTTGCGCAGACAGGACATGGCACAGTTGATACTTTTTAACAAACCATACGGCGTATTGACGCGCTTTACGGACCCCCATGGGCGCGCCACCTTGAAGGAATTCATACCCATACCCCATGTCTATCCGGCAGGCCGCCTGGATCTCGACTCCGAGGGACTGCTGTTGCTGACCGACTCCGCGGCGCTCGCCACCCGGATCACGCGCCCCGGCGAAGGCTGGGCGAAGACCTACTGGGCGCAGGTCGAGGGGGTGCCCAGCGCCGACGCCCTCGCAGGGCTTGCGCGCGGCGTCGTGCTCGATGGCCTACCCACGCGTCCGGCGCTGATCGCGCCGCTCGCGGAACCCGCCCTGTGGCCACGCACGCCGCCGATACGCACACGCCGCTACATCCCGACGAGTTGGATTGCGCTCACCCTCCGTGAGGGCCGCAACCGTCAGGTCCGGCGCATGACGGCCGCCATCGGACACCCCACCCTGCGGCTCATCCGGTACGCTGTGGGCCCCTACACCCTAGACGGCCTCCCGGTCGGCCAATACCGCTCGACTGACGTCCCTTATGGCCGCTGACATCCACGTCACAGTAGCCGCGGTCACGGAACGGGACGGCCGCTTCCTGCTGGTTGAGGAAACCGTGGGCGGCCGGCTCGTCATCAATCAGCCCGCCGGCCATCTCGAGGCCCGCGAATCCCTGATCGACGCCGTGGTCCGTGAGACCCTGGAAGAGACCGGCTGGGACTTTTGCCCGCAGGCCTTGCTGGGCATCTACCACTACGAGGCCGCCAACGGGATCTGTTATCTGCGCTTTGCCTTCACGGGCGCGGTCACAACTCACCACCCCGAACGCCCCCTGGATACCGGGATCTGTCGGGCACTCTGGCTGACCCGGGCCGAACTCACGGCGCGCAGTGCCGACCACCGCGGGCCGCAGGTGCTGCGCGCCGTCTGCGACTACGAACAGGGCCGCCGTTACCCGCTCACGGCACTCGCCTACCCCTAAAACCAGATGCGCGGATCGGTTATACTGGCGCCGGTCCCGGGCCGCCGGCCGCCTGCGGGGGCGCAGTGATCAAGAACACCCACGTCATAGTCGCGCTATCCGGCGGAGTCGACTCCGCCGTGGCCGCCGCGCGCCTGCTCGCCTCGGGTCTGCGCGTCAGCGGACTTTTCATGAAGAACTGGGAAGACGACGACACCGCGACCTTTTGCGCATCGGCCGCCGACTACGCCTCGGCGCGGGCCGTGGCCGAACACCTGGAGATCCCCCTGCACGCCGCGAATTTCGCGGCCGAATACCGCGAGCGCGTCTTTGCGCGCTTCCTCGCCGACTATGCGGCCGGACTCACGCCCAACCCGGACGTATTGTGCAATCGCGAGATCAAGTTTGACGTCTTCTGGCGTCATGCCCAGGGGCTTGGCGCGGACCTCATGGCCACTGGGCATTATGCCCGCATCGCCCCGGGTCCCGACGGCCCCCAGCTCCTCGCCGGATGCGATGCCGCCAAGGATCAGAGTTATTTTCTGCACACCCTGGACCCCGCAATCCTCCCGTACGTACGCTTTCCGATCGGCGCCCTCTCCAAGGACGCCGTGCGCGCGGAGGCGCGTGCCCTGGGCCTGCCGAATTTCGCGCGCAGCAGCAGCAGCGGTATCTGCTTCATCGGCGAGCGGCGCTTCCCGCCTTTTCTGAAGCGCTACCTGAGCGCGCAGCCGGGGCCGATCGTGACCGTCGACGGGGTCCCCATGGGCGAGCACCCGGGCCTCATCTTCTACACGGTGGGACAGCGCTCAGGGCTCGGCATAGGGGGTCCCGGCGCGGCCTGGTACGTGGCCGAGAAAGACCTACGGGAGAATACCCTCGTCATCGCCCAGGGGGCCGACCATCCGCGTCTTTTCCAGGCGAGCTGCCCGGTCGCCCCGCCCCACTGGCTGGGGCGCGCGCCAGCCCTTCCGTGGTGCGGATCCGTCAAGATCCGTTATCGCCAAGAGGCGGAGCCGGCGCGCCTTACGCACGACGACCGCCGCGGCTATACCGTGCATTTTGCCCGCCCCCAGCGCGCGGTAACGCCCGGACAGTCGGCGGTGTTCTATGACGGCACCACCTGCCTGGGCGGGGCAGTCATAGAACTGGCTCGCCCGCCAGGATCGCCGCCACCCGGGCCCTGAGCGCCGGGACGATCTCGGCTTGGAACCACGGGTGGCGCGCGAGCCACTGGTTGTTGCGCCCGGAGGGGTGCGGTAAGGGCCAGAACGCGCCATAATCGGCCGCGCGCCGGACGTTCGGCGCGACGGCGCCGCGCGCGGGAGTGCCGAGGTGGTAGGCTTGCGCATACTGGCCGATAACCAACGTGAGCCGAATGGCGGGCAACTGGGCGCGTAGGCGCGCAAACCAGAGCGGCGCGCATCGGGCGCGCGGCGGCAGATCGCCGCGGGGGCCGGAGCCGGGGTAACAAAGACCCGTAGGGATGATGGCGAAGGACGGTCCGTAGAAGCCGGCGCGGTCCACGCCCAGCCATCCTCGCAGGCGGTCGCCGCTCGGGTCGTTCCAGGGGATCCCGGTGGCATGCACGCGGCGCCCGGGGGCTTGGCCTATGATCAGGATGCGGGCGGCACTATGGGCCTGCACGATGGGGCGCGGGCCCTGCGGTAGGTCAGGGCAGGCCTGGCAGGAGCGTACCTCAGCCAGCAGTCGGCTCAAGGGGGACAAGGGGTCGGCCATAAGGACCTCGCTATCACTGACAACGCACCATGGCGGCTCGCTGCCGAAAGGATATTTTGTGACGCAACTCTCTGCACTCTCCCCCTTGGACGGCCGCTACGCCCGCGAGACTCAGGCGCTTAGCCCCATCTTCAGCGAACAGGGGCTCATGCGGGCCCGTCTGGAGGCCGAGGTCGCCTGGCTCATCGGGCTCAGCGAGGAAACCGGCGTGCCTGAGCTGCCGGCCTTCAGCCCCGCGGCGCGTGCGGAACTGGCGCGCCTCGTCAATACGTTCGATGAAGAGGCGGCGCAAGCGATCAAGACCCTCGAGGCCACGACCAACCACGACGTCAAGGCCATCGAATATTATCTGCGCGGCCTCATGCAGGGCCACCCCGAATTACAGGCGGCCGCGGAGTTCGTGCATTTCGCCCTGACCTCCGAAGACATCAATAACGTAGCCTACACGCTCATGGTGCGTGCCGGGCGCGATGGCGTACTGCAACCGGCGCTCGATGCCCTCATAAGCGCCCTCGACGAGCTTGCGCGCAACGCCGCCGCCACCCCCATGCTCGCCCGCACCCATGGCCAGCCGGCCTCCCCGACCACCGTCGGCAAGGAGATCCGGGTGTTCGTGACCCGTCTCCAGCGCGCCCGCGACCACATGGCGGCGATCACGCTGCAGGCCAAGATGAACGGGGCGGTCGGCAACTACAATGCCCATTATGCCGCCTATCCCGACGTCGATTGGCCCGCGCTGGCGGCCCGGGTACTGGCCGGCCTCGGTCTCACCCAAAACCCCCATACGACCCAGATCGAGCCCCACGACGATCTCGCGGCCCTCTGCCATGCCGTCGCGCGCGCCAACACCATCCTGATCGATGCCGCCCGTGACCTATGGGGCTATATCGCGCTCGGCTATTTCGGTCAAAAGACCCGCGCCGGCGAGGTCGGATCATCGACCATGCCCCATAAGGTCAACCCTATCGACTTCGAGAATGCCGAGGGCAATCTGGGGCTCGCCAATGCCCTCCTCGAGCATCTCGCCGCCAAACTGCCCATAAGCCGCTTTCAGCGGGACTTGAGCGACTCGACCGTCCTGCGCAATGTCGGCAGCGCCTTTGGCTATGCCCTGCTCGGCTACCGCTCCTTAAGCCGGGGTCTGGCCAAGCTCACGGTCAATACCGCCCGCCTTCAGGAGGACCTGGCCGCCCATGTCGAGGTCCTCACGGAAGCGGTCCAGACCGTCATGCGCCGCTTCGGACTTGCCCGCGGCTACGAGGACCTAAAGGACCTGAGCCGAGGCCGGACGCTCACGGCGCGCGATTTACAGGACTTCATCGCCAAGCTCTCCCTGCCACCCGAGGTCAAGACCCGCTTGCTCGCGCTCAGCCCCGATCGCTACACGGGTAACGCGGAACTCCAGGCGCGCGGCGGCCCCGAGACTTGAATGTGCGCGGTATCGCCCGCACGTAATGGCCATGCGCTATCGCGACTACTACCAGATCATGGGCGTCGAGCGAACGGCAAGCCCCGAGGAGATCAAGCGGGCCTACCGTAAGCTTGCGCGTAAATATCACCCAGACGTCAGCAAAGAGCCGCGGGCCGAGGAGCGCTTCAAAGAGATCGGCGAGGCCTACGAGGTCTTGCGGGATCCCGAAAAACGCGCTGCCTACGATCAGCTCGGCAATCAATGGCAGGCCGAGCAAGAGTTCACCCCGCCGCCAGGCTGGCAAAGCGCCGCAGGGCGGGCGGGGGCGGGAGGCAGCGCCTACGGCTTTGACGGTGCCCAATTCAGCGATTTCTTCGAGAGCCTCTTTGGCGGAGGACGCAGCCGCGGCCAGGCGCGGGGCGCTGACGAGAATGCCCACCTCACGATCACGCTCGAAGAGGCCTTCCAGGGCGCAACGCGCGCCGTCCGCCTGACGGTGCCGCAGCGCGACGCGCGGGGACGGATCATACCCGAAGTGCGTACCCTGAACGTCCGTATCCCCAAGGGTATACAGGCCGGACAGCAGATCCGTCTCGCCGGCCAAGGCAATCCCGGACCGGGTGGTGCGGGTGACTTGTATCTCGAGATCGGCATCGCGCCGCATCCGCTTTATCGCCTAGACGGGCGCGATCTCTATATCACGGCCCCGGTGACACCGTGGGAAGCGGCGCTCGGTGCCCGCTTCACGGTACCGACCCTGGGCGGCCCGGTCGAACTGCGTCTGCCGGAAGGCTCGCAGAGCGGCCAGAAGCTCCGCTTGAAGGGGCGCGGCATGCCGGGAACCCCGGCGGGGGACCAGTACGTACTGATCGAGATAGTCAATCCCCCCGTCACCAGCGAGCGGGCCCGGGATCTATTTCGGCACATGGGACGCGAGTTCACCTTTGATCCGCGCGCCCATTGGGGGACTGTCTGATGAACGATATAAAGACGATCCTATTGGATGAGCTCACGACGGTCACGCGCGCCGAACTCTGCTCCCATGGTCGCATAAGCGCCGCCGACTTAGACCTCCTTACGGCCCTGGGTCTGATCCCACAAGGCGTCGCCGACGACCGCTACCCGGCCTCCTGCCTGCGCGCGGTGCGCCGCGCCTTGCGCCTAAAGCACGGGCTCGACACAGACTGGGAGCTGGTCGCCGTCATCATGGATCTGCTGCAGGAGATCGACGGTCTACGCCGCGAACTGGCAGGCCTCAGGGCCCGCAGTCTGTACGCGCGCGACGACGAGCCGGCCTGAGACCCGCAGAGGCGCTCCTCAGCGCCTGCGCAGCCCCGGGATACCGGCGGCCGGCGCCGTCGCGGCCAAGATATAGCCGCAGCCGCAGCGATGGGCGCCCGGCGCCACGGTGGCCGTACAATGCGGGCAGAGGGTGACGGCCGGTATGACCTCGGCCCCGAACACAAAACCGCACGCACAGCGGCTTACAGTGTTGGGTAATGTCGCGGTGCAGACCGGACACTCCTTGTCGCCGACCGCGCGCTGCGGCGGCTCCTCTGCTATGGGTAGGGGTGCGGTGCGGACCGGATACTCCTTGTTGCCGGCGGCGCGCTGCGGCGGCTCCTCGATTACCCGATCACGGCCGTCGCGATACGCATCGAGCTCGCGCTTCACACCCTGCCAATCGGCCACGGCCAGCGCCAAGGCGCGGTCGCGTGCGCGGTCCTGCGGATGAAGGGCGAGCTCGCGGCGCAGCCTTTCGACCTCGTCGTGACACTGCTTGTAGCGGGCCATGAGGTATTCCCCGTAGAGCCGTTCTTGATCCTCCTCCGTCTCGCTCGTAAGCGTGTCCACGTAACCACAGTACGGGCAGGCCCGCGAGTCCCGGGCATACTGGCGCGCACACGAGGGGCAGGCTTTGCGATAGAGCGTCGAAATCGAATCGTCAGTCATGGGACCTCCTTCCCCCTCAACTATAGAACGGACCGGGCCCTTTTGAAGGTGCGCTTGTCGGCTGGGAGGACCCGCCTGCGCTGCCCTAGGCCCTTATACGCGGTACGGGCGCGCGGAACCGTACGCCCGATGCCGCGTCCACGCCCAGAGCTTAAGCTCGCATCATGGGCACAATCCTAAAGGAGGGCCGCAACTGCTGGCGCATCGTCCAGGCCGACGCGCTCAGTATCCTGATCGACGGTCAGGCGTACTTTGAGGCCTTCCAGGAGGCGGTGACGCGCGCCCGTCATCGCCTGTTGATCTGCGGCTGGGACATCGACAGCCGCATGCACCTAAACGGCGGTGCCGATCCGGCAACCGGCGTGCCCTTGGGCCCTTTTCTGGACGCCGCCATCCGGCGTACCCCGAGCCTGCGGGCCCATATCCTAAGCTGGGATTTTTCGCTCATCTTTGCGCTCGAGCGCGAACCCTTTCCCGCGTTCAAGCTCGGCTGGCGCACGCATCGGCGCCTGCACTTCTATCTCGACGGCCATCACCCGCCGGCCGGCTCGCATCATCAGAAGATCGTCGTCATCGACGACCAGGTGGCCTTCCTCGGGGGGCTCGACCTCACGATCCACCGCTGGGATACTCGCGCCCACCTCCCCCACGATCCGCGGCGTATCGGTCCCGCCGGCCGGCCCTATGCGCCCTTTCATGACGTCCAGGCCTGCGTGAGTGGGCCTGCCGCCCAGGCGCTCGGCGCGCTCGTGCAGGATCGCTGGCGGCGCGCCACGGGGCGCGAGATCCCGCCGGCGCCTCCCGTGGCAGCCCCGCCCTGGCCGCCCTCGGCACGCCCGCTGCTCACCCACGTCCCAATCGCACTGAGCCGCACCGAAGGCGCCTACGAGGGGCGCCCCGGGATCGCCGAGATCCGCGCCTTGTACATCGATGCCTTGGCCCAGGCCCAACGCTTCGTCTATATCGAAAACCAGTATCTTACCAGCGTGGCCGCCGGCGACGCCCTGTGCGCCCTACTCGCCCGGCCCGATCCGCCCGAGATCGTGATCGTGCTGCCGCACACCGTCCCAGGCTGGCTCCAGCGCCATACCATGGGGGTCCTGCGCGCCCGCCTCTTGAAGAAGTTGCGCGCCGCTGACCACCAACACCGCCTCTACGTCGGCTATCCGGCGATCGCGGGGCTCGGTAGCGACTGCGTAAAGATCCACTCCAAGGTTCTCATCGTCGATGACATCTTTGTGACCCTCGGTTCTGCCAATATCAACAACCGATCCATGGGTCTAGACAGCGAATGCAACCTCAGTATCGAAAGCGCAGGCGAGCCGCGGATCGCGGCGGCGATCGATCATCTGCGCCACGACCTGCTCGGCGAACACCTGGGGCTAAGCCCTGCCCAGTTGCGCCGGCGGGTGGCGCAGGAAGGCTCGTGGCTTACCGTCATCGCCAAGGCCCGTGGCCAGGAACGCCACCTGGAGGCCCTGACGGAAGCGCCGGAAGAGACCTTGTCGCCCGTAGCCGATACCGTGATCGCCGACCCGGAGCGACCGATTAGCGCGCGCGAGCTCGTGGAAAGCTATGTCCCCGAGACCGCCCGTGCGCATGCCGCCGGACGCCTCTTGCGCAACGCCCTGCTCATCGCGGGACTCGCCTCGCTCGGGGCCCTCTGGCATTTCACGCCCCTGCATGTCTGGCTCAACGTCCCGCGGCTCGTCGGCCTGCTCCACCGGGCGAGCCATTACGCCTTGACGCCCCTCATCGTCACGGCGGCCTACCTCTGCGGTGGCCTGCTCTTTTTCCCCGTGACCCTGCTGATCGTCGTGACGGCGCTCACCTTTGCGCCGCCCCAGAGTCTCGTCTATGCCTTTCTCGGCTGCCTCTTGAGCGCGTCCTTGAACTACATGGTCGGCCGCGTAATCGGCCACCAGACCCTCGACCGCTTCGGCCAGAACCACTGGCACGAGTTGCGCCACCGCCTGCGCCGCCAAGGCCTGAGCGCCATGATTGCCGTAAGCCTCGTACCCATCGCCCCCTTCACCCTGGTCACCGCCAGTGCCGGGGCCCTGAAGATCCGCTATCGCGACCTCGTCATCGGAACGGCCATCGGCGTCGCGCCCGGCATCGTGGCGGTGACCCTCTTTACCCATAGCCTCGCCGCCGCCCTCAGGCACCCCGCGATCAAGCAGATCGCGATCCTGGCGCTCATTGCGGCAGCACTCGCGGCGCTGGCCCTCGGCATGCGCCGTTTCCTGCGGACGCATGGCGCCAAAGACGGCTCCGTGACCTAGGCTCGACCATGCGCCGGGCGTTTACCGTGGTTTCCTACAATGTGCATGGCTGCGTGGGGCGCGACCGGACCCGCGATGCCGATAGGGTCGCGGCGGCGATCCGCGACTTCGGCGCCGACGTGGTCGGCCTACAGGAGGTCGACACCCATTCGGGCCCTGGGCTAGACAGCGCCCAAATGGACTACCTGCCCCATGCCACCGGCCTCAATGCGGCCCGCGGCCCGCTCCTGAGCCGCCACCACGGCCACTATGGCAATCTCTTACTGACACCGCACCCCATCCTCGCCGTGCGCCACCTCGACCTCTCGATCGGGCGTCACGAGCCTCGCGGGGCGCTCGATTGCGATATCCAGCTCCCCGATCTCGTGCTCCGCGCCGTCGTCACCCATTTCGGCCTGTTTCCGCGGGAACGGCGCCTCCAGGCAACGCGGCTGGCGACGCATCTGGCCGCCACGGCGTATGAACCGCTCGTCGTGATGGGAGACCTAAACGAGTGGCGGGCGCAGGGTCCGGGGCTCGACGCCCTCCGGCAGATCCTGCGCCCCCAGCCCGCCCCACCGACCTTTCCGGCGTTTTTCCCGCTCCTGCCACTCGACCGGATCTTCGTGAGCCCCGCGCAGGCGACGGTCGCCATCCACACCGAGGCCTCCCCGCTCACGCGCATCTGCTCGGATCACCTGCCGCTGTGCGCGACGGTCACTTTGCCGTGAACGAGGCCGCAGTCTCTGCCGCCTGAAAGCCGATCTTCAGGTGGCTACCGTCGCAAAACGGTTTACGCTGGGAGGCGCCACAGCGGCACAAGGCCACCGGTTTCCCCGGTTCTACCGGAAATACCGCCCCATTGGCGTCGCGGATCTCCGCGCCCTCGACGAGATATGGGCCGTTGGCCCTTACCGTGACCTTTGCCATGCCGCCTCCTTGTGTTGCATCGTTGTTGTTCTCATTCGTCGGTCACACAGCCGTGCGATGCGTCCTGGACGATCTTTATGTACTTGCGCAGGGTACCTCGCGTAGCCTTGTAGGGCGGCATGCGCCAGGCGGCGCGGCGGCGCGCCCACTCCGCGTCACTCACCGCCGCCGACAGCTCACGGGCCTGCGCGTCGATGGTTACCACATCGCCATCCTGGATCAGGGCAATCGGCCCGCCTTCCTGGGCCTCCGGCACGACATGCCCGATGATAAAGCCATGCGACCCCCCGGAAAAACGCCCGTCGGTGATCAAGGCCACATCATGGCCCAGACCGGCCCCCATGAGTACGGAGGTCGGGGTCAGCATCTCCGGCATGCCCGGCCCGCCCTTGGGCCCTTCATAACGAATAATGACGACGTCTCCGCGCCGAATGGCCCCCGCCTCAACCGCGGCTAACATGGCCTCCTCGGAATCATAAACCCGCGCCGGCCCCGTAAACGACAAACCTTCTTTGCCCGTGATCTTGGCGACCGATCCGCCGGGCGCGAGGTTACCGGTCAAGATCTGGATATGCGCAGTCTCCTTGATCGGCTGATCCCAGGGCCGTATCACCTTTTGCCCGGCACGCAGGGGCGCCACGTCGGCGAGGTTTTCGGCCATCGTCTTACCCGTCACGGTCAGGCACTCGCCGTTTATGAGTCCGCGCTCCCACAGCAGGCGCATCACGGCGGGGATACCGCCGGCCTCATGGAGATCTTCCATGACGTACTGGCCACTCGGCTTTAGGTCCGCGAGCAGGGGCACGCGGTCGCTGGCACGCTGAAAATCCGCCAGGGTGAGTTCGACATCGACGGCGCGGGCCATGGCGATCAGGTGCAAAACCGCGTTGGTCGAGCCGCCCAGGACCATGATGAGGGTCAGTGCATTCTCGAAGGCGGCGCGGGTCATGATGTCGCGGGGCTTGATGTCGCGCTCGAGCAACATACGCACGACCGCGCCCGCGCGCAGGCATTCGGCACGCTTGGCGGGATCGACTGCCGGCGTGGAGGAGCTATACGGGAGACTCATCCCGAGGGCCTCAATGGCCGACGCCATGGTGTTTGCGGTGTACATGCCCCCACAGGCGCCGGCGCCTGGACAGGCATGCCGGATGACGTCGCTGCGCTGCTCCTCGGTGATCGCGCCGACGAGATAGGCGCCGTAGGCCTGGAAGGCCGAGACGATATCGAGCGTCTCGCCATGACTGTGGCCGGGCTTGATCGTCCCGCCATAGATCATGAGCCCGGGGCGGTTCACGCGCGCCATCCCAATGATGCAACCGGGCATGTTCTTGTCGCAGCCCGGCAAGGTCACCTGGCCATCGTACCATTGCGCGCTCATGACGGTTTCGATCGAATCGGCGATGAGGTCGCGGGACTGTAGGGAATAACTCATCCCATCGGTTCCCATTGATATTCCGTCGGAGACGCCCACCGTATTGAAGCGCATACCGACAAGGCCCGCCTTCACCACGCCTTCTTTGACGAGGGCCGCGAGATCTAGGAGATGCATATTGCAGGTGTTACCCTCAAACCACACGCTCCCGATACCGACCTGCGCCTTGTCCATGTCCTCGGGTCTAAGACCGGTCCCATACAGCATCGCCTGCGATGCGCCCTGCGATTTTGGTGCCGTGATCTTTGCGCTGTAACGGTTAAGCTTTATCATAAGTCCTCCGCGAGCCCCATTGTAACGACCGCCTTGGGGCCAGGACAACTCACGACCGGAAAACCGCCCGCCCCGATGACCGATACCCTCGTGCGCATATCCAAACTCTTGGCGGCCCGTGGCATCTGTTCGCGGCGCGAGGCCGACTCCTACCTCGAACGAGGGCTTGTGCAGGTCGACGGACGCCTAGCGGTCCTGGGCGAACGGGTCGCCCCGACCGCGCGCATCACGTTGTCGGCCGCCGCCCGGAAACAGCAAGACCGCCGGCTCACGCTCCTTTTAAACAAACCCCTAGGCTACGTCTCGGGGCAGCCGGAAGACGGCTATCAAAGCGCCCATGTCCTGCTTACCCCGACCGCCTATGCGGGCGCCCGTCCCGCGCCGCGGGTACCACCGGGTCTCGCCGTAGCCGGGCGTCTCGACATCGACTCCCAGGGCCTACTCGTCTTCACTGACGACGGCCGCATAGCCCGCCTCCTCATCGGCGGCAACACCATCGAAAAGGAATATCTCGTGCGTCTCGACGCACCCATCACCGATAGCGAGCTTTCCACCCTCCGGGGCCCCCTCTCCTTGGACGAGCGACCCTTGCGCCCGGTGCGAGTCGAGCGGCTCGGCCCCGATCATCTGGCCATGACCCTGACCGAAGGCCGCAAGCGCCAGATCCGGCGCATGCTGAAACTGGTGGGCCGTGAGGTACGGGCCTTGAAGCGGGTGCGCATCGGCCGCGTCCGCCTAGGCGGTCTGAAGCCTGGCCAGTGGCGCCTCCTTGGGGCCGGCGAGCGCTTTTGATATGTACAAGGGGCTGCGTCCTTGGCTCTTTCGGCTGCCGCCCGAACTGGCCCATGCCGCAGGCCTCGCGACCCTGCGGGCCCGCGGGACACTCGGTCCGGCCGGGCGCCCGGCCGTGCCGGGCCTTGAGGTCGACGCCCTGGGGTTGCACTTCGGCAATCCCCTGGGCCTTGCGGCAGGCTTCGACAAAAACGGTGAAGCCCTGCGCGGGCTCGCTACACTCGGCTTTGGCTTCCTCGAGGTCGGTACGGTCACCCCGCGTGCCCAGCCCGGCAACCCCCGGCCGCGCCTGTTTCGGCTCAGTGAGGAGCGCGCCCTCATCAATCGACTCGGCTTTAACAATAAAGGCATGGATGAGCTCGCCCGGCGCCTGCGCGGCCGTGGTGTTTCCATACCCATTGGTGTTAACATAGGGAAAAATCGCGAGACGCCGCTTGCGCGGGCCGTCGACGACTACCGGCTGGGGTTTGGCGCCCTCGCCCCGTACGCCGATTACATCACCATCAACCTGTCCTCACCGAACACCCCGGGACTGCGCAGCCTGCAGGAACCGGAGGCCGCCCGGGAGCTCCTCGGGGCCCTGAAAGAGGATCAGGGGGCGCTGGCGCGGCGCGGACGCCATGTGCCGATCGCCGTCAAGATCGCCCCGGACCTCACGGCCGCCGAACTCGCGGCCTTGCTGGCGGTCCTTGGGGATGTGGGCTGCGAGGCCGTGATCGCCACCAATACGACGGTCGGCCGCCCCGGTGTGGGGCGGACGCGCGCCGGTCAGGAGCAAGGGGGCTTGAGCGGAGCCCCCTTAGCTCCCCGAGCCCGGGAGATCATTGCCCAAGTTTTCAAAGCCTTACCGGATATTCCGATCATCGGCGCCGGTGGCATCATTAATGCAGAGGAAGCCTGGAAACATCTGCTCGCGGGGGCGTCTTTGTTACAGATTTATACCGGACTGATTTACGAAGGGCCCGGACTCGTGCGCGCGATCCAAGCCGATCTCGCCCATCGGGTAGCGGCCTCGGGTCATGCGGATCTCGCCAGTGCGCTTTCCGCGGCGCGCGTGAACCATTCGTCCGGCCAGAGGCCCAATGGGCACGAACTTTCTTAAAAACGCGCTATCCTTGCTGTCAGAAACGACGACAGAATCGATAGAAAGCACGTGAGGTACAAGACGATGACGGAAGCCCGTAACATGATCGTGATCGAGGGCGTAACGGAAGATGGCCGGACCTTTCGGCCCAGTGATTGGATAGAGCGCATCAGTGGCAGCCTTTCGACCTTTGGCATGGATCGCCGCATCCGCTACTCTCACTATGTGCAACCGCAGATGATCGACGGCCGTAAATGCCTAGTCCTCGATCCGGCGCTAAAGTCCGTGAATCCGAGCGCTTTCAGCTTTCTCGTGGACTTCGCCAAGGGCAATAAACTGAAGATCCGCGGGCTTGACGGGGGCGAAAACCCCCACGAGATGATTACCCCCCGGCTCTGTCCGGCCTAATCGTCCTCCAAAGTATAAGAGACGAGGCCGTCGGCGAGCTTGGGCTCGAACCAAGTCGACTTCGGCGGCATCACCCCATCCTGATCGGCGACGGCCATGAGATCGGCCAGCCGCGTCGGAAACAGCACGAAGGCCACACCCCCGGAGCGATCCACCCGCTCCGCCAGGGCCTGCGGTCCCCGCACCCCGCCCACGAAATCGATGCGCTGGTCACGGCGCGGATCGCTAATCCCCAGGATCGGCGCCAATACGCGGTCCTGCAACAGACTCACATCGAGCCGCGCTACCGGATCGGCGGGAAGGACGCCCCGGTAGCGCAGGTGATACCAGCGCCCTGCGACATACATACCAAACTCCCCGGGACCCTGCGGCCGAACCGGGCCAGGCGCTTCGGTGAGCGCAAAAGACGGGGCGAGCGCCGACTGGAAGGCCGCGACGGTGTGCCCATGTAAGTCGGTGACCAGCCGGTCGTAATTCAGGATTTGCATCTCGTTGTCGGGAAACAGCACCGCAAGAAAACGGTGATGGGGCCCGTCCACGCCCCCGCGCCCATGCGCCACCACCCGGGCCGCGGCCGTCCGGTGGTGGCCGTCGGCGATATAGACACGCGGGAGCGCTTCGAAGGCGTCGGTCAAGCGCGCCACCAGGCCCGCGTCGGCCACGACCCAGAGGCGATGACGGATATCATTCAACAGCGCATCGACCGCCGGCTCCCCGCGCGCCGCCTCCTGCAACAAAGCGGTGATCTCGGGGTCGGCCCGAAAGGTAAGGAAGGCCGGTCCCGTCTGGGCATTCAAGGCCTCGATGTGGCGGGCCCGGTCGCGCTCCTTGTCCGGCCGCGTGAGCTCATGGCGGCGGATACGGCCTGCCTCATAGGCGGCCACCGAGGCGGCCGCGACCAAGCCGCGCTGGACGTGCTGACCCATGGTCAGCTCGTAACAGTAGTAGCAGGGCTTTTCATCCCGGATCAGTACGGCTGCACGTAGCCGTGCCCAATTTGCGGCGGCCTGCCGAAACACGGCCTCGTCGGTAGGGGCCGTGGCCTCCGGCAGATCCACTTCCGCCTTTGAGACGCGCAGAAAACTCAAGGGCCGACCGGCCACCGCAGCGCGCGCCTCGGCACTACTCAAGACGTCGTAAGGCGGGGCTATGACCTCGGCGGCACGGTTGCCTTGCGGTCGCAAGCCACGAAAGGGATGAATCAGGCTCATGGGTGTCCCTGCTCTCAAAAGACCGCCATTCAATCTGATTTCACGGCCCAAGTAAACGGGGCGGGCCCGCTCACTTTGTCGCCGAAAAGCTATCGACTGCGACATCGCCTCCAGCTACAACGGTAGGAGAAAGCGCGTCGGGCCGGCGCCGCTTGGCTCACCCGGGACGTAAGACCTTATGCTCATGATCACCCGCAAGCGCGGTGAACGCATCCTGATCGCCCTCGATCCCGAGACCGATCCCACATTGACCGCCGCGGCCTTGTTCGCAACGGGTCCCATTGAGATCGTCGTGGCCCACACGAGCGCTGCAGCGGCGCGTCTGGCCGTGACGACCGCACGACCCCTGCGCGTGCGACGGGCCGCTGCGCGTACCGACGTCCCCAGCCGCTGAGCCCCCGATACCCGTCCCGGCCTTCTCGCGACCGGTCGCCGCGGGCTATAATGGGGCATGGCTTTTTTCGTCAGACCGCCGCTTCAGTTCGTCTCCGGGCCACATCCGCGTTACGCGCTCATCTGGCTCCATGGCCTGGGGGCCGATGGTCACGACTTCACCGACCTCGTGGACAGCTTGGCGGGGATTACCGACCAGGACCTCCGCTTCGTGTTTCCCCACGCACCGATCCAAAACGTGACTCTAAACGGCGGCGCTGCGATGCCCGCTTGGTTTGATCTTTACGGCACGCGTCCCGAAGACCCGCAAGACGAGGTCGGTATCCGCCAGGCGGCCTGTGCCGTGCTCGAGCTCATCAGGGACCAGGAGCGCCAGGGCGTGCCGGGCGAGCGGATCGTGCTCGGTGGATTTTCCCAGGGCGGCGCCGTCGCTCTCTACACCATGCTCACGGCCCCCGTCCGGCTGGCCGCCACGGTTGGATTATCGACGTACCTGCCTCTTGCCCATCGCCTGGGCGACGGGTTCCCCGTCAACGACCAGACCCCGGTATTCCTGGGCCATGGCACCCAGGACCCCATGATCCCCTACAGCGCGGCCGTACGTACCCAGGCCGTGCTCGCCCAGCACCGGGTGCCCGCCAAGCTCCACACCTACCCGATGGCGCATACCGTAAGCGCGCCGGAACTGGCCGACCTCAAGGACTTCCTGACTGCGGCCCTGGGCGCGACCGGCCTTGGCGCGGCGGCCCTAAACCGTTAAGATCCCGGGCTTTCCCTTCGGATCCATCCGCAATGACCACAATCATGATGCGCCGCGCCGACCGTCCGGCCGAAGACCGCCGGCTGAGCGCCGAATGGGAACCGCAATCGGCCGTCATGCTGACCTGGCCTCACGCCGATAGCGACTGGGCCGACACGCTGGCCGCAGCCGATCGCACCTTTGCGGCCATTGCCGCCGCGATAAGCCATCATCAGACAGTGCTTGTGACGCTCGCCCGTAGCGCCGAGCGCGAGCGCGTGGAGGCGGCCCTACAAGAAGCAGGGGCCGATCGAGCCCACGTGCGCTTTGCAAACGCCCCCTCGGACGACGTTTTCGTGCGCGACCATGGCCCCCTCACGGTCGCAACATCCCACGGCCTTAAGCTTTTGGATTTCAGCTTCAACGGCTGGGGGCGCAAATACCCCTATCAGCGGGACGATGCCCTCACGCGCACCCTCTATGAACAAGGGGCGTTCGGACACATCCCGCGGGAGGCGGTCGACTTCGTGCTGGAGGGCGGCAGCATCGACTCCGACGGGGCCGGTACCCTCCTCGTCACCGCAAGCTGCCTGCTCGCCCCCACCCGCAATCCCCAGCATACGCGCGCCGACATCGAGGCGATCCTCGCCGCTCAGCTAGGCGCCCAGCGCATCCTCTGGCTGCACCACGGTTACCTCGCCGGCGACGACACCGACGGTCATATCGATACGCTCGCCCGGTTCTGTGACCCCGCGACCATCGCCTATTGCGCATGCCCCTACGCCGATGACGAACACTACCCGGCCCTGCAGGCCATGGAACAGGAATTGAAGACACTGCGCACGGCCGACGGCCAGCCCTACCGGCTCGTGCCGCTGCCGTGGCCAAGCGCCAAACTCGCGAACGACGGGACGCGCCTGCCGGCGACCTATGCCAATTTCCTGATCCTAAACGGCGCCGTGTTGGTCCCGACCTACGACGACAGCAAAGATACGGAGGCCCTCGCCATCCTAAGCGCCTGCTTCCCGGGACGGCGTATCATCGGCATTCCGTGCCTCACCTTGATCGCCCAACATGGCAGCCTGCACTGCGTGACCATGCAAATACCGGCCGGGGTGCTGACATGAGCCTGCGCGCGGCCTTGATTCAACACAGCGCGAGCGGCAGCCCAGACGACGTATGGGGCCGTATCGAGGGAGGCCTGCGGGCGGCCAAGGCCCAGGGTGCCAAGCTTGCCGTGCTGCAGGAACTGCATAACGGGCCCTACTTTTGCCAATGGGAGAATGCGGCGGAATTCGCGCGGGCCGAACCCATACCAGGACCCTCCACGGAGCGCCTCGGGGCGCTCGCGCGCGACCTGTCCCTGGTGATCGTAGGGTCCTTGTTCGAGCGCCGGGCGAGCGGTCTCTACCACAATACGGCCGTGGTCTTTGAAAACGATGGGCGGCTGGTCGGCCGCTACCGCAAGATGCACATCCCAGACGACCCGGGATTCTATGAGAAATACTACTTCACGCCCGGGGATCTCGGCTTTCACCCCATCTCCACGAGCGTCGGCCGTCTGGGCGTCCTCGTCTGTTGGGATCAGTGGTATCCGGAGGCCGCGCGCCTCATGGCGCTGTCCGGCGCCGACATGCTCGTCTATCCCACGGCGATCGGTTTCGATCCGCGCGACGATGATGCCGAAAAGACGCGCCAGAAAGAGGCCTGGGAGCTTGTCCAGCGCGGTCACGCCGTCGCCAACGGGATCCCGGTGCTGGTCGCCAATCGCTGTGGACTCGAAAACGACCCAAGTGGCGCCACCTCCGGTATCGCCTTCTGGGGCGGAAGCTTTGCCTGCGGCCCCCAAGGGGAATGGCTCGCCCGCGCCGGTGCCGAGCCCGGTATCGTGCTGGCACAGATCGACCCGGGGCATAGCGAACGGACCCGTCAGATATGGCCGTTTCTCCGCGACCGGCGTATCGACGCCTACGCCGATCTCCAGAAGCGTTACCGCGATTGATCACGAGCGGCCTCTACCAGGCCAGCATCCGGCTGCTTGGGAGCATACTCGCGAGCCCCGGGGCCGCTGATGCCCACATGGACCGATTCTTCCGCTCCGAGCCCAAGCTCGGAACGGCCGACCGCGGCACCATAGCCGAACTCGTCTACGGCACCCTGCGGCGTCACCGCCTGCTGACCACCATCGCCCACAGCGAGGCCCCGGCCGCCGTGCTGGCGGCCTACCTCGCCGCCGAGTCTGGCTATAACGCGCGCCAGTTGCGCGCGCTCGGGGTGGCCGATCCCGACGGTCTCATAGCCGCGGCCCGCCGTCCGCGCGCCGACTATCCGTTTGCCATTCGCGCGAGCCTACCCGACTGGTTTGCCGAAGACCTGCTCGCCCTGCTCGGTCCCGCCGAGGCCGCAGCACTCGCCGAAAGCCTGCTCGCGCCCGCGCCCCTCGACCTGCGCTGCAATACCCTAAAGACCGACCGCGCCGCCTTGCAGGCGGCCTTGGCCCGGGCCGGCCATGAGCTGCACGCGGCACCTCTGTCGCCCTGGGGCTTGCGGCGCACCTCACGGGCCGGGCTTTTTCGGACGGCGGAGTTCGCCGCCGGCCATTTCGAGATCCAAGACGAGGGCAGCCAGCTCATAGCGCCCTTGCTCGAACCCCGACGCGGAGAACGCGTGGTCGATTATTGTGCGGGCGCCGGCGGCAAAACCCTGCATATCGCCGCCCTGCTCACTAACACGGGGACGATCTATGCGTGCGACACCGCCCAGCGGCGCCTGGATCGCCTCCGGGAACGGGCCGCGCGCGCCGGCTGCGATAACCTGCGCATCTTGACCCTAAGCGGTAGCACCGACACGCGTCTCAAACGCCTTCATGGCAAGATCGACCGGGTCCTGGTAGACGCCCCCTGTAGCGGCACCGGCACCTTGCGCCGCAGCCCGGATATCAAATGGCGGCTGGATGCCCAGCGCGTCGCACGACTCGCGCACGAAGCCGGCCAGATCCTGGCCGATGCCGCCCGTCTCGTGCGTCCCGGCGGCCGTCTCGTCTATGCCACCTGCAGCCTGCTGCCGGCCGAGAATGAAGACGTCATTACCGCCTTCCTCGCGAGCCACCCCGAGTTTACGGCCCTCGACACCCCCGCCATCCTTGCGCGCCGCGCGATCCCTTTGCCGGCCGGCGGCGAGGGCCCGGGCCTACGGCTCTGGCCACATCGTCACGGGACCGACGGCTTCTATGCGCAGGCCCTGGAGCGCATCGCCACGCCGCCCCGGTCGTGAAGGGCCCCGGCATCGCGTCCCGGACCCTGACCTAAAAACCCGCCGACACAGCCCGCGGGGGCCTTACCGGGCCTAGGAGCGATAGCGCGACCAGAGCCAGATGCCAGCGGCGAGGGCGGCGGCGAAAAGCGCCATCAACTCGTAATGCCCGAAGCGCGCGAGGGCGGCGGCAAACGCGTCTCCCGCGGCATAGCCCGCGTAGCCTACGGCTACGGCCCACACGGCGGCCCCAACCGCATTCAGCAAGGCAAAGCGCGCGCGCCCGATGGGGCTTGCCCCGAACACGAACGGGGCCGCACTCCGTAAGCCATAGAGAAAACGAAATCCGAGGACCAGCAGTGTCTGGTGGCGGCCGACCCAGCCCTGCAGCCGCTCGGAGGCCCGCCTGAGCCGGGGCTTGCGCGCCACGAAGTCGGGACCGTAGCGCCGTCCCAAATAAAAGAACACCTGGTCGCCGCTCAGGCTACCTACGAAGGCGGCGGCAATCACCCCGGGCAATACGAGATAACCTTGCTCGGCGGCAACACCGCCCAGCAACAGAATGGTCTCCCCTTCAAAGAAGCAGCCCACCAAGACCGCCGCGTAACCATAGCCGTGAATGAGTCCAACCAGCGACATAGCATCCTAAAGCCGCCTGCAAGCGGCCGCTCGATACGGCTCTTGTGAGGGATGCCAGCGACCGCCGATTGGTCGCGCCTTCCAGGCAGCGGGGCGGGATCGCCGACGCGTCCTTCCGTACGATCCCCGCCTGGCGCGACCGGTCTCCGGCCCGCGCTGCCGACGGCGGTCTAGCGGGGCACGACCCGCGCCGCCTGCATCCCTTTAGGACCACGAGTCGACTCGAACTCGACCTGCTGGCCTTCGCTCAGGGTCCGGAACCCCTCGCCTTCGATCGTGGAAAAGTGCACGAATACATCGGCACTCCCGTCACTTGGCGTAATGAACCCAAAACCCTTTGCATCGTTAAACCACTTCACGGTACCGGTCTGCATAAAACCTCTTATTTTCTTCCCTTTCGCCCCGCGGGCGACCCTATCCCTCGCCCCGGGGTACACAGCCGCGTCCACCTGCGCCACGCTCCCAGGAACGCAAAATTTATGCTACGTCAACAGCGTGGGCAAAACAATCCTGGGATGGGCTTGCGTCCGGCCTGCGATCGGTACCCCGCACCACCGCGCATCGGCGATAGGCGCCCGCCCCCGGACTTGCTAGAATAGCGCCGCGCCGGCCTGTGGCGCCGCTTTAAGGATCACTCATGATTGTCGTGTTAAAGTCCCACGTAACAAAAGACAGCCCCGAATTTCGGGAGCTGATGGCCTTTCTGGCCCAAAAGCCAGGCATCAGCCTGCGCGTCCATGAAGAGGTGGGCGCCCTAGTCACGCTGACCGAGGTCTATTTGATTGGCGACACCAGCGCCTTCGATCAAAAAGAGATCGAGACCCTCCCGGGGGTCGAACGCGTGGTGAGCATCGAGGAGGAATACCGCATCCTGGGGCGCCACCACGACGACAAACGCCCGACGGGCTTTGAGTATAAGGGCGTACGGTTCGCCCAGGACACCCTGAACGTCTTTGCCGGGCTCTGCGCCGTCGACAACCCACTCCACGTCGATCAGATGATGAAAGCGCTGGCCGACAACGGGCAGGTCTGTACGCGCATGGGGGCCTACAAGCCGCGCACCAACCCCTATTCCTTCCAGGGCCATGGGGCCTCGTGTCTGCCGTGGGTCTTCGAGATTGCCGGCAAGCACGGCATTCGCGTCATTGCCATGGAGATCACCCACGACTCGCATCTAGACGAGATCCGCGAGGCACTCCACAAAACGGGCTCGCCGACCGGCGTTATGCTCCAGATCGGGACCCGCAATACGCAAAACTTCGAGCTTTTGAAGATCGTCGGGCGCCAGAACGAGTTCCCGGTACTCCTTAAGCGCGGCTTCGGTATTACCCTGGAAGAGTCTTTGAACGCCGCTGAGTATGTCGCGAGCGAGGGCAACCGTAATGTCATCTTCGGCCTGCGCGGCATGAAGACCAATATGGGCGACCCACACCGCAACTTCGTAGACTTCGCCCATGTGCCGGTCGTCAAGCGGCTCACGCGCATGCCCGTGTGCATCGATCCCTCGCATTCCGTGGGGTCCCGGGACCGTGGACCGGATGGCCTGCTCGACATCCAACAGGTCACGGCGCAGGGCGTCATTGCAGGCGCCAACATGGTCCTCGTGGACTTCCATCCCGAACCCAAGAAGGCCCTCGTCGACGGCCCGCAGGCCCTCTTGCTACGGGAACTCCCCTACTTTCTCGAAGACATCGCCATCGCCCGCGAGGCCTATCTGCGCCGCGTGGCGGCGGCCGGCCGCTTCCTGGCCGAAACCGCGTCCTAAGCGACAAGGACATATCGTTGCCGCCACAGCAGGCCGCCCCCGTCCGGGCGGCCTGCGCTCTTACTGACGAAACCGCGTCCCGGGGTCAGCGGCCGGCCGGATAGTCGCGCAAGCCCTTGCCGATATACAGCTGCCGCGGGCGGTCGATACCGTGCGTCGAATCGTTGTGCAGTTCGAGCCACTGGCTCACCCAGCCCGCCGTACGCGCCACCGCAAAGACGGCCGTGAACATCTTTGTCGGTATGCCCATGGCACGCAACAGTATCCCCGAGTAGAAATCCACGTTCGGGTAGAGCCGGCGTTCGATGAAATATTCGTCCTTGAGAGCGATCTGCTCAAGCTCCATGGCCACGGCCATCAAGGGATCGTTCTCAAGACCCAGATGCGCGAGCACCTCGCGCGCGCTCTCCTGGATCATCCGCGCGCGGGGATCGAAATTCTTGTAGACGCGATGGCCGAACCCCATGAGCCTAAACGGGTCGTTCTTGTCCTTGGCGCGGGCAATCGCCTTCGGAATGTTCTCGGGAGACCCGATGTCCATAAGCATCTTCACGACCTCCTCGTTGGCCCCCCCGTGGGCGGGACCCCAGAGGCTTGCGATGCCGGCTGCTATGCAGGCAAACGGATTGGCGCCCGACGAGGCCGCCATGCGCACAGTCGAAGTCGACGCGTTCTGTTCATGATCGGCATGGAGGATGAGGATACGATCCATGGCGCGGGCTTGGACCGGATCCAGCACGAACTCCCGGTTCGGCATACCAAATAGCATTTGCATGAAATTCGCGGCGTAATCGTAGTCGTTGCGCGGATAGCGCAAAGGCCTGCCGATACTGTAGGTATAGCTCGCCGCCGCGATCGCCGGCATCTTTGCCACAAGCCGGATCGCGGCATTGATGCGCTGCTCAGGATCCCGGATATCCATATCGTCGTGATAGAAAGCCGACAAGGCCCCGACCACGCCGACCATGACGGCCATCGGGTGCGCGTCGCGGCGAAAACCTCGATAGAAGCTGATCACCTGCTCGTGCAGGAGGTTGTGCTCGCATATCGAATTACGAAAGGCGGCCTCCTCGGCAGGCGTCGGGAGTTCGCCGAACATGAGCAGGTAGGCCACTTCCGTAAAGCGGCTTTTTTGGGCCAACTGCTCGATGGGATAGCCCCGGTACGCCAGGATACCGGCGTCGCCATCGACGAAGGTGATGGCGCTCTTGCAAGAAGCCGTAGAGCGATACCCAGGATCGTAGGCAAGCAAGCCGTGGCGGGCGTAGAGCGACTGGATGTCGACCGCCTGCGGTCCTAGGGTCCCCTCGAGCACGGGCAAGGTCCCGTCCCCCGGATCATCACCCATGACCGCACTTACGTATTTCGTCACAACGCCTCCTCACTTACGGGCATATAGCCACTTGATGACGCCATCTTCGGCGCGAAACCCGCGCTCTGTGTCGGCATCCGGGTAATTCTCGAGCACCACGACAATATACCGCCGCCGGCCCCGTTGCAGATACCCAGCTAGGGTGTCTACGCCGTTGATCGTGCCCGTCTTGCCGTGTAGATTTCCGACCACCGGTGAGCCCAAAAAACGATACCGCAGTGTCCCGTCGATCCCCGCGATCGGTAGCGACGAAACATACTCTGGCATGTAGCGGCCATTATAGGCATAGCGGAGTACCTCTCCTACCTCCGCCGCCGTGATCCGTTCGGAACGCGACAGGCCCACGCCGTTGCGCAGCACGAGATGCCGAAGCCGCAGACCGTGAGCCGACAACCATCGGCGCATCACCTGCAGACCTTTGGCATTCGTGCCCGGCGTACCCTCCTCCACAGCGCCCAAGGTCATGACGAGAAGGCGGCCCATCACGTTGTTGCTGTACTTGTCGACGCTACGCAGGATATCGGCTAGGGGCCGCGAATGGACCTGATACAAAAGCCGCGCATGGGGGGGCAAACCGCCTTCACGGAAGCGGCCATGGAAGATTCCGCCCTGCTCGCGCCACAGCTCCTCAAAGACCCCGCCCACGTAGCGGCGGTCGTTGTCCGTAACCCGGTAGAGATGCTGCGGCCCGCAAGCCCGCGGATAGCGGCCCGTAAAGATCGCGACGTTACCATCCGGCCGGTGCTCGAGGCGCAGATGCACGTCCGACCGCCAGTCCCCGCAAGCCCCGCCGCCAAGACGCAGTTCATTTCTCACCGTGAGTGTCGCCGGAAAAGGATCTGGCAACACCCGCACCCGCCGCCGGCCGGGCAAGAACCGGAACTCCACCGCCTGAAAATTAACCAGCAGGGCCTGCGGACGCACATTATAGGTGCGGTCACGCAAACCATCGAAGGCGCCGCGCGCCCCGACGGGCGGTTGCAGGTAATCCTGATCCAAGACGAGATCCCCGGTGATCGTCCGGATCCCGAGGCGTCGCAGGCCATGGAGAAGGTCCCAGAAGGATTTCGTAATGAGGTAAGGGTCCCCCTCCCCGCGAATATACAGGTTGCCATGCAGAACGCCATCGCGAATGGGCCCACGGGCATAGGCCCCTGTGACCCAGGTGTACGCCGGTCCGAGGACATTTAGGCTCACAAGCGCGGTCACAAGCTTCATGACCGATGCCGGGTCGCGCGGAACGTCGGCCCGATAGGCGAGGATCGGATGATATGCATGCACGCGTTGCAAATAGATGCTGATCCCGTTTAGCGGAACATGTTCGCGCGCAAACAGGCGACGCAATGAAAGGGGTAGGGTATCGGCGTGGACCAGCCCTGGGCCCATCAAGAGACCGCTCAGCAGGGCGGTAGTGCGGACAAATGACTTCATCATGCCTTCCGTAGGAGTGGCGGACCTCGCGAGCCGGCAGCCGAGCTCGAGGCCCAGCCCATGGCGCCATCAAGGCATCCTGGCCGTGCGCGCTACGGGCCCCCATTTATGACAGCCAAGGCCGCGTACGGCCCGCCCCGGCCGCGCGAGCGGCCAGCCGGGACTGCTAGTATGAAGCCTCTCCTACGTCCCCGCAAATCCCGCCTCAATGAGTCCGCGAGCGGGAGCGACCCACCGCGATCCTGGCGCCAGACGGATTGTATCGGCCTGACCGCGCCCATTCCCTTCCTGGCATGCGGGAAGACTTGATGGGCTCTTCCAAGTCTTGGTAGGCACGGCCTCTATCAGACCCTCTCGTGCCGATCGGCAATAGTAGCCGCGGGCCATCTCGGGAGGCAGCCGGCCGCCGCCTGGGAGGCCAACGACCGCAAGCTCCGTCGGTCCGGTCGCCGTTTCCGGTGGTCTTTAAGGATAGCGATGCAGGGGTGATGTCATCGATCGCTTCCGTGTGGGTCGGGCCCCGATAGCGCTAGACCCACGCGGCGCGGATCGCGATAGAGACTAGCGCACCGTCGCAGGGCACATGGTTCGCGTGACTGTGCGCTGTAGCCCGAACCCATGCCTTCGCTTTGCGTGCAACAGGCCAATGTCATTGCAGCAAATATCTCCTGACAGAGCCTAGGGCCTCCTTTGGATGGCTCGCCATGGCTTGCCGACCGACGCGGCTATCCCAGCTCGGCGCAGCATGGGCGGCGGCTTTTCAAGGGACCTCCCCCGCCTTCTTCAACTTCGCGAGCGCCGCCATCGCCTGCTGCGTCGCCGCCTGCAATTTGGCGTTTTCGGCGTTCAGGCTCTGCAGGGCCGGAGAGACGAATACGGGCGCCGGCAGGGCCGCGGGACAGACGCGGCTCACCCGGCGGCCGCGCAGGGTTTCATGGATGACAGACTTCTGTCCGTTGCGCGTCTGGCTCCGGACCCAGGCGCCCCGCATGACA
This sequence comes from Pseudomonadota bacterium, assembly GCA_021816625.1. Taxonomy (GTDB): domain Bacteria; phylum Pseudomonadota; class Gammaproteobacteria; order Acidiferrobacterales; family Acidiferrobacteraceae; genus Acidiferrobacter. The sequence goes on along the minus strand of JAKAXM010000013.1, from coordinate 510 downwards.
TACAGGGGTCCGCGGCGCGTGAACCGGTACCACCCGCGATCGCGCGTCACCGCGGAGCCTTGGCGCATGCGGTCCCCCCAGGTCACCGTCGTGCTATGAAGCGTATGCGTGATCCGAATCCGCATGGCACCAGGCACCGGCATCGCAGGCCCGAAGGTCGCGCCCGTGTGGGCCTCCTGCTGAAGATCGCGCAGGCATACCGAACTGCGACCGGTCCCTTGCATCAGCCCGGAATAGATCTGCGTCATCCTCCACAGCCCGGGCTGAAATCCGTGTTCGGCGAAGGCAACCTGCGCCATGCTCAGCATCACAATCGTCCACAAGGCGTTCTTGGTCATGGTGAGATCTTCCGCGAAAGGACCGTATCGGCCCTTGAAAAGGATCCCAACGCACCAGAGCGCCGGGATGTTTCGATATGACGCCGGCCCACGAGCAGCGCCCGCACGGCCTGCCGCAGGGTTCGCGCGCGGGTGCACAGCAAGCGTCTGTGGGTCCGCTCCCGCCAGCGCA
>JAKAXM010000035.1 GCA_021816625.1 Pseudomonadota bacterium | reverse complement strand
AGCACGAGACGTCCGTGGCCTTCCAGATAACCAAGGAGCCGCTCCTTGTCGCCCATGGTCATGTTCGTCTGCCGCTCAACCAACACTCGGGCGGTCTCGAGGGCCTCCTTGTCACCACGCTCCACGTAGGCGTCGCGCAATTCCTTATAGGCTTTTGCGGCCTTGCGGCCCATGGCACGCACAGCCTCTTCGGCCTTTTCCAGAAAAGCGGGTTCTTGACCGTAAAGATGATTGAACCGGCGGGCCACCTCACGCGCCAACTCGATATGCGATACCTGATCTTCACCAACCGGCACATAGGCGGCCCGGTAAGACAGGATATCCGCGCTCTGCAAGAGCGGATAACCGAGAAACCCATAGGTCGCCAAATCCCGCTCTCGCAGCTGTTCTTGCTGATCCTTGAACGTAGGCACCCTTTCAAGCCAACCAAGCGGGGTAATCATGGAAAGCAATAAATGCAGCTCGGCATGCTGCGGCACGTCCGACTGCACAAACAAAGTGGCCGTCTGCGGGTTTATGCCCGCAGCCAGCCAGTCCACGACCATATCCCGCACGCTCCTTGCGATGACCGAGGGATCGGCGTAGTGGGTCGTGAGCGCATGCCAATCGGCGACAAAAAAGAAGCAGTCGTACTCGCTTTGGAGGCGTACCCAATTCTTTAAAACACCGTGGTAGTGCCCCAGGTGAAGACGGCCGGTCGGGCGCATACCGGACACGACTCGCGTGACCGATGGAAACACGGTCGACATCTATCCGATCCTACCGAACGCGAATACGAGATTGCGCAACATCGTTACAGGTGGCTCCAGAATCCGTCCGAGCACATGGGTGCCGAGCAGCAAAAGCAGTATCCACAGACCGTAGGGCTCGATGCGGCTATAGCCCGCCGCTAAACGGGCCGGCAACATCCCCGCCAGAACCCGGCTACCATCCAGGGGCGGTAGAGGGAGTAGGTTCAAGACCATCAACACTATATTGATCGTGATACCCGCCACTCCCATGTAAACGAGGGGCTTGGCCACCCACAACGAAGGGAGCATGGTCGCAACGCGGCCCACCAAAGCCCACAAAAGCGCCATCAAGAAATTGGCACCCGGCCCCGCCAGCGCAACGAGCGCCATATCCCGCCGTTTCCTATGGAGTAGCGACCAGGTAATCGGCACGGGCTTAGCCCAACCAAAAATGAAGCCGGTCCCCATCAGAATTAGAAGCCCCGGAACAAGGATCGTACCCACCGGGTCGATGTGCCGCAGCGGATTCAAGGATAGGCGGCCGAGACGCTCTGCCGTAGGGTCCCCCAGACGCTTTGCTGCCCAGCCGTGAGCCACCTCGTGGACCGTGACCGCAAATATGACCGGCAGCGCCCAAATCGAAAAGGCCTGCAAGGAATTCAGTCCGTTCATGGGTCCAGTATATCAGCCCGTTTCAGCAGGCGCGAACCCGGACACGTCGCCCATGCCGGCGCGGTGAATATGGAAGTCCCCCTCCTCCCAGACCAGCACGCTCGTGGCATTTCCCGTGCACGGCCCCCCGTCGATCACGGCATCGACGAAGTGCTCCAGTTGTTCGCGTATCTCCTGCGGGTCGCCAAGCGGCATGGCCGCACCCGGCAGCACAAGACTCACACTCATGAGCGGGCTACCCAATTCAGCAAGCAGGGCCTGCGTCACCGCATGATCAGGGACCCGCAGCCCAATGCTGCGGCGCTTAGGATCCAAAAGACGCCGGGGCACCTCGCGGGTTGCGGGCAAGACGAAGGTATAGGGTCCGGGCGTATGGGCGCGCAGGACCCGGTAGGCACGGTTATCAACAACGGCATATGTCGCGAGATCAGCAAGGTCCCGGCAGACGAGCGTAAAGGGATGATGGGCATCGAGTTCGCGCACGCGGCAGATCCGATCCCGTCCCTCCTTGTTGTCCAGCGCGCAACCCAACGCATAGCAAGAGTCGGTCGGATAGACGATGACGCCACCGTCCATCACGATCCGGGCGGCCGCGCGCACGAGCCGTGGCTGAGGGTTGCGGGGATGAATGGCGAGATATTGGGCCATTTTACATGAGGACCGTCGACCGGATGGGCCATTGCGTCCAGACCGGCGTACAGTCAGCGGGAAGATCCGGGAGACCACCCGGACCCAGCCGCCAGGGGAGCGGCTTATGAAAGTCGGACCCGACCGATGCCTGGAGCCCATAGCGGGCCGCCAGGCGGGCTAGGCGGCCGGTCTCGCCCACATCGAGACCGGCGGTCACGACCTCGAGCGCGGCCCCGCCGCTCTCGGCGAAACGATCCACGAGTTGCTTAAGCCGGCCCCCGCTCAAACGGTAGCGGGTAGGGTGGGCCAAGACCGCGCGCCCCCCGGCCGCACCGATCACGGCAACCGCGTCTTCCAAGGCCAGCCACTGCGCCGCCGTATACCCGACACTGCCGCGGGCCAGAAACCGACGAAATGCCGCTGCGTGATCGCGGGCGTGACCGGTGGCCACAAGCCAGTCTGCGAGATGCACCCGGCTTACGATGCCGGCCCGCTCGAGCACCGCCGTGGCGTCCCCCAGGCCCGCCCCCTTGAAGGCGGCCACTATGCGCCGGGCCCGCACGAGCCGGGCCTCCTGCAGCTCAGCAAGCCCTGCGACCAACCCGGAATGCGCAGGATCGATACCAAGCCCCACGACATGAACGGTGAGGCCCTGCCACGTCGCGGAGATCTCCACGCCCGGCACGAGGTCAATACCGAGCCGTCGGGCGGCTTGGCCGGCCTCCTCAAGTCCGGCTACCGTATCGTGGTCCGTGACCGCAAGGACGCGCACGCCGGCGGCGGCCGCTAGAGCGACCAACGCGGCAGGGTCGAGCGTACCGTCCGACCAGTCTGTATGAGTATGCAAATCGTAGTACAATTCGAAACCACCTTTTTTCTTGCTGAGGGCCATGATCCCGATCCCCGACATAAGGCAGGTTCCCCAACGCCTACCGATCATCAAGACCGCGCTGCTCGCCGCTTGGCGACCGCAAGGCCATGCCAGCCCGGAAAACGATCCCGGGTCACTGATCACGCTGCTCGAAACATTCTTCGCGACGCTGGCCGAACTCGATGCCCGCTATGGGCAAAATGCGCCTCTGCCGGACGGCGACGCAACCCGCCTGGGCGACGGCGGCTTGCTCGTGCTCATGGAGTTAACCAATCTCAGCCAGCAACTCGGTCTACCCAAGGTCAAAGCCGACATCGAGCTGCTCGCGGTATCGGTAAGCGACTGGATCATACGCCATGCGGGAGAGATCCGGACCCTAGAGCCCATTGTAAACGGCCTTGCCGTCGTGGCCAACGAACTTCGCGAACCCCCGTCCCTCGAAGAGATGGCCGCCTTCATGGGGCGCGTCATAAAAGCGACGGAAGCCGCGACGGCAAACGATCTCGACCGCTCCGACGCTACCCGCCCCTGGCGTGTCTTACACATCAACCGGGCCATCGTTGCCACCCGCTCCTACAATACCGAACTGATGGCAAGCGTCTTCGATGAACTGATTCAAGCCCTTCCCGACGACGCCCAAGAGTTTTTCAGAGAGGGTATGCGCCAAATGGAGGTAGTCGACTACCCGGCACGCGTCCGGACGGTCATGGGCCACTACTTCCAGGCCCTTACCCAGCACTCGCTGCACTAAGGAGTGCGCGGGGGAGTGCGCGGGGCGCGGGCGGCGGCGATTTCCCTAAAAAAGAGTTACACCGAAGCCGCGTAAGGGCTTTATTCCCGATAAAATGGCGCATAGGATAAGCGGGTGCGGCAAGACGAGGCCGCCCGCGCCGCTTTGGAGAAACCGGCCCCCTATGTTGTATATGATGATTGGAACGATCGCCCCCGACAGCGGGGCACGGCGCCAAACCGCAAGGCCGGCCCATCTCGCCCGTTTAACCGAGCTCCAAAACGAGGGCCGCCTGATCCTCGCAGGGCCTTGCCCGGCCGTGGACAGTCCCGACCCGGGCCCCGCCGGCTATGCCGCAAGCCTAATCGTCGCCGAATTTCCCTGTCTGGCCGATGCCAAGGCGTGGGCGGCCGCCGACCCCTACGTTGACGGCGGTGTCTATGAAAACGTGGTGGTGCATCCCTTCCAGCAGGTCCTACCGTGAGCCTGCGGGACGCCATCGAACAAAAGCTTCGAGCAAGCCTTGCGCCCTCGGACCTCATCGTAACCGATGACTCCTCCCAGCATGCCGGCCATGCCGAGGCGGGAAACGGCGGACACTACAGCGTCGTCATCGCCGCGGAACGCTTTCGTGGACAAAGCCTGCTGGAACGTCACCGCCTCGTCTACGAGGCCTTGGCCCCGCTGCGACAAGATATCCATGCCCTCGCGATCCGCGCCCTCCTCCCAGGGGACCTATAACACATCATGCGCCTGCTGCCGCCTGTCTCTCTCTCCCTGCTCGCCCCCCTCATTGTGGGTATCGGCCTACTGGCAGGCTGCCAACGCACGGCCGTCGTGGACAAGAGCCCCGTCCTCGCGACGGTAAATGGCGAGCGCATAACGGAACGTGACTACCAGGACTATGTACGGGCCCGCGACCTGCAGGAACCCGCTTTGCCGACCAATGCCCAGGGCCGGAAGGTGGTCCTAAACGAGCTCATAAACCGGGTTATCCTGGCCCAGGCGGCGGTTCGCGCGGGACTACAGCGTGTCCCCGCTGTCCATGTGGCGCTCAAAGAGGATCGCGAAAACATCCTCGCCCGCGCCATGTTGAAGCACTTCCTGGCGACGCATCGCATTACCCGCCAGGCCCTCGAGGCGCTGTACCGGCAAGATGTGCTCAAGGCGCCGCATGAGGAGTACGAGGCCCGGCACATCCTCGTCGCAACCCGCGCCAAGGCCCTGTCGATCTTGCGCGACCTCCACCAAGGGGCCCGATTCTCGGTATTGGCGCGACGTTATTCCCTGGATGGACCGTCGGCCGCCAAGGGCGGTGCGCTCGGCTGGTTCAATGCAAGCGATGTCTTGCCGTCCTTCTACCGGGCCTTGAACGGGCTGCGCGTGGGCGAGGTGTCCCCCGTACCCATCAAAACCCGTTTTGGCTGGCACATCATCCAGTTGCAAGGCAAACGGCCCTATACGCCGCCGCCATTCGCGGCGGTAAAGAACCGGCTCTACCGTACCCTGGAACAACAGAACGTCGACGACATGATGGCCGCCATGCGGCGCAAGGCCGCCATACACATCAAGGCGTTGGCACCCTGAGCGAGAAAGGGCCGCCCTAAGACGCGGGATCGCGGCCCGCCTGCGCGAGCCACGCCTTAAGTTCAGCCCCTCCCAACACGGGGACGCCCAATTCCCGGGCGCGAGCGACCTTGTGCCCTGGATCCGCGCCGGCGATGACATAATCGGTCCGCTTGGAAACGCTCGATGCGACCTTCGCCCCCAGACCCTCCAAGGCCGCCTGCGCCTGCTCGCGCGTCATCTCCGCCAAGGTGCCGGTCAGGACTACGGTCTTCCCGGACAGTAGCCCCCCGGACGGCCGCTCCACGGACGGCCAAGTCACGCCGGCGGCCCGCAGGGCGTCGATCACGGCGCGGTTGTGCGCCTCGGAAAAGAATGCCGAGATCGCATGCGCCACGACCGGCCCGACGTCGGGTACACGGGTCAACGCGGCCTCATCGGCGCTCATCAGTCCCTCGAGATCACCGAAATGACGCGCAAGCGCGTTGGCGGTCGCCTCACCGACGAGTGGGATCCCCAATGCGTACAGGAAGCGGGCGAGCGTCGTTCGCCGGCTCTTCTCAATGGCCTCTATGATCTTGGCTGCCGACCGCTCGCCCATGCGCTCGAGGCGTAGGAGCTCGTCTGGCTTTAGGTCGTAGAGGTCGGCCACGGTCCGTACGCGACCGGAATCCACCAATTGCTCGACCAATTTGTCGCCCAGGCCTTCAATGTCAAGCGCGCGACGCGACGCGAAGTGGCGCACGGTCTGGCGTCTCTGCGCCTGACATACCAAGCCCCCGGCGCAGCGGGCGATGACCCCCTCCTCTCGCACGACCGGTGACCCGCACACGGGACACTCGGTCGGGAATCGGAAAGGTACGGCATCGGCGGGCCGGCGCTCGATCAAAACGGCTACGATCTCGGGTATCACATCGCCCGCGCGCCGCACGCTCACGAAGTCACCGACACGCACATCGCGGCGCGCCAATTCTTCGGGGTTATGCAAAGTAGCATGACTGACCATGACCCCGCCCACCCCTACCGGCTCTAGTACCGCAACGGGCGTGAGCGCCCCCGTTCGTCCCACCTGCACCTCGATGGCGCAGACCTTGGTAATGGCCTGCTCGGCGGGGAACTTGTGGGCGATCGCCCAGCGGGGTGAGCGGGATAGTTCGCCGAGCATGCGCTGGGCGGCCACACTGTCGACCTTATACACCACCCCATCGATCTCATAGGGCAGCTCGGCGCGCCGCCGCGCGAGATCCTCGTAGTAGCGAAGACAGCCCTCATAACCTGCCACGCGCGCGCGGTCGGGGTTCACGGGCAATCCGAGCCGTTCGAGAAACTCCAGCAACTCTTCCTGGGAAGCCGGGCTTGGACCTCCCGCGATCTCCCCTACCCCATAACAAAAGAGACGCAGGGGCCGCTGCGCGCTTATAGCGGGATCAAGCTGTCGCAAACTCCCGGCGGCTGCATTACGCGGGTTCGCAAACAGCTTCTCACCCCGCTCACCCTGGCGCGCGTTCAACTGCGCGAACCCGGCCCGCGGCATGTATACCTCACCCCGGACCTCGAGGACGCGCGGCACACTATCGCCCGTCAATCGCAAGGGGCAGCTGCGGATCGTGCGCACATTCGCCGTCACATCCTCGCCTGTGACGCCATCACCGCGGGTTGCGGCCCGCACGAGACCCCCGTCCTCATAGCGGATACTGACCGCAAGCCCGTCGAGCTTGGGCTCCGCGACGTAATGCACTTCAGGGGCTCCCAGCCGGTCGCGGACGCGCCGATCAAACTCGGCAAGCTCCTGCGCACTGAAGACGTTGCCAAGCGATAGCATGGGCTGCGCATGGACTACCGGCCGAAACGCAGCGCTCGGCGCCGCCCCTACCCGTTGGGTCGGTGAGTCGGGCACACACAGTTCGGGATAGGTGCGCTCGATCTCCACAAGCTCTCGAAACAGCCGGTCGTACTCGCTGTCGCTGATCTCAGGGTCATCCAAGACATAATACCGGTGGCCATGGTAGGCGAGGAGGACACGCAATTCGGCGGCGCGTGCGGCCGCGACGGCACGGTTCATGGCGGAAAGAGCCGGGTGGCGTTCAGGCTGCCGGGGGCAATACCCTGCGCCGCCATGCGCTCGGCGATCCCTTGTATCTGTACGTCTATGGCCGTGAGCCCCGTCTCTGACAGCGGCTTGCGATCCGCGTCGAACAATCGGCCACCGAGGCGTCGCGCCAACAGCCGGGCCGCGTCGACCATCTCCTTGAACACCCCGGAAGGATTCGGTACGGCCGGGACGGACATGAACAGCGTAAGCCCTTGCGTCTGAAAGACATCCATACGCAAGGGGTCGAAGAATCCGGGTTGATAGAGATTCGCGAGACTGTACAGATTGCGGCAGGGGCCGCCTTGTTCGTTGCGCCGGCAGAATATATTGCCCGCGCCAAACTCAAGCTTGGCCTCTTGCGCCGCCCGTTCTATGGCCGGCCCCCGGAACACCGGGGCCGACTCCGCCATCACGTTCACGGTCGCGATCACATCAAAGGCGCTGCAGAATTTGTCGAGCGCAGCGGCGCGCTCCAAGGCCTCTTCAAACGTCATATTAAACCGGGTCGGCCGGTTCAAGGCATCGGCAAGCTTAAGACCGATCTGCGAGATCGCATTCAGATCCGACTCATTCACAGGACCTGCGCGGTCGGCGAGCTGCAAGGCGAGCGCCAGCAATCCGTAACGGACATGGCCCCGGTCCCGGACCAAATTACTCCATGATTGCGTACCTTCCCGTTGCCCATAGAGTCGATGCGGCTTATCGATGACGTACTCGTTTTGCTTGTAGATGCCAAGCGCCTCGTCGCGCCCATTGACGGTTTCGCTCGGCAAAAAGCAGATGAAGTCGATGCTCCCGAAGGGCTCGTCCGGCGACACCTCATCATCGGTGACCGCCTCCATGCCATCCGATTCCGGACGCAGCACACGCCGATCGGCGGTCGGAACATTCTCGGCGCCGGCAACCGGCAATACCCCGGCCTTGCGGTCGCCACCAAAAGTCGCTTCGACGAACGCAAAGAAGCGGCGCTTGATTCGGCCCCTGTCGTAGGCATTCAGGGCCACCGCCAGGATAACGAGCAGGCCCAAGACGATGAGCGCGCCTTGTAGGTTCACGGCCTAGGCCCCCACCGATCGCTCGGCCACCATCCCCAGCGCGCCTTCGACATCCACCGTCACCAAGCGCGACACGCCGGGCTCCGCGGTGGTCACCCCAAGCAGCACTTCGGCGGCCTCCATGGTGACCTTGTTGTGGGTGATAAACAGCAACTGGCTATGCTTCGCCAATTCCTTCAAGGTCTCGGCAAACCGTCCGACGTTCGCCTCATCGAGCGGGGCATCGACCTCGTCGAGAAAACAAAAGGGCGCCGGGTTCAGGGCAAAAAGCGCAAAAATCAGCGATACCGCCACCAGGGCCTTCTCGCCACCCGAGAGCAACTGGATCGTGCTGTTGCGCTTTCCCGGCGGGCGCGCCATGACCGTCACCCCGCTTTCTAAAAGGTCTTCGCTACTCAATATGAGCTGCGCCTCCCCGCCCCCAAAGAGCCGCGGAAAGAAGGCCTTGAAATCGCCATTGACGCGCTCGAAGGTCTCCTTGAAAAGACCTCGCGTCTCCCGGTCGATCTTGCGGATCGCCTCATCCAACAGTGCCAGGGCCTGCGTCAGGTCCTCATGCTGGGCGTCAAGAAAGGCCTTGCGCCGCGACTGCTCCTCGTATTCCTCGATGGCCACGAGATTTACCGCACCGAGTCGAGCGATCCGCTCCGTAAGCTCAGTGAGCTCGCGTTCCAGGGCGGCCACATCGAGGTCCTCTTCGGAACCGTCGCCTGCCTGCGCCAAATCCTCCGTCATCCCTTGGCCGTGCAGCCCCTGGATCAAGGCCTCTCGGCGCACCTTGAGTTCATGCAGCATGAGTTGTTGGCGGCCGGCATGATCCTGGGCCTCGCGCACGGCGCCCTCGGCGGCCTGCCGCCGCCCCTCGGCCACCCGCAAGGCCTGCTCTTTGGCCTCCAGATCGTGTTCGGCCTCGTGTAAGGCGGTCTGGGCCTGCGCACGCTGCGCCAAGCGCTCGTCCAAATCCTGGCGCGGGGCGTGCTCGGCCGCAAGGGCCTCTTCGATCTGCCGCACGAGGACCGTCCGGCGCTCGGCCAGACGAGCCATGTCGGCCTCGGCGCGCGCCAAACGCTCACGCAGCCCCTCGCGCGCCGTACTCGCCTGCTCCCGGGCTATCGCGATCTTATGGCGAGTGTCGCTTGCCGTACGTACCGCCGCACGGGCGGCCTCGAGCGATGCCTGATACTGTTCGCGCTCTGCGCTCAAGGCGGCAAGGGCCGCTTCCGCGCGGGCCGCTTCCGCGCGGGCCACGCCTTCCTGCTGTTCGGCCTCGGCGCGCTGTTCGGCGCAGCGCCCGAGTTCATTTTTAACCTCGGCGATCTCGGCCGCGAGCCGCTCATAACGGGCTGCCCGTGCCCGCTCCTCGGCCTGCGCCCGCTCGAGTCCGGCGTGGGCCTTGGTGCGGGCATCGGCGCACCGGTCCACGCCGCGGCGGGCCTCGGCGCGCTGCGTATCGAGGACCTGCAGCTCCGCACGCGCACTGTCACGCCGGCGTTCCGCCGCAGCCAGTGCACCGCGCGCGACCTGTTCCCGCTGGGACCATTCGGCGATCTCCCGCTCACGGGCCAGCACCCCGGCGCGTTCGTCGTTTTCGCCGGCGAAACTGATGACGTCCCGTCCGACGCAGACACCTTCCGGGGTCACCAGGGTTTCGGCCGCGCCGAGCTCCGGCCGCAAAGCCAGTGCCTGCGCAAGCGATGCGACGGGCCGCGCGCCCGCAAACAGCCCGCCCACCGAAAAAGGTCCGCTAACTTTGGCGGCCAGACTGTCAGAGGACGGGTCCTCGCCCGTACCCGGCTCGAACAGGACTACCGGGGTATTGATGAGCGGTGCCACACGGTCGGCCGTGAGGGTGCCGGGCGGTACGCAGACCGCCGCCAACCGCACCCCGAGCCAACGTTCCACGGCCCGCTCCCAGCCCTGCTCAACGGTCAGGCGTGTGGCGAGCCGCGGCGCATCGGAAAGTCCGTGCTCGCGCGTCCAGCGTGTCAATGCCTCGTGCCCGGTGCGCAAGGCCTGGGCCTGCATGCTGCGCAGCGAAGCCAGCCGACCCTCGGCGGCCTTCACCACCGCCGACTGTTCCGCCAGGTCGTGCGTGGCCTTTTCCAACAACTGACGCTGGGCGACCAGGCGTTCCTCGAGTCCTGCCAGACGCTCCTTGGCGTCCTCGTAGTCGTGATCGGCCAAATCCGCCGCCTCCCGCAAGGCCGTAAGCCCGGCATGGGCCTCTGCTGCGAGCCCTTCGGCCTCCGCCTCCAGGCGGGTCGTGCGTGCCGTCAAGTCCTGGTGCCGGGCAGCGAGGCGCGCGATCTCACTGCGGGCCGCGGCACTGGCCCGCATCGGGCCCTGGGCATCGAGCCCGGCGAGTTCGAAAGATCGCCGCCAGGTATCGAGGACCACCTCGGCCGTCCGCTGCGCCTCGAGGGCCACCCGCTCCTCGGAAAGCGCCGACTCTTCGGCCGGCGCCAACCGCGCCAACTCCTCGGACAGGCCGTGTTCGCGCTCGCGATCAGCGGTGAGCTCCCGCCGCAGACGCTCGCCCTGTGCCCCCACGTTCTGTTGCTCGGCACGGCGCTCGGCAAGCAAGGCCTGGGCGTGGGCAATCTCTTGCTCGCGCCGGGCGACCTCGGCGGTCAAGGCATAGGCCCGCTCGCGTGCGGTGCGCACGGACTCGTTTGCGTCGTTACGCGCGTTCCGGAGGGCCTCGATCTCGGTCTCGAGCCCCCTTTGTTGGGCGCGCTCGCCCTCGACCCGCGTTTCCGCCGCGGCCGCCGCCGCCTCGGCGACGCCGATCTCGCGTGTAAACCGCTGAAACTGGGCGCGCGCCACGGACAACCGCAGCTCCCGCTCGCGCTCTTTCCAGGTCTTGTAGTTCTGGGCTGCCGCCGCCTGCCGCTTCAAGCGCGCAAGCTGGGTATCGAGCTCGCCCCGGGTATCATCGAGGCGCGCCAGATTCTCGCGGACGTGCCGAAGGCGGTTCTCGGTCTCCCGCCGCCGTTCCTTGTAGCGCGAGATCCCCGCCGCCTCCTCGAGAAACAAGCGCAGATCCTCGGGACGCGCCTCGACGATCCGGGAGATCATGCCCTGCTCAATGATGGAGTAGGCCCGGGGACCAAGGCCCGTCCCCAGAAACAAATCGGTGATGTCTTTACGTCGACACCGCGTCTTATTCAGAAAATAGTCTGAATTGCCGTCACGCGACGCCTCGCGGCGCACGACGATTTCGGCATAGCGCGCGTACTCGCCGCCGGCGCGGCCCTCGCTATTATCGAATACGAGTTCCACCGATGCCTGACTCACGGGCTTACGGCTGGTCGACCCGCTGAAGATCACATCCGCGAGGGTCTCCCCGCGCAAGTGGCGCGCCGAACTCTCGCCCATTACCCAGCGCACGGCGTCGATGATATTGGACTTACCACAGCCATTGGGCCCCACGATGCCCACCAGGTTGGCCGCCACCGGCACCGTCGTGGGATCGACAAAAGACTTAAAGCCCGCAAGCTTGATTTTCTTTAGGCGCATGAGACATCGGGATAAGCTACAATGGGCTGCAAAGCTAGCACACCCGAGACGGAAATGCCTACCGAACCGACCAAACAGCTCGAGATATTCGACAATCCGCACCCCGAACGCGACTATCAGATATGCATCCGCATCCCCGAATTCACATGTCTCTGCCCAAAAACCGGGCAACCGGACTTCGCCGAACTGGAATTGACCTATGTGCCCGATCGGGCCTGCGTCGAACTGAAGTCCCTCAAGCTCTACGTGTGGTCCTACCGTAACGAAGGCGCATTTCATGAGGCGGTGACCAACCGCATCCTAAGCGACCTGGTCGCGGCAACGAGGCCCCGCTATATGGAACTCGTGGCCCGTTTCAATGTCCGCGGCGGCCTCTATACCACCATCGTCGCCCATCACGGCCACAAACCCTCGGGTCTGCCTGCCGCCCCGTGAGGCCTCCAGCACTCTTCCTCGGTATTGACCTCGGGACCTCGGGGATCCGGATCGGGGCAATCGATACCGAAGGGCATGGGCACATGGTCCTGGAGCGCGCCTGGCCGCGAGCCAAGGCCATGGATCCCGGGACATGGCGTCGCCACACCGTCGACCTCATAAGCCTGCTCCGCCAACGCCTACCCACGGCGGAGATCGCCGCGATCGCGGTCGACGGCACCTCGGGCACGACCTTCCTCTGTGATGAACTGAGCGGCCAGCCCCTGACCCCGGTACTCGCTTATAACGATGGACGCGCCGCCGCCGAAGCCCAGGCCCTCGCCGCCCACGGCCTCAATCTCGGCGCCGCCGCCGGTCCCTATGGGGGTCCGGCCAAATGTTTATGGCTTGCAAAGACGAGCCGCCGAGGGACTCGCGCCCGCATCACGACCCAGGGTGCCTGGCTCACAGGCGTACTCCTGGGGCGCTTTGATCGCATGGACGAACATAACGCGCTCAAACTTGGCTATGACGGGGCCTGGCACGAGGCCATAAGCCTTTTGCCCGCCCACCTTGACGTGCCGCACATCGTGAGCGCCGGGGCCCCCCTTGGGCCCCTCGCCCGCCCGCTCGCCCGCCGCCTCGGCCTGCGCCAACGCCCCCTGGTGGTGGCCGGAACGACCGACAGCACCGCGGCCTACCTCGCGCTCGGGCGCCTGCCCCCCGGCACGGGCGTCACGTCCCTAGGCTCGACGCTCGTGTGCAAGATCGAAAGTCCGCAGCGCGTATGCGTACCCGAGTATGGCATCTACAGCCACCGCTTGGGCACACACTGGCTCGTCGGGGGCGCTTCCAATAGCGGCGGGGCCGTCCTCGCCCACTACTTCGATCGGGACACGCTCAGACGCCTGTCGGCAGCCTTACCGATGGCGCAGTCCACGGGACTCGACTACTATCCGCTGGTCACACCCGGTGAGCGCTTTCCCATCAATGACCCGCAACTGCCCCCGCGGCTATCGCCCCGGCCTGCCGACGACCGGCTGTTCCTGCAGGGGCTGCTCGAAGGGCTGGCAGCGATCGAGGCGCGCGGCTATGCCCTGCTCGCCTCCCATGGGGCGCCGGTCGCCCGGCGGGTCCTGAGCACCGGCGGGGGCAGTGCCAATGCGGCATGGCAGGCGATCCGCGCGCAGGCCCTGGAGATACCTGTCATGCGGGCCGGACACAGGCCAGCGGCCATAGGCGCGGCCCGGCTTGCCAGGGCGGGGCACGCCCGGACAGGGCGGGGCGAGGCGTCGGCGCTCCATTTAACTTTGGACATGGGCCTGCGCATGCATTAAGTTATTCCCAAACTCCATAAAAGCATTGATGCGTGTCGCACATATAAGGGAGCCCCGCCATGTCGATGCCCGATTCGGGCGAATCCGTAAGCGTTCCGAGCCGGGCAGCCCTGCAGCAAACCGTTGCGACACGCATGGCCCTCGGGAAGCGTTTTGCCGTCGTTTTGTGCGACATCGATCGATTTCGGCTGATAAACTACAGTTTAGGACGTGAATTCGCAGACCGCGTTTTGCGCCAGGTCGGTCATGTTCTGCACGATGTCCTGGGTACCGAGGCGTCTATAGGCCGGTGGGGCGGTCCTGAATTTCTGTGCGTCATCAATGAAACGAAAGGTCTCGACACCCTAGTCGAGAAACTGCGGCAACGCATAGAGCGCCTGGTGGTCCTGTCGAAAACAAGCCGCATACGCGTGACGGCAAGTTTTGGGGTGGCAAGCTTTCCCGAGGACGGGAGTGGTCCCACGGATCTCTTGAATGCGGTCGAAGCCGCCCTCTATCATGCCAAAAGCTCGGGGCGCAACCGCGCGGTGCATGCGACAGTCGTGCAAAGGCGCCTGCTTGGCATGGGGGCCGCCTTGGAGGCCGCCCTCCATGAACAACGCATCGTCGCGGCCTACCAACCCGTCGTTGACCTACAAACCGGCCGCATGGTAGCCGAAGAGGCGCTCGCGCGTATGGTCCTGCCGGATGGCAACATCCTGGCGGCCGACGAATTCATTGAGGTCTCACAGCACCTGCAGCTCACCTACAAGATCGATCATAGCGTGATCCGCACAACCCTGGACCGCTGCCTTGCGACCCTCAAGGATCGCGCACCGCTCGTTCATTTCGTCAACATCTCGGCCGACCTGCTTCGTCACCCCGAGGCCATTCACGACCTCTTGAGCCTCGTAAAGACCTACTGCGAGGCCTGCCACGGAGACAACGGAAACCAGCGACCGCTCGTTCTCGAACTGACGGAACGCGAACTCTTTGGGAACAGCCGCGACGCACGCGAATTGCTCATGAGCTTCGTTGATGCGGGCCTGCAACTGGCCCTCGATGACTTCGGCCACGGCTACTCGTCCTTTCAGTATCTAGCCGACCTGCCGTTCTCCTACTTGAAACTGGAAGGCAATCTCATAAGCCGTATTCGCGAACCCACCGTCCGGGCCATCATTCAGGGTGTGCAGCGCATCGCCGAAGAATTGAAGCTTACGACCATTGCAGAAGGGATCGAAACCCCGGAGGTTGCCGCGATCATCAAAGATCTCGGCATCGACTGGGCGCAAGGGTTTCTATACGGCCGGGCGCGCGAGCACACGGTGCTCGCCGCCCGCCAACCTTGACGCCCTAGCTACCTAACTCACATGCGTCTGGGCGTGCCCGGTCATGCCCTCGTTGTCGATCCAGTCGACGGTGACGAGATCCCCGGATTTGGCGTGGATGAGCTTTACGGCGATGAGCGGATCCTTGGAGATCGCGAT